>CAYFSV010000259.1:0-1055 GCA_964345815.1 uncultured Proteiniphilum sp. | reverse complement strand
GAGAAAAGGGAAATACTTTTCCCCTGATTGTTAATGGGAACCGAGACATTATGGAGATTAATGTAAAAGGACAAACCATAAATGTTATCATTAAAGATAGAGAGGGTAAAATTAAACAAAGATTTAATTTCTAAGAACAAACAAGCTTTTATTCTATCTAAACATTAACAAAGAGTGTAAGAGTAACATTACAATCAAGTGTTACTCTTCTCTCATTTTAATATTTTACTATCTTTACAATCTTAATTATCCAAAATCATGCATAAAAGAAAAATTCATTTATCTAGTTTTAAGGTGTTGATTTTGTTGTTCACTTTTTTCTCTTTCAACATAGCAGTAAATGCCCAAATTCAGCAAGAGACAAGAACTGTAATTTACCCTAGCAATGATAACGAAAAGGGTATAATCATCTCTCCCACTCAATCATTTGAACAGGAGGTTGTGTTTGAGAAACATAACAATCCTGTGCGACGCATTTTACGAATTGTGGGTGGAGTGAAATTGCCAGGTAAGTTTGCACCTCGAGGTGAAGAGTTTTTTAGGCAACAAGAGTATCTTATTGATGATAACTTAGATTCAGCAAACACTCATAAAGATTCTTACTCTTTGTATTTTAGGGGTGAAAGTGACCGTTTTGAGCGTCATGCCTATAATAGAATAACAGGGGTGGACTTTGGCAGGGGTGAAGTGGAGTTGCAAGTTGCTTACAAACGCAACAAGCTAAAGATTAGTGATGAGGGCGACTTTGGTGTTGAGTTGCAGATATATAACAAAAAAGAGGGGCGACATGCAGATGAAGTTTACGATGTAGCCGACTCAGTGATTTTCATTCCAATTCCCGAAGGAAGTGGTGGCTTTAAAGTGTTGAAGAAAAAGCTGGCTCTTTCGTCCAATGTAGCTGCTGTTTTAGTTCGTGTTGGCGGCACTGGCTTTAGTGGTGAATGCTGGCTGGAGGCTCCAAAACTATTCGTAGGTAAAGAAAATATATTCTCGTCGCCTTTCATACAGAAAATAAGAAAGTTCAACATCAAAAAAGATATCGAAAACAATGTGAT
>CAYFSV010000258.1:0-1074 GCA_964345815.1 uncultured Proteiniphilum sp. | reverse complement strand
ACTTTAACTTTTGGTGTCTTTTACAACAAAATACAATTGTCGTCAATGCTAAATAGTAAATACTGACAATAAAGGTTTATAACAATATTATTTGAAAAAGGTGTTGAGGTATTATTTATGAGCAGATTCTTACTTTGTAAGCTCAGCCTGATCTAACGGTAGAATATCACACTCCATGAACAGATTGATGGTGATTAATTCGTCAACTTTTATCATTCCCATCATGTGAACAGGAGGTGTCAGGTTAAAATCACGTATATTGATCTCTTTTGTTATATCGACAGTAAAGTTATTTCCATTTTTACCTGTTGTTACAGGGAAAATATATCTTTTTGTAACATCTGTAATTGTAACATCAATAACAGCATTTCCTACTGCTGATGTTGAAGATCTGTCGGCAAGTTCAATATGATCAAGTTTTATAAGCATTTTAGGGTATTGATCAGACTTTACCAATTTATTAAAATCTCTCAGCGCCATCTTGTTACTGGAGTTGAAGCTTTTTACAGGAATCTCCAGATTACTCTCACTTAAATATATTTTATCGTTTTTCCAAGAAGCAACAACGGGAAACGGCTTTGCGAAGGAGCGGATTAGAAAGACTGAACTTTCAATTTAGCACAAACATAAGCAAAACGATTTTTTCTATTTGCTAATTTAGATTTTAAAAGCAAATAAAAAATGGTTTTGCGGATTAAATGCACTACCCTTGAATTAATCACTTAACTCGCTCTTTTGCAAAACCGATGTTACATGCTGGCGTTCTGTTTTTGTTTCAATAGTTTCATTTTCAACTTGGCTAATTTTTTTCATCAGTTTTTCAAGTTGTTCATTCATTTTGATGTTTCTTTCTTCCTTTCTTCTTAATATACCTTTACAAGCTTGTGGACTTAAATAGAACTTATTAGGAACTTCATTTATTTGAACAATATTTTGTAAATCTCCATAAATAGAAGTATTTGGTATTGTTGATGCATTTAGATAAAGTTGGTTGTCAATAACAATAACGTTATCAATAAGGTGTAAATATTCAGCATAATGTTTACCAGTTAATAGGTTAATTGCTTAAGTGTT
>CAYFSV010000257.1:0-1079 GCA_964345815.1 uncultured Proteiniphilum sp. | reverse complement strand
GACATCACAAGTCCATTAATACGGTTTCTAACAACGCTTGCTGCTGAGGCCATATTTAATCCATTTGTAGAGAGCTTTTCTCTATCAAAATCGATGTGATACTCCATACGATAGTCTTTGCGAGTTATATTGATGTCGCGCAATCCTGCAACATTTTCGAACTTAGTTTTCAAATTGTTAGCAACTTCATCAGTAGCACCAAGATCATATCCATAAACCTCAACCTGCATTTTGTTTCCACCACCCATTCCCATGTTTCCACCTCCAGGTTGAACAATAAAGCGGTGTAGCTCGGGCAATTGTGCTAAATCTTGACGCAACTCGTCTGATACTTCAAACATGCTCTTTTTACGATCTTTGGCCGGAACCATTCTGATATTATACTTTATAATGTTTGGACCATTATCTTGCATAGCTGCAAAGGTGTTGTCGTCACTTGCCTGACCAACTGAGTAAGAAACTATTCTAACCTCAGGATATTTATCGTTGATAATCCCAACAATTTTATCGGCGGCATCGCGCGAAACCTCCATTCTGGTTCCAGGAGGAGTTTCGACAGTCATTGCAATAACATCGTTGTCTGCCTGTGGCATAAACTCAGTTTTGAGAGTAAGAGCCGAATAGACAACACCACCAATAAACACCACCAACACAATGCCAAGAGTAGTTTTGCGATTGCCCGTAACCGCCCTCAACATCTTTGAATATGCAATATCTAGCTTGTCGAGCATAGGTAGGATTCTTTTTTCGTACCATTTATCGAAGCCAGTAATTTTCATATCCTTCGAGCTACGCATCATTTTGGCACTCATCATAGGGGTGAGCGACAGAGAAATAATTAATGACAACGCGATAATAATTGTAACCATCCAACCAAGTTGATTGAATAGAATTCCTGCGAAACCACTAATCATTGTCATAGGCAAGAACACGGCAATAATGGTGAGCGTGGAGGCAATAACTGAAAGAGACACCTCTTCCGTACCATAAATTGCACCTTGATCGGGGCGGCTGCCTCGTTCGATGTGAGTGGTGATGTTTTCGAGCACCACAATGGCATCGTCAACCACCATACCAAT
>CAYFSV010000256.1:0-1090 GCA_964345815.1 uncultured Proteiniphilum sp. | reverse complement strand
AGATACTGACGAATATTTTTCACAGGACTAGGCACCGATGCAGTAGCTTTTTGCACACTATTTCTGTTTTCTGGAGCCAACGCTTTCAGCAAACTATCCACATTGGCATCATACAGCAAAGTGCCATGATGCAACTGCCTACCTCGAGAGATATGAGCCGCAGTGCCCGAAATCTTATATCCATCGAGCCACAAATCCTTACGCTTGCCCACCGTGGCGGGGATATTCATCCTTTGCGACAACACCTCCACAATAGGAATTAAAAAATCGGCACCCAAAGCATTGCGAGTGTATTCACCAATAAAGGTGTAGTTTATATTTCCCAAATCATGATACACAGCTCCCCCACCCGACATACGCCTGTAGATTCTAATTTCATTATCGATACAAAAATCCATATCCACCTCATTCACCACCGCCTGATTAGAGCCTATTATCACACTAGGTTCGTTTACGTAGAGCAACAAATAATTATCCGTTTTTTGAGAAAACAGAAACTCCTCCGTTGCAAGATTAAAAGATGGAACATGAGAGTACGAAAATATTACCTTCATCAATTGTAGCATTTATAATTTTTCGTTTGCAAAAATAGCTAAAGAAAAGCGTATTCTAAGTATATAAGACACAGTAAAATAAAAATCATATTTTAGTAACCAAAATGATTTCAAATAAGATCAAATTGCGAAAGCCAAGCCGAATAGTAAATAATGATTAACTTAGCGATTTGAAATAAGTAAGATAATAAACTTCTATAAGTACATTAAACAAATAAAATCATGCCTCACAAATATTCATGGATTTCAACATACAAGGGAATAATAGAGTACCTAAGGAATAAAAAGGACAGCCAGAAAGAGTTGATTGAATTACTAAAATCAGTCGGCATTACTCCTTTTAATGATAAATCAAAAGCAGGTGATATTCGTGATATTGAATTGAATGAAATTGATCCATTCACTTTCCTTTCCTATATCAACAAATATGGCTCTAAAAGACGAGTTAAGAAATTACAAGCAATTGCAGAAAAACTAAACTTACATATCCCAAATGATGATTTAGGATTGCCAACATCACAACCTCAGTCAGTTTG
>CAYFSV010000255.1:0-1142 GCA_964345815.1 uncultured Proteiniphilum sp. | reverse complement strand
TATAATACAGCACTATATATGGCAAAGATTAGTTATAAAGATTATAATCAAGGACAAAATGTTTTGTTTCCTGTAAGTATTGACAGTAAAATACCTAAAAATAGTCCAGTTCGTTTAGTCAATTATATTGTTGACGAATTAGATTTAACTAATATCGACTTTGGTTACAAAGGAGGTGGTACTAGTAGCTATCATCCCAGAATGATGTTGAAAGTTTTGTTCTATGCCTATTTGAATAATGTTTATTCCTGTAGAAAGATATCTACCCAATTAGAGCAAAACATACATTATATGTGGTTATCAGGCGGGCAAACACCCAACTTTAGGACAATCAATAACTTTCGTTCTCTTCGCTTAAAGGATAATATTCACAAATTATTTGTACAAGTTGTTTTAATGCTGGCAGATATGAATTATATCTCACTCCAGGAACTTTACGTTGATGGCACCAAAAAAGAGAGCAAGGCTGGAAAATACACTTTTGTTTGGCGTAAATCTGTTGAGAGGCACAAAGGGAATCTAGAGAAAAAGATTCACAATATTCTTTCTCAAATAGAAGATGGTATCGCACAAGATAATGATCCAGATGATGATTCACCGACACCCTACAACAGTAAAGAGCTACGTGAGCGTATGGCTGCTATTAATAAAGAAAACAAAGATAGACAAGAGCTGAAGCAGATTAGGGAGATAGAGAATAAATTCATACCTAAACTTGAGGAATATGAACAGAAGCTTCAGATATTAGGTAATCGCAATAGCTACAGTAAGACAGATAAGGATGCTACTTTTATGAGAATGAAAGATGACCATATGATGAATGGACAATTAAAGCCAGCTTATAATGAGCAAATTGGAACTGAAAATCAATTTATAATACATTACGCCTTTTTTCAAAATCCTAATGATACTCTGACCTTTATTCCATTGTTAAAGTCTTTTCAAGATAACTATAAAATCTTCCCTAATAAAGTTTGTGCAGACGCAGGATATGGTGGCGAGGAAAATTATCATTTCCTTGAGAGCAACAATATTGATGCTTATGTAAAGTACAACTACTACGATAAATCACAAAAAAAATCATTTAGGAATAATCCTTTTTTGCAACAAAATCTATATTACAACAAAGAGAAAGATTATTA
>CAYFSV010000254.1:0-1173 GCA_964345815.1 uncultured Proteiniphilum sp. | reverse complement strand
AACAAAAACCCCGAAATCTGTGTTTTATCCCAGAGCCTCTTGGCAAAGCGAGGAGGACAATCAAAATTCAAAATTCATAATTCTGAAATCATCAATCAAAATGATCTACATCGTAAATAAATCAAACAAACCCGATTACAATATAGCTTTAGAAGAATACTGTTTTAAAAACCTAAAGCAGCACGACAAAATATTTATTCTTTGGATTAACGAACCTGCAATAATTGTGGGTAAAAACCAAAATACAATTGAGGAGGTTAATACCGAATATGTGAAACAAAATAACATACACGTTGTGCGTCGCATATCGGGTGGGGGAGCGGTATATCACGATCACAACAATCTCAACTACACCATTATATCTAATGAAGACAAGGGTGCAGATTTCGATTTCAAAACATTCTCGCTACCCGTTGTGGACACGCTCGCAGATCTGGGCGTAAAGGCTGAGTTCACTGGTCGCAATGATATCACCATCGACGGAATGAAGATATGTGGTAATGCACAGGCTTATCTCAAAGGGCGTGTGATGCACCACGGCTGTCTGCTTTTCAATACCGACCTTTCAGTATTGTCTAAAGCATTGGAGCAACCCAAAGACAAAATCGAAAGCCGCAGTGTAAAGTCCGTGCGAAGCGTTGTTAGCAACATCTTGCCTCACCTTCCCAAGAAGATAACTGTGGATGAGTTTTCTGACAAACTACTCGAAAAAATGAAAGCCGAATTTCCCGAGATGGTCGAGTATAAATTCACAGAGCAAGAACTTGCCGAAATTGAGCAGATTCGTGCTTCCAAATTTGGCACATGGGATTGGAACTATGGCAACTCGCCCAAATATGGCATCGAGCGCCACTCACGTTTCACTGCCGGGAAAATTGATGTGCATATCGATGTGAAAAACTCTGTAATCAAACAAATAAGATTCTTTGGCACCTTCTTTGGCAACAATAGCAACCTAGAAGAGGTGGAACAACAATTAATCGACACCAAATACACATCCGAAGATGTGAAATCCAAACTTTCTCAATTAGACTACAACCACTATTTCGCTGGCTTCACACTCGATGAATTGGTTGAGGCGATTGTGTGAAAAATTTACTACCTTTGCGACATCGTGCCAGTTAAAACCAAAACATTGTCTATGTTTAGGAGTATTATAACATTAATATTGAT
>CAYFSV010000253.1:0-1195 GCA_964345815.1 uncultured Proteiniphilum sp. | reverse complement strand
TATTAGTTTTTAATTCTGCAGGAAAGTACCTCTATAAAATAAATGAAAGAGGCGATGGTCCGAACCAATACTTTAACATATCAGACTTTAGTATCGATGAGCATAGTGAGACTATCAATATTCTAGCACCAGTAAACAATGCAGTTTACGAATATGATATATCAGGGCAATTTATAAGTAAGTATCAATTGCCTGACATTAATGGGGCATATCAGAAAATAATGATTTTAAATAAAGATACCTTAGCATTTTGGACTTATGATTATGAAAACAGACTCAAATTTTATTCTAAAGATAGTGATTCAATTTTTAGAGAAACATTTAAAGAAGGAGAGAATATTGTTAAGAACTTCTCACTCATTTTCCCACACAAAACACACCTTACTCGTTCGTCAAGCCATTTAATATATAACATAAAAGACGCGAAAGTGTATGAGCATTATAAATGGGATTTCGGTAAATATAACAATACAATTAACCAGATAAAGAAATTTGAGCAATTATCTTCAAATGACATACGTCAACATATACCTAAAATATTAAATTCAGAGAACATAAATGTTATACAAACGCTTCATGGTTGCTCCAATAAATACTATTATAACGTGAGTTCGACCTAAGCAACCGACACAATATTTTGATCCACAATGTCCGTATTGATATTTATTGAAGGTTTCTTGTCGAAAAACGAGTATGCTGCCAATGCAGACAACAGATTAATAATAAAGTTATCAAAACTTCTGTGTCGGGTATGTTCAATCTGACAAATGTTTTTCAACTCGTCATTTACAGACTCTATTAATGCTCTTTTGCGTAACATGATTCTGTCGTGCAAAAGCATCAAGGCATTTTTCATATTCTTCCTAAGCTTGGTAATTAAATGCACGCCATCGACAAAAAGCTGTTCAAACAGGTCTTTTCCGATATAACCCTTATCACCAAATAGTTTTCCGAAGATACGCTTATGTAAGTCCATACATTTGAGTGGTTCTCTGTCATCTACGTTACCGGGAGTGAGGATAAAATCTAATATTTCACCTCTGTCGTTGATTATCAGGTGCAACTTAAAGCCATAAAACCAACCCAAAGAACATTGTCCTTTCTGAGCAATGTCTTTAAATGTCTTGTGTTGTTTCTCTCTTTTTATGTAACAACTGCGAATGGGAGTTGAGTCAATAAAGGAAATGCCGGTACA
>CAYFSV010000252.1:0-1197 GCA_964345815.1 uncultured Proteiniphilum sp. | reverse complement strand
TCCCTCCCTCTCCGCAAGCAAAGCTGAAAATGAAATAGTTGCAGAGTTTACAAACAATGCTACTGACATTTTCAGCTTTTTTTATGTTTGCTTATTTTGACTGCTAGTATGGATCACGGATCACCCCTAAAAGTTGTGGGCTATGCATAAATATATTTTAATCTAAATAGAAAATAGGCTCTATTCTTCACACCTCTATGTGTAGATTTATATGTTTTTATTTTAGCATTAAAGGATCATCATGTATTTGTAGGCGTTAGTAAATCCTATTTACTCTTTTCCATAACTGATATTGGGTTGTCCCACCATCCATCTTAAGAGAGCATGAAGTATTGCCAAGGGTAAAATCACAACGCCTCCCACCATCATTCCTATTTCATATCCCAAATTGCTGTCTTTATAGGGCTTCCCTTCTCTGCGTGATAAATAAGCACTAAGGGGTATTCCATACATGTTTCCTGTTATCATTACTTGGCAGGCCGAAAGTATGATTTGTGCTTTTTGAGTGCCATATTCCTTAACTATGGCCTCATAAGCATCCCTAAGTGGGTATCCTTTGTTGTCAGCAAAGTGTTGGGCAAATATTATAGCTTTAGCCTCTTCTGGTTTGATAAAACTATCACTACCACTCAAAAAGCTACTAATCTCTTCGTTGCTCATTCCTTGGCTCAATGCCATATTTGTATGTGCATAAGAACAAGCGGCACATCCATTGACTTCTGTCACAGCTAGTTGCAGTCGCTCAATGAAATGAGGGTCTATTAGACCACTCTTTTTATTATTGGCCAATTTTAATATTGCACGTGGCGCATAAATATAAGATCTGTATAGATGTCCAAAGCTGAATTTTCGTTTAAACTCGCTTCTACTTAATGATTCTGCAATCTTGAATTTCATTTGGTTATAATATTCTTTCTTTAGTCCACCTAGTTCCTTTTGCTGAGATTGTCAACATATCCCATCGTTGAAGCTCCTTCCAATAGGTTCCGCTAGTATCATATTCAACTATATGATAGTTTCTTTCGCACTCTTTCCAGTTTGTGCATGGGCATCTGTTTGGTTCTTCGTCCCACGAAATTGAGGCGATACGTTCTAGTGCTGACAAAGCCTCTTCAAAGGTCTTGTACTCTTTTTTCAGCAGTTCTGCGTGAATTTCGTCTTCGATGATATACATTATCTAGGCAGTTTTAATTAATA
>CAYFSV010000251.1:0-1239 GCA_964345815.1 uncultured Proteiniphilum sp. | reverse complement strand
GAGGCATAATGAGCGAGGGCATGATACTATCAGCCGAAAACCCCGATGGATCGCTCACGCTAGTTCGCCCATCCGACAAACTGGAGAATGGAGCCGAAATAGTATAATAACTATAACAACTTATATCATAGGGATATTCCGCTTGGAGTATCCCTATTTTATTTTAAAACATTTTTAAGAAAAACTTATTTTTATTTCATACTTTATGTATATTTGCAATTGATAATCATTTTACAAACAAAAACGCCAGTAAAGTATGAACCGAGCATACTAATCATTATCATACAAGTAAATGATTAAAGCGAGCTATATACAATATTTTTCAAAACTAATAATTTAAATCGTATGAGAAAATAATTCTATACCGACGGAAGCAATAAATTTGGACCATTTACCATTGAAGAGCTTCGTGGACACAACATCAAAGCCGACACACAAGTGTGGCACCAGGGAATGACCGATTGGCAGCCCGCTCGCACAGTTTATGAATTGCAAGACATAATAGTGCAAATGCCACCACCAACAACAAATAGTTTCTCTAACCAAAACTATGGCAATAAACCATCTATTCCACCCAAAACATGGCTAGTGGAATCGATACTCGTAACACTTTTTTGCTGCCTACCCTTTGGAATTATTGGAATAATAAATGCGTCGAAAGTTGAGTCTCGATTTTATGCAGGCGACTACAGCGAGGCAGAGCAAGCCTCGAGAGATGCAAAAAAATGGACGATGCTTGGTTTGTGGATTGGCTTGGCAGTATCCATTTTATATATTATATCAGTTTTCGTTTTAGGCATTACCGATGCGTTTTATTAAACTTCTTTTCATCCTATTTGCCTTTGCAGCTATAGCACTTATTTATTGGCAGTTCAATCCCGTGGAAAGCAATCTCTTCCCAAAGTGCCCTTTTCTTGTCACCACAGGATTGAAGTGCCCAGGCTGTGGTTCCCAACGTGCCATCCATCACCTCCTACATCTAAACATATCATCAGCATTTGCCGAAAATGCAATCCTCGTAATATCTATTCCCTACATCACACTCGGTGCAATAATCGACTTAATCAAACACCCATCACAAAAAATTGCTAATTGTCGCAAAACCCTTTATGGACAACAAGCCATTATATTGGTATTAATAACCATCATTTCATTTTGGATTCATAGAAACATCCTCCAGTTTTAGGTTCTATTTTTGCTGTTTGTATTAAAAACATATACGTTTTGGGCAAAACAAAA
>CAYFSV010000250.1:0-1243 GCA_964345815.1 uncultured Proteiniphilum sp. | reverse complement strand
TGTACGCGTACAATACTCATAAATTTTCTTCAAACACTCCTACCTACGCGATAAACGGCTATTCCTAAGCCTACAAACGACCTACCTACGGGTGCAAAGCCTCCTCCGCAAAACATTTTATTTAATCTTTTTAATGATTATCTTTGCAAACCTGTTAAACTAAGCAACGTTTTTTTATCAATGATAGGACATACCGTACTTGACCGCGCATCGGCAAAAGAATTCAATAGAATAGCAAAACTTGTTTCCACAATTTCACAACACACACCCTTCGCCCAGCAAATGGCCGAGGCAAGCCACGCATTGCACCAATCGCACCTCAACACCCACATTATCAACACCAAGCAAATCACCACCGACATCAACTACCACATCAATCAGGGCAAAGATGTGCTTCGCAATGTGCGCCGCCTGTGTCGAGGCTATGCCAAGCTGCCCAAGCACCATTGCCACCATAGCGCCAATCGCATCCTGCAGGCGTTTCACGATCTCAACCTCACTCAGGCGCTCATCTCCCGCACGGGCTACACCACCTTTGTGCACACCCTCAATCACCACCTTGCCCAGCCCGCCTCGCCCCTCAAGCAAGCCTTTGTGGATGCCGATCTGCTTCACCAAATCCACTATATCAACGAAATGCTTGCCCTCCAGCTCCAACTCACCCAGCAGCGCACCCACATGATGCAAACCCACGCCAACCACCAGGCGCAATATGCCGCCCATCGCCACCACACCCACCAACTCATCCTCAGCTTCATCCAGTGGCTCCACCTTGCCCCGCAGCCCAATGATGAGTGGAGCGAGCGCAAAAAACAAACGCTTATTAGACGTGTCCAGAAACTAAAAACTAAAAGTTAGTGCTTCGCGGTGCTTCGCAAACTAAAAGTTAAAAACTAAAAACTAAAAATTGGCTTGTTCTTCGATAGATGTTGTGGGTTTGATTAATTGATGTAATGTTCGGAAGCCGCGACCGGCCTTAATGAATTTGTCGTTAATAAAATAAATTAGGTCAGCGTTAAGAACATTGTTTCTGTTTGAGCAATTGTGTGCGGTAGCAACACAATGCGAGTTTGAACAATGTTTAGCTGAGCTGATTTATTTTTAGACAAATTCGTTACAGCCTTGATTTTTTGTAACTTTTGTATCAAGACAAAAGTTAGTTATAAAAATAGTTTTTAATCTTTACTTTATTTCTAATTGTAAGTACATTTGTTTGATTAATGAATTGATGAACGTTTCGGAA
>CAYFSV010000249.1:0-1243 GCA_964345815.1 uncultured Proteiniphilum sp. | reverse complement strand
AGGAGCATAGGTTGCTGTATATTGCTGTGCGCAAATTGCTTGTGGATGCGATGGTTAGCGAAAAGCTACAAAGGAAAAGAAAGGAAGAGAAGCACAACCAATTGGTGGGTATGATCTCACTATTTGATTGCAAATTAGCGAGGAACAACCCCCATTTTGTTATTCCAATTGAACGGGAACATTTTGAATCAAGCCATATTCCAATGAGTTGTACTTGATGTACTCATCACGTTCTAAAACATCTTGAAGCTTCTCATCTCTATCAGTTTTCAGGCGCTTTATTCGTTTGCTTTTATTACACATAAAGCACTTTTCGGCTTTATACACATCTAGCAAATAATCAAGCTCTATTGATTTGATACGCTCCGATTTTGAATCACTAAATTTAATAATGCCTTTCATTCGCTCAACTTTGTATTCAACAGAAAGCTTGAGAGCTTTTTCTATTTCATTTTCAGACTGTGCGCTCAAAGACACTATCGTGAGCATCAAAAAAACAATTAGAACTGACAAACTTATTTTTCCCATAATCTATTCTCTACTATATTTGTTATATTTCATTGACCTTAATAGCAATGATAAGTTTAAAAACAAGCTCCAAATTTACTACCTTTGTGCTTAAACTTAAACATAAAAAGAGAATGACATATAAAGGAGAGTTGAGAAAGATGCCGGCAAAATTAGCTGATGATGGAATGACACAGTATAGTATGATATTGTTTGACACTGCTACCAAAACTGAACAAACAGTTGAGATGAAAGACTTAATAGGCAAAGATATCAAGGTTAGTTTCGAGGGAAACATCTATTGCATCGACTGTGGCAGAAAAACTAGCAAATCGTTTGCACAAGGATTTTGCTTTCCATGTTTCAAAAACTCACCCTCAAACTCCGAGTGCATCATACGCCCCGAACTATGCAAGGCTCACATAGGAGAAGGAAGAGACCCAGAATGGGAAGAAATTCACCACAATCAGCCACACTATGTTTATCTTGCTGCAACGGATAAGGTGAAGGTGGGAGTTACTCGCGACACGCAAATTCCAACTAGATGGATAGATCAAGGAGCAAGCTCGGCAATAAGACTAGCCAAAACACCAAATAGATACCTGGCAGGGGTGATTGAGGTGGCTCTTAAAGAGACTTTTGATGACAAAACAAATTGGCGATCAATGCTCAGAAATGATATTGACGAGAGCATCGACCTTGAGCAAACAAAACATGAACTAGTCATGGTTCTTCC
>CAYFSV010000248.1:0-1247 GCA_964345815.1 uncultured Proteiniphilum sp. | reverse complement strand
AACTCTTTAAACTGCCCTTGCGGGATAATGATAGTGCGAGTAAAGTTTTGATAGCTCAATCCCACAATCTCTTCAGCATTTGAGTGCTCCAGTGGCTCCCACTGATTATCCAGATGCTGGTAAAACCGAACAGAAGGCGTTCTAACATCCTCAAATCGCTTGCTATTTCTCTTTATCTCGCGGGTAGCACGAAAAGTTTTGTTTTCATAATTCATAAAGTCGAACTCGATATACAACCTATCCGACTTCAAATTCATCATATTATAGCTCCTCTTATCATTACTGCCAAGTCTATTCGTTTGCCCATAAAGCGCATAGGTGATAGCCTCAAGAATTGAAGACTTGCCCGACCCCACTCCACCCAAAATGCCAAACAAGCCATTGCTTGCAAGCTCAGTAAAGTCGATAGTTTGTCGCTCCTGATATGAGTATATTCCTTCTAAAGTTAGTTTTATTGGTATCATTCTAAAGTTAATTATTTAGTATCTCGTTAAACAAATTCATAAGCTCCTCATTAGGCTCTTGCCCCCCGTTTTTGGTCTTAAAATAATCCACAAATAGCTCATTCACATCTTTGCTTAAATCGATTGAATGGTTGGATTCGTTAGACACCTTTTCATTTCGTATCTTGGGTATCAAATGGATTATTCCATCGTGCGATTGATATAGCCGTCTCCTATCTTCCGCCATTAAATACTCATCCATCACAAGAGTCATCTCCACCAAGCTGTTTGGATTTTCGCCTAGCCACTCCACAGCATTATCGATGCAATCAAAAGTTTTTCGAACTAATTGTCTGCCACTCTTCAATGGCACTTGGTTTACAACCGCTTGTGCCCCTGGCTCCAAATCAATTATTGTTACATATTTCTGCTGCCCCGCCTCCGAAAATGAGTAAGCCAAAGGCGATCCACTATACAACACTGGCTGGTGAGTGCCCACATCATTATATCTGTGCAAATGCCCCAGTGCCACATATTGCATTTGCGTGGGTATGGCATCCGAGTATATCAAGTCGGCAGTTCCAATATTAATTGGTTTTTCGCCATCTGGTTCCTCAGGCACTTCGGCACCTCGCTTTAGCATAAACAGATGCGAAGTAAGCAGATTAACACCATCATTATCACAATATCTATTGGCTATATTCTCCCACTTTTGCGTCAAACTATCTTGCAAAGATTGCTGCTTGTCCTCTCCAAAATACTCTTTCAGTCGCACCTCATTAGCAAAGGCTGTATGCAGCAATC
>CAYFSV010000247.1:0-1248 GCA_964345815.1 uncultured Proteiniphilum sp. | reverse complement strand
TTAGTTTTTAGTTTTTAGTTTTTAGTTTGCGTAGCGCAGCGCAGCACACACAACATTAAATTTATATATTTGATTTATTAAGGAGGCGCTTATATTTCCTTTTTATGGTTCTTGAGTTCTTAAAACACTCAATCATACTCTCAAATAGGTTTAAATTCATTTCCCCCCATATCTCATAATCTATACCCATGTTAGGATATATTTCATCTAGCATTTCTATGCTATATTCATCTAAATTATGTCCATATATGAATGTTGGGAAGTCAAAATATTTTCCACAAATAGTAACAGCTTGGCTAGGAGATATTTTAAAGCAATTAAAGTTAACTTCTGGCAAATCTATGCATCCATAATCGATATCATTTTTTGAGGGCACAGCATCCTTTCTAGTGGGTAGCGATGCTAATATTAAATCTGAATCAATTGCCTTTAAAACAATAAAATATTTAGGCTTAGGCCTATTCCCATTTTTAAAATAAAAAGGCTTAAAGTATAGTATCAATCCTTCCTTAATCATCACTTAGAACGATTCTATATAGTCTTTATACAACTCATACTTTTTTTTGTCATATGACACCAATTGTGCCATATCAATAGTAAAATTAGTGCTGTTTGTTTGATTACTTTCCATTATCTCTAGCACTCTGTTTTCAACAGCTGTATTATACCAAGGTGAATTAACACGATGAGTATATTCCACAAGTTCCTTAGCTGATTTATGGCCATATTTCTCTATCACATAATTTATTAGATCCATATCATTGTCTGAGAACTCATCGTCACAAAAGTCTTTTTTTGCGCTAATATAAGTCTTCCCCTCTGAGGTTATATGCTTTTCAATAAATTTATCAAGAAGAACTGCCCTTGATGATAAGTCAATAAAAATATCTTCAGCTACTGGACCCAATCTCCACAGCTTATAGTTTAAATTAAGAAACGGAATTCCACTATTTTTAATAGATAATTCATCAAGTATATATAAAAGCTTTAACAATTTTGTTTTTGATAAATTGTCTATTCTATCACTCAAATATACAATGGTGTTTCCTATCTTTTCCAATTGTGAAACACTGTATTTTGCGAAGCCTGGATGATTTAATGACATTTTTTTGTTATATATAAGTTTTATATTACCACAAAAGTAATCTGTTATTCATTTAATTGCAAATAATGATAGTTAAATATCTCGATTTGAAAACAAACACATTCTTAGTGGCTACAATCATATCACCCGCCAAGGCGCGTTTA
>CAYFSV010000246.1:0-1259 GCA_964345815.1 uncultured Proteiniphilum sp. | reverse complement strand
AACTTTAGAAAAAAAGTCTCCTCTATGGATATTCTTGATAAGCTTGAAGAAAAAGACAAATCATCGTCCAAGAGAGGAGCCTTCTATTATGTTTTTAATGAGAATAAATATGACCAATTTATAAAGGATGGAAATCGATTCTCACTATAATATATTCTCTAATATTATTTTTGATACTTAAATCTGCGGATGCTTCGTTTAGGGGTCTTGTCGAATTCTTCTTCTTGAATTCTAAACGAAGTAATTCTGCTATATGAAGATATAGTCTGATTAAATTCTCTTATAAAATTCTCGAAGAATTCTTGATAATCATCCATGTTTATCCCCTGCCCTCTTAATTCTTCCTCTTCGGGAACAATTAAAGCCACTATCTTCTCATTCTCTTCAACTACTAGGGACTCAAGAATAAAGGGCGAATTATTTAACTTATCTTCAATCTCTTCAGGATATATATTTTGACCTGATGGACCAAGAATCATATTCTTGTTACGCCCCTTGACAAACACATGATTATCTTTATCTAATATACCTAAGTCGCCAGTCCTGAGCCATCCATCATCAGTAAAAACCTCCTTAGTAGCTTCATCATTTTTATAATATCCCAGCATTACATTGGAGCCTCTTGTGAGGATTTCACCTACAATATTTGCAGGGTCTTCAGAATCAATCTTGACCTCCATTCTGTCAACCACCTTACCACATGAGCGTTCTTTAAAGTCTGACCAATAGGCATACGAAATAAGTGGACCGCACTCAGTCATGCCATATCCCACAGTATATGGGAACTTAATTTTTCGCAAGAATCTTTCAACATCTGCGTTGAGAGCAGCACCACCTGTCACCACTTCCACTAGATTATTGCCAAACACTTCTATCATCGATTTTCTCACCTTGTTGTAAACAATAGAATTAAGGACTGGAATTTTGATTAGCGTTTTAGCAGCCCCTTGTTGCAACTTAGGCATTACATTACGAGTTACTATCTTCTCTATTATTAATGGCACCGCAAGAACTAGCTTAGGCTTAATTCTTGCAAATGCATCCAGAAGAACTCTTGGAGAAGGAGTTTTTCCTAGAAAGTGAATGTGGCAGCCCATTGATATCGAGTTTAGCACCTCAAAAGCTAAACCATACGTATGAGCCATTGGCAACATACATACAATATTGTCACCTGGCTTTATAAAAGGTAAATTGTCGTTTGCAAATTTGGTATTAGACCACAAGCTACGATAAGGAATCATTACACCTTTGGGACTACT
>CAYFSV010000245.1:0-1279 GCA_964345815.1 uncultured Proteiniphilum sp. | reverse complement strand
ACTAATATAGATTATCTTTGCATTCATAGCATATTTAATCAAACTTATTATATTATGTTTCTAAATGCAACATTAGTTAGCGATTCACTAAGGATAATCAATAACAACGAAGAGATTTCTGAAATGATAAAGCAAGGTCATTTTCATGGCTTGGGCAACAAACTTTTGACGTTGGGGTTGGAACTTGCGTGGAAGGTGTTTATGGCTTTCGTAATCTTTTTTATTGGAAAGTGGCTCATTAGTAGAATTAGAAAAATGACCGATAAGGTAACATCTATGCAAAAGATGGACACAACGCTAAAAGGATTTATGAAAAATGCCTTGGATGTCTTTCTCTATATTTTATTGATAATTATCATAATAAATATTGTTGGCACTAAAACATTCTCTATTGCAGCACTAATTGGTTCTGCTGGCTTAGCAATCGGATTGGCTGTAAAGGATAATCTAGCAAACTTTGCGGGTGGTGTGATGTTGTTGTTCAACAAGCCTTTCAAGGTAGGAGACTACATTGAAGCACAATCAAATGCGGGTACTGTTAGAAACATTGGAATATTATATACAATGATGACAACTGCCGACAACAAGACTATATATATTCCTAATGGACCACTCTCAACAGGCAATATTGTGAATGTTAGCACTCAGCATACGCGTCGTGTGGAGATTGTGGTGAGCCTTGAGTATGGAACTGATGTGGAGGTTGCAAAGAAATTATTACTTGATATAGCGAACAATCATTCTTTAGTGCTTAAAAGCCCTGAGCCCTTTGCACGTATGGCAGCAATGAATGATCACTCGATAGACTTTAAGCTTCGTGTTTGGGTTAAAAAAAGTGATTTCTGGACTGTGACATTCGATTTAAATGAAGAGATTTACAAACAGATTAATGAACGTGGCTTGGTGGTTCCGTTTAATCAACTAACTGTGCATGTGGCTGATAAAGGATAAGTAAAACTCTTAATCAAATTTCATTTATGCAATTGGAATAATAATTCCAATCCACCTTTCTCTCTATTTCTGGCAGTTATTGTGCCTTTGTGGAAAGAAATTGCATTTCTTACAATAGACAACCCCAAGCCTGAGCCTCCAGTATCACGGCTACGTCCTTCATTGATTCTGTAGAAACGTTCGAACAAGCGACTAAGGTGTTTTTCATTTGAAATACCTATTCCAGTGTCATAAAAAGAGAAGTAGTAAAATTCACTATCTTCTTTATAAATTGTAATAACAATATCAATATTGTTGCCTCCATATCTGATTGAGTTCTCTACCATAT
>CAYFSV010000244.1:0-1294 GCA_964345815.1 uncultured Proteiniphilum sp. | reverse complement strand
CCATCAGCCAAAAAATAACCCGTTTCAATAATATGGAAGTTTGCCATTTTCGTTGTACTTTTGTACAAAAGTAATAAAAAGCAATGATTTGTATATATAAAATTCTTTTTCATATCGTTTCCAACACCTATAATACAATTAAGCAATGGCTATCTACACTGGTTCGAGCAAACATTTAGGAGGCACTGAAACTATTAATAAAAATGAGACTATATTTTACGGTCTTGTTCAACAAAATGTCTTGGTTACAGGAGCCGACGGGCAGTTAGGTCAAGAGTTGCAATCGCTCTCAAATAAAATAAATTCTCCCTATAGGTTTATTTACACCGACGTAGCGCAATTAGACATAACTGACAAAGAGCAAATTACGCATTATATTAACGAGTATTCTATACAATATATAATAAATTGCGCCGCTTACACAGCTGTTGATAGAGCCGAGTCGGAAGAGGATATTGCATATAAAATTAATTACGAGGGAGTGAAAAATCTTGCAGAAGTTGCTGGCAAAGTTGGTGTAAAAATAATTCACATATCAACCGATTATGTTTTTGATGGAACCGCCATAACCCCTTATAAAGAGAGCGACCACAACAATCCAATATCTGTATATGGCAAATCAAAACTTAAAGGCGAGGAAGCACTCAAAGAGTATGCAAAAGAGTGGATAATAATCAGGACTTCATGGCTCTTTTCACAATATGGCGGCAATTTTGTTAAAACAATGATGCGATTGATGAACGAAAAAGAGGAATTGAATATAGTTTCAGATCAAAAAGGCACACCCACATATGCAGCCGATTTAGCAGAGATGATTTTAGTGATTCTAGATGAGGCAGAGTGGCACACAGGAGTTTATCATTTCTCAAACTCTGGGGAAACCACTTGGTTTGATTTTGCAACAAAAATTCAAAGCTTGGCTAAGCTTGAGAAGTGCAAGCTAAATAAAGTATCAACAGCGCAATACAAAACTGCTGCACAAAGACCAATGTACAGCATATTCGATAAATCAAAAATAGAAAACAAATATAAAGTTTTTATCCCGTCGTGGGAAAATGCTTTAGAAAGAATGATGAAAACAATTAGTGACAACTAATTACTAATCACAAATTTATGAGTTTAGAAAAAGAGATACAACGCAGGCGAACATTTGCCATTATAAGTCACCCCGACGCAGGAAAGACAACACTCACAGAAAAGTTACTTCTTTTTGGTGGAGCAATTCATGTGGCAGGAGCCGTTAAATCAAATAAAATAAAGAAATCAGCCACATCCGACTGGATGGATATTGAGC
>CAYFSV010000243.1:0-1294 GCA_964345815.1 uncultured Proteiniphilum sp. | reverse complement strand
GCATTTTAGAAACTAAAATATCACGACACGCAAAGAGTTTTCACAAATAATCATTTAACATTGATTAGTCAATAAATAATGATTAATAATTTGTGACGTACTTAAATTTTAAAGGGCAAATCTCGATTACATCATTCCCACTCTGCCCCTCTCCACTACTTCTCACTCCCCCAACCTAGCAAGCTAATTATTGAGATGTAAGTTGATATTGACACTGTTATTCTCGTTAGTAGTTCTCAGCACCACACCTCGCTAACTAACAGGCGTTGTGGCAACACCTTGAGGCTTTGCATTTGCACGCTCTTTCATCTTTTCACGACGCTTTTCAGCCTGCAATAGTGCGGGTTTGTATTCGGCAAAACACTGCCCTATTATTGAGTGAGCCGAATTGGCAATGTGCTTATATTCAGCATGACTCTGCAAATAGTAGAGCCTAACTAGCAACATCCGAAAGGCATCGTAAACATCCTTTCTAACATCCACATATCGGCGCTGGCTCTTAACTCTGGCATTATCCAGAGCACGAGTAAGTTGAGCCTCCACAATTTCCTTGTTGAGTTTTACCAAGGAATTATAATAATCACGTATGTCGTGTATCGAATTTATTACATCTTGCACTTGGGGGCTATTATTTACATCCTCAATTATCCAATTAAGCTTCCCCGTTACATTGCTAATACCCATATCATAATATCGATTACCATATGCGCTCATGAGGTTGTAAATCAATTGCCATTTTTCTTGCTCATCCGATGACAGATGGATCGCGGTGGCGTTATGAGACAAATGCTGCAAAAAAATTGTGAGTCTTTTAACTCGCAAATTGTGCTTTCGTCTAATCAACTCTGTGGCGCGATGACTTGTTTGCACAGGGCGCATTTTTTGCAGCTCACTGTTGAATTGCACAAAATTGTTCAATTCGTGATCAAATAGATTGGTATCCAAATTTTCGAAATGGTGTTGTAACAAAGTATGAATTTGTCCCATCAAATGTGTAAAGTCACCATTCTGAAGACGACGCATCCAACTGGTAGCAAATTTAGTGTTGACTGTTCTGGCTTGTTTCATTGCATAATATCTAAAACGATCAATTGTTTGGCTTTTTATTGTTGATATTTTGCAAAGATACTCAACTTATCCTGTTTTTCTACCAATCACTTTTATTTCAGATACAAATCATGTGCGAAAGACCCAATTTCATTCAAATTATAGCATATCGCATATGTATTTGACACTAATAAGGTCTATTTAGTAGGTTTAGCATACGAAAAGTACCTATTTTGACCCTCATATT
>CAYFSV010000242.1:0-1298 GCA_964345815.1 uncultured Proteiniphilum sp. | reverse complement strand
GTTCCATCTTTAGATGCTGTATTGTTTCTCTCTGCTAGAAACTCTCAGGTGGATGTAGTACAATCAGTTGGCAGAGTGATGAGGCGTGCCGAAGGTAAAAAGTATGGATATATTGTTATACCTGTTGTTGTACCTGCTAATGTTGAAGCTGAAAAAGCTTTAGACGATAATGAAAGATATAAAGTTGTCTGGACAGTTTTAAATGCCTTGCGTGCACACGATGACCGCTTTAATGCTACTGTAAATAAAATAGAGCTTAACAAACGAAAACCAAACAATATCTTGGTAGGCAGACCAGACGTAACCTTCGATGCAAATGGAAACCCAATCAGTGTTTCTGATTATGGCAGCGATGACAAGGTTCAAAAAATTGCACAACAATTAGGATTTCAGTTCGAACAGTTGCAGTCAGTTGTTTTTGCACGTATGGTTGAAAAAGTTGGAGATCGCAGATATTGGGAGCAATGGGCAAAATCAGTTGGCGAAATTGCACAACGACAAAACATAAGAATTAATAAGCTTATAACCGAAAACAAACAGCATCATGACGAATTTGAAGCCTTCCTAAGAGGATTGCACCACAATATCAATCCAAGTGTATCGAAAGAAGAAGCGGTAGAGATGTTGTCACAACATATTATTACTCGACCCGTTTTTGATGCATTGTTTGAAGACTACTCTTTTGTGAGAAATAATCCAATGAGCCAGTCAATGCAAGCAATGCTCGATTTATTGGAAGAGCAAGCTTTAGAAAAAGATTTAGAAGAACTCGATAAGTTCTACGAATCTGTAAAAGTGAGGGCAGAGGGTATCGACAATGCCGAAGGCAAACAGCGTATTATTATTGAATTGTATGATAAGTTCTTTAAAACTGCTTTCCCAAAAATGGTTGAGAGATTGGGCATTGTATATACACCCGTAGAGGTGGTCGATTTCATTATCAATTCTGTAAATGATATTTTGAAAAAAGAGTTTGATCGCAGTCTCACAGACGAAAACATTCATATACTCGACCCATTTACTGGCACAGGAACTTTCATTGTTCGCTTGCTTCAGAGTGGTTTGATAAAGCCTGAAGATCTTTTGCGAAAATACACAAAGGAGATACATGCTAATGAGATTGTTTTATTGGCATACTACATAGCTGCTGTAAATATTGAGAATGCATTTCATGATGCTATAATCAAATCTAATAATAATGATTTAGATGCAAATCACTATCACCCCTTCGAAGGTATCGTACTAACGGATACTTTTCAATTGGGTGAAGGTGACGATACCAAACCATTATACTCTGA
>CAYFSV010000241.1:0-1316 GCA_964345815.1 uncultured Proteiniphilum sp. | reverse complement strand
TAGGCGAAGGATTCTTTGAAGATTTTGAGGAGGCTACCAATTCTATTTTTGCAACATTTAATGACTACAGTGAATCTGACTATTCCGAAAGACCTATCTATAGACTAAGGAATGCAGAAACGATGAACGACCAGGAATTTCATCATGCTATAAATATACTTCTAAACAAAGGTGAATAGAAATCATAAACATATAACCCTATTTGAACATCAAACATTGCGACTAAATCAGGTGATTGATGGTATAAAGTTTGATGCTCAAAAGTTAGAAGCCCTACAAAAGTTTTATGGTGACAAAGGGGTTCCCTATTACTCATTGATTCATAATGGAGTAAAATTTAATGAGTATGTTGGAGTTATTCAGGTAGGCAACACTGTTATTGAAATACTCCCAAAAGCTGACAATCAGCCCAGCACAAAAGAATCTAAAACAATGTGGCAGCAAAAACTGATTGACATGCTTTTAGCCGTAGGAGCATTTAGTGTTCACACACCAAGCAGTAGTCTGATGAAGCTAAAGCACAATTCGATACTAGATCTCTACTTTAAGATATTTGTGGAAGAAGTAGAATCTCTCATACATAAAGGATTAATCAAACAATATCGAAAGCATGAGGGCAACACTTTAGCTTTAAAAGGCAGCATAAACTTCAGCAAACATTTATCTCAAAATATTGTACATAAAGAGCGATTCTATACTTCACACTCAATTTATGACACTCAACATACACTACATTCGATATTGTACAAAACTATTCGCCTACTTTATCAAATCAACTCTAACTCGCAGCTTCATAGCCGCATAGGCACGCTGTTGCTCAATTTTCCTGAAATGAATGATATAAAAGTTACAAATTCAACTTTCAGGAAAATTATTTATAATAGGAAGAACCAACACTACAAACACGCTCTAGAAATAGCCGAACTTTTGCTGATGCAATATCACCCAGATGTTATGCAAGGACAAAATCACGTATTGGCACTAATGTTTGATATGAATTTACTCTGGGAGAAGTTTGTGTATGTTAGTTTGCGAAAACACATCGACAAGTCTCATACTATTTCTGCACAAACCCAAAAACTATTCTGGAAGCCCTTAAATGGTGTACGTTCAAGAATTATTCCTGATATTGTAATCAATCATAATCAAGAAAACTGTGTGGTGCTTGACACAAAATGGAAAAACCTAGGCAGCAACAATCCTTCACCCGACGATTTGCGTCAAATGTATGTTTATCATAACTACTACAATGCTCGCAAAGTGGCTCTAATCTATCCTCATATTGAGGATTACATTACACAAGGCAACTACTACGA
>CAYFSV010000240.1:0-1318 GCA_964345815.1 uncultured Proteiniphilum sp. | reverse complement strand
AATCGGTCCTGAATAATCGATAGTGTTTATTTGGGACTGATTTTTTTGGAAATAATATCCATCTCTCCCAGCCACCTTAAAACTCGTTCCGGCCATTCGTTCACCCATTCGCCCGAATCACGTAATCCATAGCCATGTCCGCCTGTAGGATACAGATTCATACTCACCGGCACATTTGCTTCTTTCAATGCATAATAGTAGAAAATACTGCTGTTGAGCAGTCGACTGTCATCTTGTGTTTGCACCAAAAAAGTGGGTGGCGTATGTTCCGTTACTTGAAGTTCCGGCGAAATCTGAAAATTTTCACCATCTAAATAGGCAGGATAGATCAACACACAAAAATCGGGACGCAAATTTGAATCATCACAATCATCAATCTTTGGATAGGTGAGCTGTCCATAAGCATTGCCTGCAACCGCCGCCAGATGCGCGCCGGCTGAAAAGCCCAACACTCCAATCCTGTTGGCATCAATGCCCCACTCATTGGCATGCGAACGGGTATAAGCCATTGTTCGCTGCAAATCCTGAAGCGGAGCTTCATGTTTCTCCAATCCTTCCCTTCGCGGAACCCTGTATTTCAACAAAACACAATTCACACCTCTTTGGTTAAACCACTCACAAATTTCGGTACCCTCCAAATCATAAGCCAAAATATTGTAACCACCTCCGGGACACACAATTATTGTTGCGCCGCTGTTATTGTCCGCCGGAGCAGGATAAAAAGTGAGTGTAGGTGCACTTATATCACCCATACGCAAAACCGGTTTTCCGGCAACATGATTTCCCGACCAATCGTCATTTTGAGTCAATTGAGTTTTTTCACCTGGTGCACCATCGGGAAAAAGCAGTACGGGAGGTTGTTGTGCCATAGTCATTGTCGAAATCAAAAGTAAGAACAGCAGATATTTTCTCATAGCGTTCAGTAGTTTTTAAGAAAAATCAAAGTTATGGATTATTTTGGAAAGAATAGATTCAAAATCTCTTTTTTAACGGAATATCTTGAAAGTCTTATAAAAAAATCACACTGATCTAATAGCTTCTTTTTTGCAGAATAAATGACTGTGATGAACAACAAAAAGAGCAAACTTTTGATTAGATATTTTTTAATTTACTTTTAATGTTTTATATTTGTACGGAACAAATAGAATAATGACAACTTTCGCAAATGCGAAAAGATTATATTTGTCATATCAGATATTTTATGCTGTTTATCAGAAAGATAGATCTGACATTTAGTTAGCAGCAGAAAATGGTTTGGCGAAGGTTATATAGTTTATATTTACGAATGTTGTATATTTGTTGCGTAAATGATGAAGTT
>CAYFSV010000239.1:0-1331 GCA_964345815.1 uncultured Proteiniphilum sp. | reverse complement strand
ATTCAAATTCATCACAAAACATCTCATTATGAACAGATATAAAATCACTCTGTCCGACATTCAAGCTGCACTTTTTGGAGTTGCTGTGGGCGACGCGCTCGGTGTGCCCGCAGAATTTAGAAGCAGAGAAGAGCTTAGTGCAAATCCTATAACCGATATGATTGGATACGGAACATACAATCTGCCGCCGGGAACGTGGTCGGATGACAGTTCGTTAACATTTTGTCTTGCTGAAGCAATGACTCAGGAGTTTGACTTGAAAGTAATTGGTCAAAATTTCGCAAAGTGGTATCACGAGAACTATTGGACACCTTATGGAAAAGTGTTCGATATCGGAATAGCTACACTGCAAGCTATTCATCGGATTTCACAAAGTGTAAGTCCTGAATTAGCTGGTGGTTTTAACGATAACGATAATGGGAATGGCTCTCTGATGCGGATTTTGCCTTTGCTTTTTTATATATACAACAAACCTATCGATGAGCGATTCGAAATTACTAAAGATGTTTCTTCGATTACTCACGGACACATTAGGTCGGTTATATCATGTTTTTACTACCTTGAGTTTGCAAAACAAATACTGGAAGGAAAGGATAAATTTGAGATTTATGAGAATCTAAAAACAGAGACTTATGACTTTTTATCAAGCCTTGCAGTTGATACAGAAGAGATTGCAAAATTCAGCAGATTGCTAAAGGATGAAATACACAATTTGAATGAAGACGATATTGAAAGCAGTGGCTATGTTTTGCATACGTTAGAAGCAAGTATATGGTGCTTATTGACAACTGAAAACTACGAACAGGCTGTCATTAAGGCAGTTAACCTAGGAAAAGACACAGACACAACAGCTGCCGTAACGGGCGGTCTGGCGGCACTAATGTATGGATACGACAGCATACCCAAAAAGTGGTTGAATAAGATTGCGAGAAAGCAAGATATCGAAGATTTAGCTATGAGATTTTTCAAGAATAGAACAGATAGCATTTGAAATTATTCAGCAACCCGCAATCAAAACAAACAAACCTCTCCACACTTACCATTTTCCGCATTATTGGATATATAAGTTTCATATTATCACAAAACTTTTATAAAACTGCATTGTTATTATTTATATCACAACAATACGTGACAGTTTATCATTTTACAAATCACTTAATATCCTTAATTATGAAACTAAAAAGTATTTATCTGCTTTTCATTTTCGGGTTTCTTTTTTTGGCAGGATGTTCAGACAAAGAAGTAACCGAAACTGACACAAAAAATTATATCAATGCTGAGCAATTTTTCACGAAGAACAGATTGGAGCCCGCAAAAGCTGCAATAGATGG
>CAYFSV010000238.1:0-1373 GCA_964345815.1 uncultured Proteiniphilum sp. | reverse complement strand
GTGTCACGACATCGTTTACTAAATCCTATAGGATTTCGCTTTCTAAGGAAAGCAAAATATCAAATGATCATTGACATGTTGCATTTTAAGACAAGGGCATTACGAACTCAAAATAATGGTAAATTTTCCCTTTATGATATACCGCAAGAAAATGCTTTTCAATTTGAATAACTGCTTCTACGTATGAGTAAATAAGTTCCTTCGAAACTATAAACTCACTATTTAAAACACTTAGTTTCAGGTCGCTTCGTATAAAGCGTATAAAAATCAATTGCCCTTCTTCAATTACCGGTTTTTGTGTGAAATCAATTTCTCTTTCGAGTTTTGAAAGAGTTCTTATGTCTGCAACCATTTCATTTGCAGATTTGTTATTCTGCGATGAATACCTGTGGTTTGCATTGTGAAACAAAACAAAATTCTTTGCTTCAGCCTGCATGTCTTCAAATGTAGCAAATGGTTGCTTGAGAAAATACTTTTTTACAGTATCATTAAATTTCTCTACAACGCCATTTCTCCAAGGTTCTGCGGGTGGAATAAAAACGGGCGTTACATGATTACTGATAGCCATCCTTAGTAATAATCCTAATCCTCGCGGATGTCTGTTGCTGCCTTTAAAAGAGAGTTCATTATCCATTTGCAAGAAATCAGATCTTTGGTATTGAACCCAAAAATCAGCCACACATGGAGTAATGCTCGAAGCCGCTTTATTCCTTATAGGATAAATACCTGCAAAATGATTTTCTATATCAATGATGGTGAAAATGTAGAACTTGAATCCTCCTTTTAGATATCTTGGTCCAATCAAATCCATTTGCTGAACATTGATGTAGTTATCCGGATATTCTCTTGAATGGGATGTTTTTGGCTTCTCCTTCTTGATCAAATTATGCTTCTTTAAAACTCGATTGATGGTCGAGATTGAAGGTGGTTTGACTCCCAGAGTCCTCAACTCATACATGATACTAACCGCACCTTGTTGAGAATACGGTTTTGATGAAAGCTGCTTTCTAACTTGAACAATTGAATTCTCAATCGATTTGCAAACTTTGTTGGGATTAATTAATGGTGCTTTAGATATACCTTCATACCAATTGACTTGCCCATTTGATGATTGGTACCTTGATATCCATTTGTAAACCCATTGACGAGTTCTTGACAATTGAGCAGCAATTGCGCTGATTGACACATCTTGCAAATACAGCCGAATAGCTTCTTGTCTTAATTTTTCTTCACTGTCCATTTTTTGCAGTAAAGATGCGATATTTTAAAGAGCGCTTTTTATTAAATGTCAACGATCTTGCGACACACTTTTACCATTAAAGTGTAAACGATGTCTTGACACAAATGTGTAAACGGTGTCAAGAAATTTATCA
>CAYFSV010000237.1:0-1443 GCA_964345815.1 uncultured Proteiniphilum sp. | reverse complement strand
TTACTCATATCTTTATAGTATTATTTTTTGTTTACACTTATGATTACACTCCCACCTCACCTTATCATTCTCCAGATTGATTTCGCCGCGGCGGCGCAATCCGAGTTTGGCGAGGATGCGGCGTAGCGGTCGGTTGTGGATTAATGTGCTCCCATCTTTCGCCATTCCATTGCACTAGTCCTAGCTTGATTGGCTCTTTGTCTATCGACGAAGGCTTGCCAAGGGGTACTGCGCCGGCAACTTTGTCTAGTAGTTTGTTTATGGAAGTTGGGGTTGCATTGTGGTCTTGGGGTTGGTGGTGTTGTTGGGATTTGTGGTGCTGTGAGGCAACCAACTCCTGTTGCTTAGGTTTATTAGCTTCAATAGGTTTTGCTTTTTCAGCGGAAACATTTTGCTTAGCAGTTATTTGCTCGGATACTTTTTGCTCCTCTGCCTTGCGCTGCTCTTCAGCCATTTTGGCATCGGATGCTTTGCGCGCGAGTAGTGTTGCTTTAGCCTTTTCTGCTTTGGCTTTTTCTGCCTTAAGCTTAGCAACCCTTCTAGCCTCCTGTTTTTTGGCAAGAGTGCCATCTTTTTCCTCTTTGCGTCGTTTTTCGGCTTGCAGAAGCGATGATTTGTACTCCGCAAACAATTGTTCTATAACTGAATATGCCTTGCGTGTGGCTAATTGATATCTTTCGTCGTCCTGCCAGCAGTTGAGACCTATCAGAATCATCTGAAAGGTTTTGTAAACATCGTGGCGAACCTCCACGTAGCTTCGCTCGGGCTTTGCCTGGGCAATATCTGTGGCACGAACAAACTGAGCCTCAATCACCTCGTTGTTGCGCTTCACCAGCTCCTCATAGTCCATGTGCAGCCTAAGTGTGCGAAGGGCATCTTGCAGCTCGGGGCTATTTTTCACATCTTCCACAATCCAGTTGACCTTGCCCGTCACGTTGCTAATGCCCATATCGTAATAGCGAGTGCCATAGCGGCTTATGAGATTATAAATCAGTTGCGCTTTTGCCCTCACCTCCTCAGTTTCAAGTTCGCACTCAAAACGAATTTTGGCACTTTGCAATAGATATACAAGCCTTTCCACACGCTTTTTGTGGCTATACCTAATCTGCCGGGTTGCACTGTGGCTCGTTTGCACGGGGCGCATCTTCTGAAGTTCGTTGTTGAACCTCATAAAGTTTTCCAACTCGTGAGACATCGGGTTGTCATCGCCAGTTAAAATTCTTTCTAGCGACCCCCCTATCATTCCCATCAGATGCGTAAACTCGCCATTCTTGAGGCGGCGCATCCAGCTTGTAGCTAGTTTTGTTTCGGTCGTTATCGTTTGTTTCATAATATATTACACCAACTTTGTTGAGTCTTTTCGTCGTTTTGTTTCGCACCGCCACAGCGGCATTGAGATAAAGAACAAATATACTAAAAAAACATTATATAATTAGCATGTTT
>CAYFSV010000236.1:0-1534 GCA_964345815.1 uncultured Proteiniphilum sp. | reverse complement strand
TTGTGATAACACCTGTACCCTCCCATGGAAATGGGGTTTCGGAATATTCAAAATTGCCGTTTGGTAATAGATTGTTGCCCTCAAGCTCCCACTGATAATATCTCACATAGTCAATCTCCATGCTAACATCATTAATTCCGTAAGCACCGAAAAACATATTCATAGCATGATTTGGTGATTTTATATCATTGGGGTCCCACCACTCTTTTATTAGTTCTCCATCAATATAAAATTTCAAACCTGCTGGCGACCATAGCATAGAGTGCGTAACCCATTTCCCTTTAAAGTCACCTTCGTGAATGTAGTGTCCAATATTTCGTTCAAATTTTCCATTTTTATCCACATTGCCATGAAGCACAATCTCGGTTGTGATATATTCGCACAAGTCTATTTCAAATAGTTGCCCTCTTGGTCTAATTCCTTTTGAGTTGTGAGCCTCGCCATCCTCTTCAAGATAATATTTTAAATCGGGACCAGGTGAGTCGAACCAAAAGGCAAGATTAACTCTATCGCCATTCTCACCAATATCCCTTCGTATGCGAGTTTCAAAAAAGCCACCTACGGTATTGTCCATCATGTTGATGTTGCTTTCCCAATTGTATGTCTGAATTGATGAAATTTGCCTATTGGCACCAGGATAGAAGTTGTCGGTAGCTCGCAGTATTATTGAGTTGCCTGTGAACTCATAATCGGCAGGGGGCAACTGTCCATTTTCTAGTGCCTCCAGTGCATCTTGGTTGAACCAGTCTAGTGACGAGAAGTACTTGTCCCACCATTTTGATTTGTCTAGTTCGGTACCATTAAACTCGTCGTTCCACACCATCTTCATTCCCTTTGGCAATGCGTTGGTTGTTGGTTGCTCTTCTGTTTTGTAGGAGTTGTTGTTCTCTTTCGTATTACACGAATTTAAAAATGTGCCCATGAAAATGGCAAAGACTAAAACAAAGATTTTTAAGTTCATCCTATATGATTATAAATTTGATATCTAAATAGCTGAATGCTTTTTGTGTATGTACCCACAAAGATAAAAATTAATTTAGAAAAGTGATATCAATGTCACACCAATTCGAGGGAAATAGAAACTATATATTTTATAAATAGGGTCAAATTTACAGGGTGGTTTACATAAATTGTATTATGGGTGCGGCATGTGTGATTATTTGTAAATTGATGCTCTGTTGCAAGAGGCTTTTTTTATATGGAATATATAGAGGATCTACGGAGGATCTATAGAGGGTCTCCGTAGTTATTAGTAAACCCAGAAGTGTGTATAATCGTTAAACTTCCCCGCTGTGTGTTAACTAAATTGGCTCTTATTTGGGATGAAATGATGTTTTCTGCTCTACAAGCATATTGTTTATTGCCGAAATCAGGTTGTTTTAGCAACAAATGTTACTCTCGCAGTTCAAATGTGAAATTATATTGTTGAGTTGGAAGTTTGACTAGTATTTTCTGATAAATCTTAAAATAAGCACATTGTGGTGTATGAATGGCTAATTAATTAATTAAAAGGTGTAACTTTACACTCAATATT
>CAYFSV010000235.1:0-1567 GCA_964345815.1 uncultured Proteiniphilum sp. | reverse complement strand
ACGATGCACCAACTAAATCAATTCCTTACTTTGATTTCGAGGTTCCAACAGAACTTCCAGGTGTTGATAGCGCTATCCTTGACCCTCGCGATACATACGGTAATGCTACAGAGTGGGACGGAAAGGCTAAAGATCTAGCAGAACGTTTCATCAAAAACTTCAACAAGTTTACAGGAAACGAAGCAGGTAAATCACTTGTAGCTGCTGGTCCAAAATTGTAATCAATCAATTTTAGATACTAAATAAAGAAATCCCGCCTCATTAAAATGAGAGCGGGATTTTTTATTGTTTCTAATAACTGCTTAAGTGCCATGTCAACGACAATTAAAGAGTTAATCTTTGCCTAAATCACCTAGCTTTTGTAAAGAGCATTCTCTACAGCCTCTTTCGAGAGTTTCTTAGTGCAGAAGAACCAGTCGTAGCAAGTGATGTCTTCATCTTGACTATCCATTCTTTCTTGAGCCACACCACACGATCCTGCAGTTGGAACAATCACATCGTCACCTGGGCGCCAGTCAGCTGGAAGAGCAACACCAAACTCGTCTGCAGTTTGCAAACCAATAAGGATACGCTTCAACTCGTCAAAGTTGCGACCTAATGATAGTGGATAGTAAACAATAGTTCTGATAATTCCCTTAGGGTCAACAAAGAAAACTGCACGAACAGCCTGAGTAGCACTTTCTTTTGGCGAAATCATACCATATTTAGAAGCCACATTCATAGAGATATCTTCAATAAGTGGGAACTTAACTTCAATGTTTTTCATTCCCTTATATTCAATCTTCTCTTTAATTGTGCGCAACCAAGCTATATGACTAAAAAGACCGTCAACTGAAAGTCCAACCAATTGACAATTTAGAGCATCAAACTCATCTTGCATGTTAGCAAAAGTCATAAACTCAGACGTACAAACAGGGGTAAAGTCAGCAGGGTGACTAAAAAGAATCGACCACTTTCCTAAGTAATCATCTGGATAGTTGATGTCACCTTGAGTGGTTTTTGCACTGAACGATGGTGCCTTGTCTCCAATACGAGGCATAGCTGGTTGTTGGTTGTTTAAATTTTCCATTTAATATAAATTTTTAAAGAGTTAATTATTAATTGTTTGACACAAATGTATGAAACAATTCTCATATATAGAAATGATATCAAAAACAATGATATCGGTTCTATCTATTCTATTAGATTAGTCAAGCAACATTATCTCCACCTTTCTGAAATCAATTGGATGCCCCTCACTTTGCAACGAGATTGTACCCTTATGGAGCATAATATCTCCACCATTTAATTCTATAAGCTTAGGGAAAGTCGAGTCCCTATCATCAAGTTGCGGTTGGTGATAGGTCATAACCGTGTCGCCATTCACAATGTGATGAATCACATCATTACCTCTTACTTCGGCCTCCACTGTCACCCAATCATCGCCAAAAAAGTAATCCGAAGTAGAATTAGTACAATGATCAAGAATAAGATTGCCATCAATGACAATATTAGTTCCAGGGGTGCAAACGTTTAGGTTGGTGCGCTCAATAGTTGAATCACTACCTAGCAATTGCACCTCAATAGA
>CAYFSV010000234.1:0-1577 GCA_964345815.1 uncultured Proteiniphilum sp. | reverse complement strand
TTAATTAATAACACAACGCAATTTAATACAAAGTTAATTATGACACACCAAGAAATTGATAAATCGTATGCCCAAAGCTTACCAGATATACTAAAACTAATTGAATATATAATTGAAGTTTATGGAAATGATATTTATTTGGATAAGGACAAGCTCTCCCATTTAATTTTGGAGTTAGCCACATTTGATGAGGCAGAAGTTAACACCTATCGTGAAGCAATCATTAAGCATAATATATCGGTAGAGATTTATAAAAGCGTCTCTTATGAAATTGAACATAGTGCTTCCTTTGTAAATAGTCATATAACTTCTATAATTGAATTGAGTAAGATAACGGAAACTTTTTCAGAAGAAAAATCAAGAGAAATCATTAAGAACTTAACCAAGCCACTTGCTCTTAATACGACACTAGGATATACATTGGATCAGGAGCATTCCTCCTTAATTAGGGTACTATATAGTCTTAATGGGAAGCGACTTGAACGCGTTAGTAGCGGATATGGCAATCATCTTGCAATAAAGGAGGGTACCGAAGTAATATGCAATGAAGCATTTTTTAGTGCATATGATTTAGGGATGATTGAAATTCCTGCTTCGTTAACAAAGATAGGCAGAAGACCTTTCAAAGATGCAAGAAGTATCCATAGGATATACGTGTCGCCACAAAATAATAGATTTATTTCCGTTGATGGTGTTTTAATCGATAAAATATCAAACGAGTTGATTGCAAGTTTTCCATTACACTATAAAACACACTATAAAATCCCTGATAATATTGTAACAATCAATGAAGCTGCATTTTATTTAAATGAAAATCTCAAGTATCTAAGCATTCCCGAGTCTGTAGCACATATTGGAATTGATGCCTTTACATGGTGTACCAATCTCAAGTATGTCGAATTATCGCCATCCAACCCTAATTATTCATTTAAAGATGGAGCTATCTACTCCAAAGATTTTAAAAAATTGCTTCATGTTATTCCAGGTTATGATATAAAGGTTTTCGAAATTCCTGATACAGTAACTTATATCGGTGCGACAGCCTTTTCTACCTGCAAAAATATAAAGAAGATCAATATTCCTGAATCTGTCGTAGAAATAGGAGACAGAGCGTTTTCGTCATCAGGAATACAAGAGATAGAGATACCAGGCTCAGTGACAACTATAGGAAAACACTTGTTTAACGGAGCGGTGTGGTTGCAAAAAGTGAAGCTTCCCAATACAATAAAAACTATTCCTGATTTTATGTTTTATAATTGTAATTCTCTAAAAGAGATTGACATTCCCGATTCAGTGGAAATAATTGATTTTTGTGCATTTGATTATTGTGAGAACCTAGAAAAAGTCAATCTATCTAAATCTCTCAAAATAATTGGAATTAGTGCTTTCGACTGCTGTTTTTCATTAAGTCATATTGACCTACCCCCCTCTCTTGAATATATAGATATGCGTGCATTCGGTAGTTGTCCATTGACATATGTGCGCATTTCTAAAAACACAATATTTAATGGAGGAATATCAGGTATTTACTTAGATGACGAAAACCTAGAAATAGTTTATTATTAGTCAGTAAGAAT
>CAYFSV010000233.1:0-1602 GCA_964345815.1 uncultured Proteiniphilum sp. | reverse complement strand
ACACCACTGTGGCGCTCTATTTGCATCTTTTGCGGGCTAAAGTCAAAATTGAGAACATCTAAAGCCAAATAGAGCAATCATATTTGGAGCCTTACTGCCTACATTTGCAATATCAATTAACTCTAATAAAATATGAGAATTATATTATTTACTATAACATTTGTTTTCTCTGTTATGAGTTGTTCAAATGTTGGGTCTGGAAAAGAAAAACAAGATATTGCTGAAGTTGCAAACAAAGTTGCTGATTGGCAAATAAACAACTTCACTTATCGCGACTCAGGTAATCTGCACGACTATGGAATTGATGCATGGACCAACGGTGTGTTTTACTTAGGTTTGTCGCAATGGGCTAAGCAATCGAAAAATGGAGAGAGATACTATGACTGGCTCTATAACAATATCGGTGAAAAGAATGAGTGGGCTATACCAGCAAATTTCAAAAACTATGAGCCTATTGGTATCTATCATGCCGACGAGCTTTGTGTGGCGCAGTACTATATAAATATGTATCCGAAATATGATGAGCAGAAAATTATCAAATCAACCCAAGAGAGGTTGGATTTCATCATGTCTAATCCGGGCAATGATAGTATGTCGTATCGAAACAAACAAACATGGTCGTGGTGTGATGCGCTGTTTATGGCTCCCCCGGTTTATGTAGGTATCGCAAATATAACAAACGATGATTCGTATATCAATTATATGCACAGTAAGTTTATGGATACATATTCTCATTTGTATGATGCAAAGGAGCAACTTTTTTTTAGAGATGATAGCTATTTTGAAAAAAGGGAGGTTAATGGTCACAAAATTTTCTGGGGGCGAGGCAATGGTTGGGTTGTAGCCGGATTGGCTAATATTATTAAGCTATTGCCTAAAGATGATGAGAGAAGGGTTTTCTATGCCGACTTGTTTGTTGAAATGACTTCTCGATTAGCCTTGTTGCAACATGAGGATGGTTTTTGGCATGCAAGCTTGCTAGACCCTGATAGCTATCCATCGCCCGAGACAAGTGCAACAGCCCTAATAACATATGCTTTGGCATTTGGTATAAACGAGGGTTTGCTAGACAAATCAACATTTTATGGACCAATGATAAAGGCATGGGAGTCGCTTATGTCGGCAGTGGACGAGGATGGCAAGCTTGGTTGGGTTCAACCCATTGGTGCAGATCCCAAAAAGGTGACTCGAGAAATGACCTCAGTATATGGTCCTGGAGCATTTTTGATGGCTGCAACCGAAATATATAATATGAAATAACGAGATACATTAATAATATAACAAAAACGATGAATAAGTTTTATTCTTTTTTTCTTATCCTAATTCTGTTTTCAACCACTGTGGTGGGGCAGGGTAGGGATGTAACCTCATTTAATGATGGATGGCAGTTTAAAAAAGGACCATTCAATAAATCAGCGGCAGTATTAAATCAAACATTCACGGGTGGTAATTGGCAAAATGTGACTATACCACACACATGGAATGCCCAAGACATGCAGCGTGAAATGGCAAATGCAACAGCATTTAGAAATCCACAAGAGCGATTCTATACGGGTGAAGGGCTTTATAAAAAAACATATACTCCTGATGCTTCTCTTGCAA
>CAYFSV010000232.1:0-1680 GCA_964345815.1 uncultured Proteiniphilum sp. | reverse complement strand
CAAGATAATTGAACTCTTATAAAGGGGTGATATTAATGAGTTTTTCAAATTCAATGATTATTTAAAATAAAAAAGTCGTTCAATTTCTTGAACGACTTTCTTTTGCGGAGAGAGAGGGCGGTGAACCCAGTCTTCCATATAACTTAAAGTCAATACTTTACTTTTCCAAATTTTCAATCGGTAACGAATTAGGCACAAAAATTTCAGCCTCATTTGTCCACCTTTGACCTATGCTTGTCTGCATATATCTTGGGTTCAAAGATACAACATATTTCCAAATAAACAATCATTCTGAATAATAATGACTTAGCTCAGGTGCAAGGTGCAAGTTTATCTATATATAGATACTTGCACCTTGCACCTGTTAGGGATGTTGCGATGAATACAATAACTATTCTTTGCAAAAATAGCATAGATAATTTGCGATGCCGAGAAAAAAGCATATATTTGTCGCATAAAAAGCAAAGAATATGTACGTATATCAACATAAAAATTGGACTGATTTCAAATGGAACAATGATAAATTGCTTTCATTGCTTGCCAATGTCAGGCATCTTCAAGGTCGTTTGTTGGGGCAAATGGAGAATTTAGGTTTCAAACTTCAGAAAGAAGCCGTACTCTCTACCCTAACTTTGGATGTTCTGAAATCTACCGAAATAGAGGGCGAAATATTGAATAAAGATCAAGTGCGTTCTTCTATTGCTCGGAGATTAGGACTTGAAGTATCAGGATTGGTAGATTCTCCACGTAACGTTGATGGTGTTGTAGAGATGATGCTCGATGCAACACAGAACTACACTCTTGCAATTACTGACGAACGTCTGTTCGGCTGGCATGCGGCTCTGTTTCCAACGGGGTATAGTGGGATGTACAAAATAGAAGTCGCTAAGTACCGAAGTGGAGATATGCAGGTGGTTTCGGGTGCAATGGGGAAAGAGAAAGTCCATTATGAAGCTCCAAAGGCTAATGTAGTTGAAGCAGAAATGAACCACTTTTTGAAATGGTTTAATAATGGCTCAGAAATAGATCCCGTATTAAAAGCGGCAGTGGCTCACTTTTGGTTTATCACGATCCACCCATTTGATGACGGCAATGGACGTATAGCCCGTGCCATAACAGATATGCAGCTTTCTCGTAGTGATAAAAGTTCACAACGTTTTTACAGTATGTCAAACCAAATACTTACAGAGCGTAAAAAGTACTACGAAATACTGGAAAAAACACAGCACAGCAATGGCGACATAACAGAATGGTTGGAGTGGTTTTTATCTTGTCTTGAACGTGCTTTGATAAACAGTAGTGAAGTATTGGAAGCTGTTCTTGTAAAAGCAAGATTCTGGGAGCAACACAGCCAAACGCAACTGAATGACCGTCAACGGTTGATGCTTAATAAATTGTTTGATGGCTTTGAAGGTAAACTGACTTCTTCTAAATGGGCTAAGATAGTGAAATGTTCGCAAGACACTGCTATACGGGATATACAAGACCTGATTGGCAAAGGCATCCTTCAAAAAGAAGCAGCCGGTGGAAGAAGTACTAATTATGAGTTGGTGGTAAACTAAGACTTGATATGCTGTTAGAATACAAGTAAATTCGTAACTTTGTAGCAGAAAAATAGAAATATACGGATTCGTCCGTTTTATATATAACATAACGTTCGCTGAACGTCTCAATGTAGAA
>CAYFSV010000231.1:0-1694 GCA_964345815.1 uncultured Proteiniphilum sp. | reverse complement strand
GCCATAATCTCATCAAAATACTTCTGCTTGATAGTTAGGTATAGGGTGTTTTCTTCGGTTGGTTTCATAATTGTTATATTATTTATCTTTTATTGCTTGTTATAGTTTTTATTACTGCTTTCCCAATCTTCCGTTCCAGTCCCTGCCTGGTGGTAGGGATGCCCGTTTTATTGATTAAAATTCAAAGGATCAATAATTGGCAGTATAACATTATGTAAAAAGGTACCTTTAAGCGATGAGAAAAGAATTCCCCTACAAGTTGAAAGAGATATAGAGTTCAGAGTAGTTATCATTTCATCAGGCAAAGAAAGTTTATTATCATTAACAAACTCATTAAGGTCCTTGATATTATAAACACAACTTATTTTAAAACTACTAAGTTTTGCATCATTGTTCTCGTCTATAATATCAATAGATAATATTACAAAAATTCGATTATATTCAATATTAAATCTATGCTCAATATTAATGTCAAGCTTGTATTGGGTTTTCGCTTCAACCTCCTTATCTGGGGTTATCATAGAAAACTCCAGCAGCTCAATAGTCTCAAACTGAAAAGATATATTTTGTTTCATAATTAGTTACTTGTCAGAAGTTTTTTGGTATTATAATAGCTGTTACTTTCTCCCATTTCATTAATCAGATTTCCCTGAATGGACTTAGCATAAACACTCGTTGTTATATGATAGATATTTGGTTTTATGGGATTGAGCTCCAAATTAAAGAAGTTAACACCTAGCACTTCGCCCAATTCAGTCAAAAGATCTGCAGTAAAATTATGAGTTCCACTCAACCAGCGTGTTACTTCCGATTGGTTTTTCTTACCCATTGCATTCATAAGGTCTCTTTTTTTCCAACCCTTTGCCTTCATTGCCTCATCTATTTTTGCGGCTATCAACATCTTGTTCTCTATCTTTTTTGTATCAGATTCAGAAATGGTATTTAATATATCACCAACAATTGATTTATTTGTTTCCATAATTATTACTATTTTATTTACGATGTCAAAATTTAAATTTCAAACTCTAAATCCCCTTCAAACTCATCCCCACCGTAATTATAATTAATATCTTTATCTCTTAATCTTTCAGTAATTTTAATCGACAACTCCCGTAAAAAGTATGACTCTTTGGTCAGTTTAGCATCCTGTTGTAGTTTTTGTACTTTTTTGGGACCTCCTCCCCCTAAAATTATAATCTGGGTGCCATAGCGAATACAATACAACCTGAGTTTTTTATTAGGTAAATCATATAAAGCACACACACCATCACCGGGCGAGCCCTCATTCAATTTGAAAAAATGTTCTCTTGCACCGGTTCTTTCACCTATCACTTTCAAGCGAGCAATTATATCCTTTATTTCACTTAAATGTAAATCACCATTCTCTTCTAAAAAACGATCAAACAGTGTTTTTTTATCACTACAATCTATAACAGTATAAATTGTGGCTTTGTTCCCACTAAGTTCCGGAATTTCAACTAATTTAAATTTCATAATTATACTGCTCCGCAAAGATAATATATTTTACATATATGTGAAATGCAGGGCGTAGTTTTATTATTTTTAATTTGCTATTTCTTCCCCGTAATAGTCTTTATTACTGCCTTCCCAATCTTCCGTTCCAGTCCCTGCCTCGTGGTAGGAATGCCCGTCTTTCGGGCAAACTTTTGTTTTGCTTTGGTGATGCCAACGGC
>CAYFSV010000230.1:0-1701 GCA_964345815.1 uncultured Proteiniphilum sp. | reverse complement strand
CTTGTAGCCATGCTTCCTCACATCATCGTTTCGTATGTTGTGGGTCTTGGTATTGAGTTCGCAATGGCACAAGTGAAGAAAGAGGAGGTAGCAGAAGGCTTCCTTGTTTCGGGAATGCTTATTCCTATGATTGTACCTATCGATACTCCGCTATGGATGATTGCTGTTGCAACAGCTTTCTCTGTTGTTTTTGCTAAGGAGGTATTTGGTGGTACTGGATATAATATATTTAATGTGGCATTGATTGCTCGTGCGTTTATATTCTTTGCTTATCCGTCTAAAATTTCGGGTGACCAAGTATGGGTACGTAGCGAAAGCACATTTGGGCTAGGAGGTGGCCAAGTGGTAGATGGTCTATCGGGCGCAACTCCTCTTGGACAGATTGCTGTGAGTGATGCAACAAGTTTTAGTGACTTCTCTTTCCATAGCATAACTGGCAAACCATTAGAGCTTTGGGATATGTTCATCGGACTTATTCCTGGATCGATAGGTGAGGTTTCAACTCTTGCTATACTATTAGGTGCAATCATATTGATTGTAACAGGTGTGGGTAGTTGGAAAACTATGGTATCTGTTTTTGCTGGTGGTGCTGCAACTGCGTTGTTGTTAAATGCATTGTCGGTTAATCTAATGATGAGCATGCCACCAATCTATCACTTACTATTAGGTGGATTTGCTTTTGGTGCTGTGTTTATGGCAACAGATCCAGTAACATCTGCTAGAACGGAAAAAGGAAAATGGATTTTTGGATTCCTAATTGGTACGTTGGCAGTATTGATACGTGTGTTTAACCCAGGATATCCTGAGGGTATGATGCTTGCAATCTTATTTATGAATGCATTTGCTCCACTAATTGACTTCTATGTGGTTGATGGCAATATTAAGCGTCGTCTTAAGCGTGCGACAAAATCAAAAGCTGTAAAATAGAAAGGAGACAATTATGAATAGAGAAAGTAGTTTATATACAATAATATATGCTTCGGTAATGGTTATTATCGTTGCAGTAGGTTTGGCATTTACTCACCAAGCGCTGAGTGAAAGACAAATTGCTAATGAGAACATCGATAAGATGCAACAAATTCTTCGCTCATTGCGTGTTGAGGCAACCCCAAAAGATGCTGAGGCAAAGTATGCAGAGCTTATCAGCGATGCTTACTTGATTAAAGAGGATGGATCGAAAGTGGAGGGTTCTGAAGGAACTCAACCAACTGATAAGGCTTTCGCTACTGATGTTTCGAAAAGTGGTGCAGATGCACTTCCTGTTTTTGTGGCACAAGTGGATGGTCAGAAACTTTATATTATTCCAATGACTGGTAAAGGATTGTGGGGACCTGTTTGGGGCTACATGTCATTTGCCGAGAATGGAAGTACTATATATGGAACCGATTTTGGACACGATAGCGAAACACCTGGATTGGGTGCAGAGATTGTGTATCCATCTTTCAGAAATCAGTTCACTGGCAAAGAGCTTATTAAAAATGGAGAGTTTAAGTCGATAGCTGTAGTAAAGCACGGACAAACTGATTCTAGCAGAGATTATGTTGATGGAATCTCGGGTGGTACAATCACTAGTAAGGGTGTCAATGACATGCTTTTTGAGAGTGTAGGTAAGTATAAGAGTTTTTTATTACATCTAAATGCTGAGTAATAGTTGCAGCATTATTAAAATATATTGAATATGGCATTATCAGCTAAAGCAAA
>CAYFSV010000229.1:0-1736 GCA_964345815.1 uncultured Proteiniphilum sp. | reverse complement strand
ACAAAGGAATGCTAATTCCAATTGAAGTTAAATCAGGACATAATGCTAAGCTGAGGTCTTTGCATCAGTTTATGGACAGAACGTCACACAATATAGCAGTCAGGATATGGTCAAATCCTTTTTCAATAGATGAAGCAAGCACCATAAGCGGAAAGAAGTATAAACTATTGAATGTGCCGTTTTATTATACCTGTGTGTTGGATAAGGTGTTGGATAAATATCTGTAATCATAAAAAATAAATGAGTAAAACACATATCACATTAGTTGGCGGACAGCCCATTCCGGTTTACTTGGGTATTCAATATGCGCAGGCTAATCAAGTTTTGTTTATCTGTTCGTTTCAAACCCGCAATGAGGCGAAGCGGGTTGATGCGGAGATAGCGGTATCCTCAGAGATTATTGAATTGGACCCTGTTGATTTGGAAAAAATAGTTGTTGAGGTCAGTCGTTTGGCTGAAAGTTTGCAAGACAATGAGGTGAGCATTAATATATCAGGCGGTACAAAGCTGTGGGCTTACTATTTTGCTTCAATTTTTGCACAGCATCCCAATAGTACACTTTTTTATGTAGATCAAAACAACAAGATTTGGAATTTAACAGACCGCAGTCATCATACTGTTGATTTGGATATGGGGGTGCGATTTCGTTTGCATGGCAATCCGCTCAAAGATTTTCATCGAATAGGAAAATATGCAGCAGATGATTTTGCTGCAATACAGCCAATTAGAAATATCAGAAAATTCAGCCCTGGAGAATTTACCCAATTAGTGCTTTTATGTAGTAATGCACCAAACATTAATAAGCATACTACGAGAAATGGGTCAATCTTAGAGTGGAATAAGGAGGATAAAGAGTTTACAATTCGTCTGTTTAGACGAAATGGAGCATCGCAAGTGGAGGTTCTTCATTCGCCTCAAATCTTTCATTTGATACACAACAGCGGATGGTTTGAGTTGGAAGTGGCACAGATGTTAAGCGAGTGGGGGCGTGTTAAAGAGATGCGTTTGAATTGTATTTTTCCAACCAAAACAAACTCCCCTAAGAATGAAATAGACATTATAATTGATACCGGCACAAAGCTACTTTTTGTGGAATGCAAAACACAAATTAACAGCGAGACTGACATAGATAAGTTTGCAGCCGCGGTAAAAGTGTATGGAGGCAGTGGTAGCAAAGCCCTATTTGTAACTGATGCACCAATGCGTGATAAAGCAAAAGAAAAATGCAATGACAATGGCATTCTTTCATTTTCGTTGGAGGAGTATGGTGGAGCCACTTTAAGTAAAAGACCATTATTTGAATTGTTAGAAAAAGAGTTGTTTAATATAAATCCATGATAAAACAATATGGCAAATATTTTAGTAAGCACTTTCGGTGCCACATGGGCAATTGGTGCAGAGCTTGTTGCTATCAGTGCATACCCATTCTTAGATATATTGGAGGAAAATGATAGTTTGAAAACTTATCATAGTAAACTAAAGAAACAAGGAGTTGAAAAGATTGATGAGATATGGTTGATTTGCACCTTAGGAGAACCAACAAATAAAGCAATTGCACAATTAGAAGAATGGCTAAACTATTTTGATGAGAGTAAGTTGCCCAAAGTTAGATATCTTAGTCTTGAAGGATTGGAAGATTTGACCAATGATACTGAGTGTCAGCAAATGTCTGATTTTATTTATCGTGTTGTATTAAAGGCTAATGAATACAAAAAAGATGGAAAGCTAATACTATC
>CAYFSV010000228.1:0-1741 GCA_964345815.1 uncultured Proteiniphilum sp. | reverse complement strand
ATTAACTATTAAACTATACTTATTGTCACCAATAAATCTATTAAACATGCTTCTGCTTTCATACCTTGTGTTATCGGCTGAAATGTCTTGCGTCAGATTTCCTAATCCCACTTGAATATTATTAATCCATCCTCTTTTTTTATCCTCTTTGATTGTTATGTTTATGATGGTTTCTCTATTGCCATCGTCTATGCCAGTTATTTCTTCCATATCTGATTTCTTCTCAATAACTTGTAGCTTTTCTATTATATCAATCTCTAAGTTTTGAGTGGTCATTTTAGGGTCCCTACCAAAAAAGTTCTCTCCGTCCACGGTTACCTTTCTGATTTGTTTTCCTGCAACTGTAATATTTCCATCTATGTCAACTTCAACTCCGGGCAGGCGTTTCAGTAAATCTTCAACCAGCGAGTTTTTATGAAGATTGAATGCAGCGGGATTATATTCGATGGTGTCTTCCTTTACCACCATTTGAGGCATTTGTCCCACCACTATGGCTTCTGATAGCAGAATTGACTTTTCAACCAATGCAATTGTGGGTATTTTGATTTGCTTGCTGTCGAATTCTTCCGATTTTATATCGTGATATTGTGTTTCGAAGCTAATATATGAGGTTTTTAAAATATAGTTATCTTGTTTTATGTTGGTGAGTTTAAAGTTCCCATCTCTTTCGGTGGCTGAGCTTAATACCACAGTGCTATCATTTGCTTTAAGTAGCTGAATTGTTGCATATTCAACAGGTTCTTCCTCAATTGCAAATATTACATTCCCTATCAAACTACTTGTAGGTTGCACTTTTTTCTCTTGTGAACTTGCCGTATGTGGCATAATCCACAACATTAATACTAAAAGTGCTTCAAGCAATAATAGGGTGTGCCTTTTGAATATTTGTAGTTTTATGTTCATCCTTTACTATATATAAAATATTATTGCAAATATAGCTAATTGATGATGTTTGACTAGGCATTATCTGCTCCTATTGTTAACAAAATATACCAATGACTATATTATTGGGGTTAACGTGATTTGTCTAATGATAAAGGTTTGTATATCCTTGGGCTTTTGGCGTCCCCCTTTTATGAATGACAAGTCTAACTGCTTGATACTATTATGTCTTAAAATGTTATCTAATTTAGAATAATAACCATTCAATTTGAAGTTTTCTTTAGCTGAAAGAAGTTTATATCAAAAAACTTTCTATCTTTGCCACTGCATTAGCATTATTATATACGTCGGTAACCGTTTTAGAAACGAATAATTCTTTAACCTTATCTCCTTATAAAATTTTCTTCTGCACAAATTAATTTATTCTATTTATTTATTTATTTTTTCACATGAACATTTTTGTTGCAGGCTTGAGTTATCAAATTAACGACGCCGATTTAAAAGAACTATTTGAGGAGTACGGCGAAGTATCCTCTGCTAAAGTTATTACCGATAGAGAAACACGTAGATCAAAAGGATACGGTTTTGTTGAAATGGCTGATGCTGATGGCGAACGTGCTATCGAAGAGCTAAACGGAGCTGAGTACGATGGTCGCACTCTTTCTGTATCTGTTGCTCGTCCACGCGAAGAGGGTGGTCGTCGCTTCAATAACGATAGAGGTGGTTACGGAAACCGTGATAGAAGATACTAGTTTTATCCTATCAATTTGAAACAAATTAAAGACTGTGCACTAGGTGCACAGTCTTTTTTTTTACTATTTTTGTAGGAGTTTAAATACTAAAGGGCTAATATAGCTAA
>CAYFSV010000227.1:0-1760 GCA_964345815.1 uncultured Proteiniphilum sp. | reverse complement strand
TCTGATTAAATATGGCTAATCGAATTAAAATTAAGAAAGGCTTGCAGATTCCCTTAGCAGGAAAACCCGAAGAGACATCTAAAGGTAGCCTGGCGAGTGAGTTTGTTCATGTGTGGCCCGAAGATTATCAGGGTATTACACCAAGGCTAAGCGTTAAAGTGGATGATACCGTGAAGGCAGGTGAGGCACTGTTTCATTCCAAAATGTATCCTGATATGCTGTTTACATCTCCTGTTAGTGGAACCGTTGTGGCGGTAAACCGTGGAGCAAAACGTCGTATCTTAGATATAGTAGTTAAGGCTGACAAAGTGATTGACTATGCTGATTTTGGCAAAAAAGATGTTGCTAAGCTATCAGCAGATGAGGTTAAGTCATCTTTGTTGCAGTCGGGTATGTGGGGTTTTATTAGGCAGCGTCCTTACGACATTGTTGCAAACCCTGAGAATGCACCGCGTGATATTTTTGTCACTGGATTTGACACAGCTCCTATTGCTGCTTCTTACGACTACATTCTTGAAGGACAAGAAAAAGATTTGCAAACTGGTTTAGATGCTTTGGCAAAATTGACTGATGGTAAGGTGTACTTATCAATTGGTTCTAAAACCAAAAACAAAGGTCTGAGAGAGGCAAAAAATGTGGTGATAACCGAGTTTGATGGTCCACACCCAGCAGGTAATGTGGGAGTTCATATTAATCATATTGCTCCTGTAAACAAGGGTGAAACTGTGTGGACTTTGAGTGCTTTGGATGTGGCATTGATAGGACGCTTTTTCAATAAAGGTGTTGTTGACATGACGCGTAAAGTGGCGCTTGCAGGTTCCGAGGTTAATCAAACTGGGTATTATACTATGCTTATTGGTACAGCCCTCGACAAGCTCTTTAAAGGCAATGTGGCTGAGGGTAGCTTGAGATATATAAGTGGAAACGTGCTCACAGGTGTTCAAATTGAAGAGAATGGTGCTCTACGAGCCAATCACTCACAGCTAACAGTTATTCCCGAGGGGGATGATGTTCATGAGTTTATTGGTTGGGCTTCATTGTCACCAAATAGATATAGCTCTGGAGGCACCTATCTACAGCTTAAAAAAGAGTATCGTCTTGATGCTCGTGTGTTGGGTGGTCCAAGGGCAATTATTGTATCCAACGAATACGAAAAAGTGTTCCCTATGGATGTTATGCCTGAGCAACTAATAAAATCTACAATTGCATTCAATATCGACAAGATGGAGCAGTTGGGTATTTATGAGGTGGCTCCTGAGGACTTTGCTCTTTGCGAATTTGTGGATACTTCCAAGCTTGAGATTCAAAAAATCATTCGTATTGGACTTGATCAACTAAGAAAAGAGATGGAGTAGGACGTGGGTCTTACTTTTTGAATATCTAACAATTGATACTAATTATTTAAACATTCAAATAAATGTCGTTAAGAAATTATCTCGATAAGATTAAACCAAATTTCGAAGAGGGCGGAAAGCTACATTGGCTTTATTCGACATACGATGCCTTTGAAACATTTTTATATGTTCCAAACACAACTTCGAAATCGGGTGTGCATATTCACGATGCTAGGGATTCAAAGCGTACAATGGTTATTGTGATTCTTGCGCTTATTCCAGCTCTACTGTTTGGTATGTACAACGTAGGGTATCAACACTATTTGTCAATAGGTGGTGATGCCTCTTTTATTCAAACATTTATATATGGACTTGTAGCCATGCTTCCTCACATCATCGTTTCGTATGTTGTGGGTCTTGGTATTG
>CAYFSV010000226.1:0-1761 GCA_964345815.1 uncultured Proteiniphilum sp. | reverse complement strand
CCGACTATAACGGGAGCTTTGTATTTCCAGGTGCTGTAGATAAAGGAATGATTGCGGCTATTCGTTTGAATGGTACTGATAAAGTAAAGGCATATGCTTCCGACCTTGATGAATGGTCAGAATTTGGGCTAAACGAAGAGGATCTTCCGGATGAAGGATGGGCTAAATACATCTTTGGTGTATGTCGTGAGATTATTAAACGTGGTGGCAAAGTTGTTGGTTTTGACACAGCTTTCGCTGGAGATGTTCCATTAGGTGCAGGTATGTCATCATCCGCAGCACTTGAGAGCACCTTTGGTTTTGCATTAAATGAAATGCTTAATTTAGGTATTGATAAGTTCGAGCTAGCACGTATCGGACAGATGACCGAACACAACTATGTGGGTGTGAAATGTGGAATCATGGACCAATTTGCCTCCTTATTTGGAAAAGCTGGCCATTTGATTAGACTTGACACAAAGAGTATGGAGTATGAATATTTCCCATTCGACCCAGAACCACACGGATATAAATTGGTTCTACTAGACACTCTCGTTAAACATGAGCTAGCATCATCAGCATATAACAAGCGCCGCGAATCGTGCGAAACTGCTGCTGCTGCAATTGCAAAAAATCATTCAGAAGTCGAATTCCTACGTGATGCATCTATGGAAATGCTTAATGAGGTTAAAGATGTTATCTCATCTGAAGATTTCCTTAGGGCTGAATACGTTATTGAAGAGACTCAGCGAGTACGCGACGTTTCGGAAGCACTTAAGAAAGATGATTACGAGACAGTTGGACAAAAAATGTATGAGACTCACCACGGAATGAGTAAGAAATATGAAGTTAGTTGTGAGGAACTAGACTTCTTAAACGATGTAGCGAAAGAAAACGGAGTTACTGGCTCACGTGTCATGGGTGGTGGATTCGGTGGTTGCACAATCAATCTTGTGAAAACAGAGCTTTATGACTCATTTATAGCAGACGCAAAAGCAAAATATAAGGCTAAATATAATATAGAGCTAAAAGTTTACGATGTTGTGATTAGCGATGGAGCACGTAAGATTTAATCATAAAGTCGCAAACCTAGCTTTATAAACACTAATATAAAGGGGAGAGAAGTTGAATTAAGACTCCCTCTCCCTTTATAATTTTATTAATCTTACAAACCTAAATTTGATATGTTACACAATTATTATTCGCACAGCGCGAAATTTTTAACCGCAGTTGACTGCATAATATTTGGATTTAAAGACAAAGAGTTACATATACTTTTAACCCGCCGTCCTGTTGAGCCCAACAAAGGCGAATGGTCTCTTATGGGGGGATTTATGGATGAAGATGAGAGTCTTGATCAAGCTGCCGAAAAAGTACTATACCGATACACTCGCCAAGAAGGAATATATATGGAGCAAGTGAAAGCATATGGTGAACCAGATAGAGATGCCGGAGATAGAGTTGTTTCGGTTACATATTATGCATTAGTCAAGCTTGAGGAATTTGATACTAGTTTGGCAAAGGAGTTTGATGCTCAATGGGTAAATGTGAAAGAATTACCCAACTTGGTGTTTGATCACAACGAAATGGTTAAAGATGCATTGCAGCTACTGAGATACAAAACGTCATCAAGACCAATTATATTTGAATTTTTTGGGGATAGGTTCACGCTACCTGCACTTCAAGATCTGTGGGAGGCTATTTATCAAATGCCCGTAGATAAAAGAAACTTTAGAAAAAAAGTCTCCTCTATGGATATTCTTGATAAGCTTGAAGAAAAAG
>CAYFSV010000225.1:0-1826 GCA_964345815.1 uncultured Proteiniphilum sp. | reverse complement strand
ATTTTCGGCACTAATGGTTGTGGGAGTTAGTGTTTCTTGCTCTAAAGATGAGCCAGAAAACCTCAAGCCTGATAAAAAAAAGGAGACTATCAACCCAGTATCACAGTTTGTTTACGACGGAATGTCTAATTTCTATTTGTGGCACGAATATGTTCTTAATAAAAAGCCTACAGTCAAGAACAATGATCCAGAAGAATACTTTGAAGATTTACTTTATAAGCCCACAGATAAATGGTCGTGGATAACTGACGATGTGGATGAGCTATTAGCTGACTTTGAGGGTGAGGCAACATTTGCTTTTGGTTTCAATCCATTAGCTTTGTGGTATGATAATAGCCGCACTAAATTAGTTGCATTTGTTAGATATGTTTACCCAAACACACCTGCTGAAGAGGCTGGACTAAAAAGAGGAGAAGTTATAGATAAGATAGATGGTAAGAACATCACACTAGACAACTATATGAAACTTTATGGTGCTACTTCAAAAACCACATTCACTGTTCTTGATAAGGATATGACGAATGCAAGAAGCGTTGAAATAACACCTCGTTCTGTTTCAACCGACCCAGTGCTCTTCTATGATGTGTATGACAATTTGGATGATAACAAGAAAATAGGATATCTTTTCTACACAGGTTTTATATCCAACTTCAACAACAGCTTGTACACTGCCTTCGAACACTTTAAAAGCGAAGGCGTTACCGACTTGGTGCTCGACCTAAGATACAATCCAGGCGGAAGCATAAATGCTGCTGGATATTTACTATCGCTAATTGCTCCAAAAAAGGATGTAGAGGCAAAATCTATATTCACAATAATGGGATATAACGATTATGTAAATGCTGCATATGATGCAAATGCTTGGGAAAGATCATCTAGACTAGGTGGGTATAACGAAAAGAGTGAGAAAAATCCATTAGATGTGAATTTGGATCTGGACAAAGTATATATCATTGCAACAAACAGCTCGGCATCTGCTTCGGAGCTCACAACATTTTGCTTGAGACCCTTCATGGATGTGGTTCATATTGGTGAAGACACATCTGGCAAATACACTGCATCATGGACCATACATGCATATGATAACTATGGTGGATCGGTTCAGCACATTTATAAAGAGGAGTCGCTATCAAGCAAGGAGAAACAAATACTGAGAAACTGGGCTATGCAACCTATCGTTGGCAGATATACTGACAAAGATGGAAAAGACTTTATAGATGCAGGAACATTAACTCCTAATTACTACATAGATTCCCAAGAGTATAACACCAAGAATTGGAAGCAGATTGGTGACCCTGAAGATTATCTTTTTGCAAAAGCAATCTCTCTAATTACGGGCAAGTTATATGATGAAACTAAGTTTCGAGGCTCAGAAGCCACAACCGTGGAGTCGGGATTAAAATCGCGACAAGAAGAACGATTGGGCAGAGCAGTACTTTTGGATAATATGCCAATACCTTTGGACAAATAGTAATATAAATACATAAAACATACAGAGGCTGACTCAACAATAATATCTATTGAGTCAGCCTTTCTTATATTCATAAGCTACCAAATATCAATTCTGTACCAAATGACGCTCTTTACAGCATTCAGTAGATCGATTCGTCACTGAATATTAATGTTCATAGCTCTCGAAAGATTAATTTGTCATCGGATATTGTTGTTCACAGCATCCTAAAGATCAATTTTTCACTGGATATTGATGTTCATAGTGTCCGAAAGATTGATTTCTCACTGAATTTTAATCTTTATCACTTCCAAAAAATTGTTTTTTCGTTTAAGTATTGACTCTTTCATCTTATGATTTATAGTTAATGTAAACA
>CAYFSV010000224.1:0-1828 GCA_964345815.1 uncultured Proteiniphilum sp. | reverse complement strand
ATGAAACACTATTTAACTACAAATATAGTGCTTTTATTTGAATTTGTTAGCATTTTTCGAAAAAAAGAGTGTTAATTGATTTAACTATGTTTGTGGGGATGGTGGGTTGTGGAGTTTTTGAATGTTAAAATAAATCTCGATTTTAAGAAAAATACTTGTCCTTTGGGTGTCCTTTTAGTGATTTTTGGGGGTGATGTATCGAAATAGTATATATAATAAATATAGATACTATTATTGAAAAGCTATGGTGGGATTTTTTAATGGTGTGAAAAGCTAATTTTGAGGGTGATGATGCAAGGAGAAAAATAATTATATGTTATACAACATAAATACATGAGTGATTGATTATTTCGATAACTTTTGCCATATGCAAAACGCTTAGTAATCAGGGTGTTAGTGATTTTGATAGAAACTTTAACTTTTCTAGTTAAATAAAAGATGAAATTTTGAGCCAAAAATAGTTTGTAGATATAAATCTTTGACTTACCTTTGTTAATGTAATTCAGGCGCGAGTTACTTCTCTCCGCATTTACGCGCAAATTTATTCACTTTTTTATTTACTTAAATGGAAAAAAATTACACAACGAAGGACCTTCCAAGCCTTTATTCACTTGGAAGACTCCCGATTTATGAATTCCTTGAGGTTTATAATATTTTGACTGGTAAATATGAGCAAATGCGTGGCGAAATCAATAATGATAACGTAGATCGCATGTTCGATAAAGCCAAGAGAAATAATCCATATTTGGAATTATTGACGGGACGCGGACGCAAAGAAGAGTATACTCTATTTGTGACGCAGTATCACAAAGAAAGATGTGACGAACTGAAAGCTTTGGCCAACATTTTGAATGGTCAGGCGAAGCTGAAAAAACAGGAAGAGGTGTGGCGTGCTGCCTATCGCATCAAGGTGAGACTAGACAATCTCTACTATAAAGATGCAATGAAAACGCAGCACAAAATGTCGGCCCTGTTGGCATCAATCGCAAAAATAATGGATGAGGACAGTGAGTTTACTAATGATGTGAAAACGCTGAATCTGACGCCTACATTTACGGGATTGATTGAGAGTCACAACTTGTTTAAAAATGCATTTGGCACTCGAACAGATAAATGGCAGGAGCGCGGAAATGTGAAAATCGACGTGACAGGCATTCGCAAGAGAGCCCTAGACGATTTGATCAAGGCTTTTCAGATGATTGACCTTGAGATTCACATATCGGGCGAGCCTACATTTAACGAGTTTATGATTTCGGTGGATAGATCTCTTCTTCCATTTACTTCGCTGGTGGCTTTGAGAACCGGCAAGAAGAAAAAGAAGGACGAAGGGAGTGATTTGGACAACATCGACACTAGCGGCGACAAAGCCAATGAGGGTGCGAAGGGTGCACAGGCAAGCGGGGATGTGATGAAACCCGCCAATGCTGAGCAACCGCAGGCGCAACCGGCAGGAATGTCGCTAGAGGTGGAACCGCAAGGGGATGATGAGGGCACGGAGAGCGCCAACCAAACCAATGCGCAGGAGCTTCCGCAAGGGGCACCCGCACAGGGCAATGGGGCAATCGATGGCGGCATCAACTCGGAGGGAGACACTAATGGCAATGGTGCCGATGTAGTTAACTTCTAGTTTTAAGATTCGACCACGAGCTGATAATGTAAATAGGGTTCGTGTGAGATTACAAAGGTCGTGGAGCGGAGAGCACGGCCTTTTTTTTTGCTAAAAAAAAAGGAAAGTAAAAAGTAAAAAGGAAAAGGGAAAAAGGGGTGCAAAGCGCGCTACGCTTGCTTTGCAAGGAAAAAGTAAAAAGGAAAAGGGAAAAAGGAGTGC
>CAYFSV010000223.1:0-1830 GCA_964345815.1 uncultured Proteiniphilum sp. | reverse complement strand
ATTTATGATAGAAAAAAGGTTTGGTTTTGCAGATGAACTTTTTTTATGATGAAAAAAAGATTTGGTTTTTGACCAAATAGTTTTTTTGAGGAAAAACCAAATGTTTTTGCTATTTGATAGTTTTGCGAGCATTCTCAAGGGATTTTTTAAACAAAACAGAGTTATTGAGAGCTCAAAAATGCTTTTGATCCATTTCACAACAAATTTTAGGCTTCAGAGAAGGCTTAACTAACGCTCAAAAGGAAAATTGAGTACCTTTGCAACAACTAAAAGCCAAATGTATTGTTCTACTAATTGAAACACATATTGAAATATTTATGAAACGAGCATGATAATCATTCACACATATATGCAAAATGATTAGCGCAAGTTTGATACGATACATTTGAGTATTAATAATTTTAATCGTATGAAAAAAATAAAGACTACAAAGAGAGAACCTATAAAAGTGAAAAAAAAAGATTTAGAACGAATGGTTTTGGATTTTCTTAATCAAAACAATGACAAACAATTTAACTATAAACAGATTGCATCAGCCTTAAATGTAAATAAAGAACCAATTCGTCGTCAGTTGATTAATATTTTGGACAAACTAAGAGACGAAGATCGAGTACTGGAGACATCGAGAGGAAGATATCGCACAAACAATCGTGGGCTAATGCTTGAAGGCAGATTTGAAAGAAGAAGTAATGGCAAAAACTTTTTTGTGCCTAACGATGATACAAATATTATAAACATTCCCGAACGAAACTCAAAGCATGCTATGAATGGCGATTTGGTGCGCATTCAATTGCTTGCAAAACGAAAACGAGCCGACACCGAAGGGGTGGTTGTGGAGATATTGAAACGCGCCAAAAGTCGCTTCATAGGAGTGATGGAGGTGAAAAAACACTTCGCATTCTTGGTGATGGACAGCAAGTTTTTGGCAAACGATATCTTTATTCCCATTGAGGAGCTAAATGGTGCTAAAAACGGCGACAAGGTGGTGGTTGACATCATCGAATGGCCCGAAAAAGCTAATAATCCTATTGGAAAAGTTGTGGACATATTAGGAAAATCTGGTGACAACACCACCGAAATGCATGCCATTTTGGCTGAATATGATTTGCCATACAAATACCCTAAGAAGGTGGAGGAAGAGGCAGACAAGATTTCTGACAAGATTAGCGCCGATGAGATTGCCAAACGTGAAGATTTTAGAAATACCACAACCATAACCATTGACCCAAAGGATGCTAAGGACTTTGACGATGCCCTATCGGTGCGCCAAATTGCGGAGAATAGATGGGAAGTTGGAATTCATATTGCCGATGTGACTCACTATGTGAAACCAGGCGACATCATTGATGCAGAGGCTGAGAGCAGAGCCACATCCATATATCTTGTGGATAGAACAATCCCGATGCTGCCCGAGCGGTTGAGCAATGAGTTGTGTTCGCTTAGACCTAATGAGGAAAAGCTGTGCTTTTCGGTTGTTTTTGAGATGAACGAGCAGGCTGATGTGCTGAAATCGAGAATTGTGAAGACGATTATAAAGTCGGACGGCAAACTTGCTTATGAGGAGGCACAAGAGGTTATTGAAACGGGCAGTGGCAAGTTTTCGGAGCAGGTGTTGACGCTGAATAATCTTGCAAAAAAGCTTCGCGCAAAGAGATTCTCAAGCGGAGCTATCAATTTTGAAAGATATGAGGTGAAATTTAATCTTGATGACAAGGGCAAGCCAGTAGGTGTGTATTTTGTAGAGGCAAAAGAGTCGAACCATTTGATTGAGGAGTTTATGCTTCTTGCCAACAAAACGGTGGCTGAATTTGTGGGCAAAGTGCCACGAGA
>CAYFSV010000222.1:0-1836 GCA_964345815.1 uncultured Proteiniphilum sp. | reverse complement strand
CCAATTATATTTAGTCTTGAAGAGGCTCTTGAATACATAAAGGAGGATGAATATGTGGAGATTACTCCAAAGTCAATGCGCCTTCGTAAAATTCTATTGACAGAAATAGAAAGAAAGAGAGCTCCAAAAAAGAGCTAAGAGGTAAAAAATTAGTGATTAGTATAAATGAAAAAAGTGCTAGACGAATATTCGCTTTGCACTTTTTTGTATTTTATGCTTTACATATTTCACTGCCCTAGCATCCATTCTTTAATCCATGATGCCATTACATCCATCCATTGCTCATCATCATTAAGGCAGGGTATCATTCTAAGAACATCGCCACCATTTTCCATAAAGTCCTTACCAGACCTAATCTCTATTTCCTCTAGTGTTTCTATACAATCTGTAACAAAAGCGGGCGTAACGACAGCTAGCTTTTTAACTCCTTGTTGTGCCAACTCTATTATCTTGTCAGCAGTAAATGGCTTCAACCATTTATCAATACCCAATCGAGATTGAAAACTCATACTATATTTATGTTTTTCTATTCCAACCCTTTCCACAACCTGTTTGGTAGTTTCAAAACAATGAGTTCGATAGCAAAATGCAGATTCGGGTGATCCAGGGCGACAACAATGTTCACCTTCGACAATCTTAACTTTATTATGTTTACCAGTTTTATCTGTCTTTCTAAGATGTCTTTGAGGCACTCCGTGATAGGAGAAAAGTAGATAATCATAATCGAATGATTCTAATTCTCTACTTATTGATGATGCAAGAGTATCAATATAATCTTCACGATTATAATAGGCAGGAAATTTTGTTAATGTCATTTGACTAAATTTTTCTGCCAATAACTTATCAGCCAACTTCTCTATTGTTTCACTAGTTGCCATGGCATACTGTGGATAAGCTGGCAATAATAAAACCTCGGTTACACCTTTTTTAGCCAATTCAGACAATCCAGATTCTAACGAAGGATTTCCATAACGCATAGCCAACACTACGGGAATATCTATTCGCTCTTGAATCTTTTTCTGAATGCGTTTAGAAATCACTATTAACGGCGAACCATCTTCCCACCATATCTTTTGATAGGCTTCAGCTGATTTTGCAGGACGCTTACGCAATATGATACCACGCACCACGAAGGCACGCAACAAGTATGGCAAATCTATTACTCGTTCGTCCATCAAAAATTGGTCAAGATAAGGTTTGAGTGCATCCTTTGTGGGCGAATCAGGAGATCCTAAGTTTACTAATAATACTCCTTTCATTAATTTTATATTTTCACAAAGATAAGTGTTTTGATTTAATAATAAAAAGGATAAGTATATTTTGCTTATTATTGCTTCTATAAATTTGGGACAACATATTTTCAAGAGATAGAACTACAAATAAATAATTACCTAAAACGCAAAAAGTGCAGAATGATCACACCATCCCACACTTTCTATATTATTGATAAAGATAATACTTCTATCCTTTTATCAGAGAGATAAACTCAGCCCGAGTTTGTTGATTTTTAAAAACACCCGTAAAGTCAGAAGTGGTAGTAGTAGAGTGCTGTTTCTCAACACCACGCATCTGCATACACATATGATGTGCCTCTATAACCACCATCACACCCATTGGGTTAAGAGTATTCTGAATACAATCTTTAATTTGAGTTGTAAGTCGCTCCTGAACTTGCAGTCTTCTTGCAAAAACATCAACAACTCTAGCAATTTTGCTCAATCCCGTAATATATCCATCAGGAATATATGCCACATGAGCCTTTCCATAAAATGGTAGCATATGGTGCTCACACATCGAGAATATATCTATATCCTTCACAATCACCATTTGCCTATA
>CAYFSV010000221.1:0-1864 GCA_964345815.1 uncultured Proteiniphilum sp. | reverse complement strand
TCGGCTCATATGATATTTACATTAAATATTGAGATGCTGATTTTTAATAATCATACTCAATATAATCACCCTCCTTAATGTTGTTCTTTAAGCAATAGCCCGCATTTACCTCCACCACATATTGGGCAGGGGCGGTAGATGCATAGTTCCACTCTTTCATGGGGGTGGTGTTCATGTGGATAGTGACAATTTGTCGGTCGGCATTCACAAAAAGCATGTCAAGAGCTATGTATGTGTTTTTCATCCAAAAGCCTTGCATCTCTTCTCGATTAAAGATAAAGAGCATTCCGGCATCTTCAGGAAGAGACTTTCTGTACATCAAGCCGCGAGCTCGCATCTGTTCGTTGTCTGCCACTTCTATATCTATTACCGAGAGTGTGTCGCTGTTTTGTTGTGAAACAAAAGTAAGTGTGCCTTGCTTGTTGAATTTTATATCCATGCTTTGGTCTTGCATTTCAGTAGATTTATTGTTGCCATTCCACATCGAATAAATCACCACTAGTGCAACTGCCATAATGGCAGTGGCAGTGTAGGTAAAAGTTTTTTTATTGTTTCTAGTTTTCATTTGTGTATGTGTTTTGTGTGAATATAACGTTTCTGTATTACAAAGATGGCTTATTTTTTTGAAATTGTGTCAGTTTTTATGATAATACAAAATAAAATACTGACAAAATAAAGTTTGGCACAGTATTAGCAGTAGTATAAATGTCGGAATGACAAAAATGAATATAAACAATTAAAATATTAAATCTTTAAAGTTAACGAATATGAGTATTAAACCGTTGGCAGACAGAGTGCTTATTAAAGCAGCTGCTGCAGAAGAAAAGACAGTGGGTGGAATTATTATTCCTGATTCAGCAAAAGAGAAACCTCTTCAAGGTGTGGTTGTTGCAACCGGAAATGGCACAAAAGATGAGGAGATGGTTGTGAAAGCTGGCGATAATGTTTTGTATGGCAAATATGCTGGAACTGAGGTTGAGTATGATAATGACAAGTTCTTGATCATGCGTCAATCGGATATTCTTGCAATTGTTGAATAACAAAAAAGAGTGTATTTAAAATCAGAATAATAATTTAAACCAAATAACAAATTAGATATTAATATGGCTAAAGAGATTAAATTTGACATAGAGGCGCGCGACTCATTAAAAAGAGGCGTAGATGCATTGGCTAATGCAGTGAAGGTGACATTGGGACCAAAAGGTCGTAACGTGATTTTAGATAAAGCATATGGTGCTCCGCATATCACTAAAGACGGGGTGTCGGTAGCAAAAGAGATTGAGCTTGAAGATGGAATCGAAAACATGGGTGCTCAGTTGGTTAAAGAGGTTGCATCAAAAACTAACGATGATGCTGGTGATGGAACTACCACTGCTACTGTGTTGGCACAATCTATAATAGGTGTTGGACTTAAAAACGTGACTGCTGGTGCAAATCCAATGGATTTGAAACGTGGTATTGACAAAGCTGTGGCTAAAGTGGTGGAAAACCTAAGAGAGCAAGCAGTGGAAGTTGGTAACGACCTGAAGAAGATTGAAAACGTAGCTAAAATTTCGGCAAATGGCGATGAAACAATCGGTAAACTGATTGCTGAGGCTATGGAGAAGGTTAGTAAAGAGGGTGTTATCACTGTTGAGGAGGCTAAAGGAACCGAAACTTATGTGGATGTGGTTGAGGGAATGCAGTTCGACCGTGGATATATATCTCCATACTTTGTGACAGACACTGAGAACATGGAAGTTCAATATGACGAGCCTCTAGTGTTGATTCATGATAAGAAAATTTCGGCTATCAAAGATTTGCTACCAATTCTTGAGAAAGCTGTTCAAACTGGAAAGGCTTTATTGATTATTGCTGAAGATAT
>CAYFSV010000220.1:0-1893 GCA_964345815.1 uncultured Proteiniphilum sp. | reverse complement strand
GGGCTTATACATTTCCTTTTGTTCTCGTAACATGGATTATATTATTTGTAATTAATAATTTTCATCCACTAGAACCTTCAGAATTGATAAACTTAGGTGATGAGATAGTTATGAAAGAATATTTCTTCGCATTTAAAGGGATTGGGCAAGTTATTTTTCAAGGAGATCTGATTGTTGGAGTTTTGTTCTTTGTCGCTATATTTGTCAACTCTCCACTAGCAGCAATCTACGCCTTGATAGGAGGTTTTATTTCGGGATTAATTGCAATGATTTTCTTGATGCCAATAGAAACAATATGGATGGGGTTATTTAGTTATAATGCAGTTTTATCAGCTATAGTGTTTTCGGGAAAGGGTATAAAGAACGTTGTGTTGGCACTTACTTCAGTGATTTTATCTCTTTTGATTGCTATCATAATGTATAAATTTGGTTTGACGCAATTGACATTTCCATTTGTTATTGCTACTGTAATCACCCATTTTATTGGAGAAAGAGCACCTAATTTATTATCAGTAAAATAATTAAATATGAAAAAAACGATAATTATAACTGTTTTGGTCTTACTAATAACTGGATTTCAATCAGTCACTTCACAAACAATGCTTAGTGAAGATGCAGAAATTAGTTTAATGACAACTTCGCCTTGGTCTGGGGCATCGTATGCTCTGTTTGGACACACTGCCCTATATTTAAAAGATGATTCATCAGGTATAGAGGGAGTATTCAACTATGGTTTTTTTGATATGTCTCAACCTTTTTTTATGTATAACTTTGTTAGGGGTAAGACTGACTATCTGCTAGGGGTACAAAGTTTTGATCAGTTTTTGGAAGATTATGCAAAAAAAGGGGTAGAGGTTATAAAACAGGAGCTGAATCTAACTAGAGATGAAAAACAAAAAATTTGGGAAGTTCTTTATGTTAATCAATTGCCAGAAAATAGAATATACAGATATAATTATTTTTATGATAATTGCGTGACTCGCCCAAGAGACTTAATTGAAACTTATATCGATGGTGTCATATCATATCCCTTAGATGAAAAAAAACAAACATATAGAGACCTTATTCATGAGTGTGTTGATTACTATCCATGGATGAGTTTTGGTATAGACTTGATAATTGGAAGTGCTGCTGATATTCCAATAACCCTTCGTGAAAAGATGTTTTTGCCAGTATATCTTAAAAATGCATTAGAAGAAACAGTTGTTATTAGAAATGACACAATTGAAGAGCCCATAGTTCTTGATACAGAGGTGGTTGTTGCTAAAAAATCACAAAGTGAAGAGATTAACGAATGGAGTATTATTAGTCCTATGGTAATATCATTCGTGTTGATTTTTGTCTGTATTCTAATTTCTTTTTTACAGATAAGGAAGAATCACCTTGCAGTTTCACAAAAGATGTTTGACAGTATACTTTTTGGTATAGTAGGGGCTGGGGGTTTTATAATATTTTTCTTGACTTTCTTTTCAGAACATCCTGCTACAAATTCAAATTGGAATTTTATTTGGATGAATATATTTGCTTTAATAGTCCCATTGTTTGTTTGGCTAAATACGATGAAAAATGTGGTGATTTTGTATCATTTTATTAACTTTGTAGTCTTAACATTATTCCTGTTGTTATGGTGGGTTATACCACAACAACTTCCATTAGCAACGATTCCTTTTTCAATTAGTTTGTTGATTAGATCGGGTGTTAACATATTTGTCAACTTTAAAAGAAAAGATGATAAACAGCAAGTCTCTTCTAAAAACTTATAAGGTAGGATTAAAAAGATAGTTTCTTGCAATTATATGTTTGAGAGGTTATAAATATTTAATAAGAATAAGAATAAGAATAAGAATAAGAAATAAATGAATAAAATACTATCATCGATTTTTGCTCTTCTAT
>CAYFSV010000219.1:0-1895 GCA_964345815.1 uncultured Proteiniphilum sp. | reverse complement strand
TTTCTTTGAAATACCTTCTAACTCTTATATTCACCCACAAATATAAAACATTATAACGACTTAAAGAAACATCAAAGTGAGTGGCATCATTTGAACCGAAACAGAAAGTTTAAATGACTCACCAACACTTTTTACCTCCCAATGTTCAGGAATTTCACCCAACCAAGGGATACCACTATTTTTATATTTTGGATATGATTTATAGTTCTTCATTATTCGACAATCTCTTTTATTTTCTCTACAATTCCCTGTACCGAAGTTTTTTCCAACTTAGAAAAAGCAAACCATTTTTTACCCAAATCTTTTAAAGAAGCTCCTAAATGATAAATATCTTTTTGGTCTATAATCAAGAAACGGTCGTGGCTAGCTGCAAAAGTTTTTACTGCAAAGTTGCCGTATTGTTCGTTGGCTTTTTTCAAATCCAATTGCAGTTGTTGATTGCTTTTTTTACAAAGCAAACTTACTTTTACATTTTCTTTCTTTTTAGAAAGGTGGGTAAATGAAGATTCATCAATATAATTATCAATCAACACAATGCTTTCTTTAGCAGAACGAATGATTTTAGAAGCCAACTCATAAGCATCAAATATTTGTCCATCAAAAAACACGCCTTGCGTGGGGATGAGTTGTGTGTTTATTTGTAAGTCAATTTGATTAACTTTGTCTGCTAAATTGTCAAATCGATCTTCTAAGCGGTTCATACGATTGTTGATAGCATATCCTTTTAATAAATAGTCTTTTAACACCCGATTTGCCCAAATCCTGAATTGTGTGCCACGGATAGAATTTACCCGATAGCCTACTGAAAGAATAGCATCAAGATTGTAATTTAGTATTTCCCTTGTTACCATTCTTTTGCCCTCTTTTCGAACTTGTGCAAATTTTGCACAAGTTGTTTTTTCATCTAATTCCCCTGTTGAGTAAATGTTCTTTAAATGCTTAAGGATAGATGTTCTATCAGTTTGAAATAATTCTGCAAGTTGATATTGATTAAGCCAAACCGTTTCTTGTTCAGCATCAATCCTCACTTCAAGATGTTTGGTAAGTTCATCTGATTGGTATAAAACAATTTCATTTTTCATTCAATAATCTCTTTTAATAATCCATCAATTTCTTGTTCCAACTGCAAAACATCAGCTACTATCTCATTTAAGGAACACAATGATTGATACTGATAAAAACACTTATTATTCACCCACAAATATAAAACATCATAGCGACTTAAAGAAACATCAAAGAAATGGGCATCATTTGAACCGAAAAGGGTGGCACAGATAGACCGAAATAACCATCAACCCCTCAACCTTTCATCATTTCAACCTCCCAAGCACATGTTAATTTATCTTTAGCTCAATCTTTATTTTACGCACTCAATTTGCATTAATTTGTCCTGTCATCCCTACGGAGACCCTCTATAGATCCTCTATAGATCCTCTATAGATCCTCCGTATATACACCGAGATTTTGTATTATAGTTTTAGACTCTATGTATACGGATTTTCGACCTGAGCAATACACATATCTTAACACAACTAGCAGCTGCTTTATGAATTGCAAACAAATCACCAATTCATTTATAGATATAAAACTAACGTTAATAATCAACACTATATTCTCGAATAGTGTTTCATTACCAACTATTCACCAAACCTATTTCTGCTGCAAGGGTGAATATCTATGTTTGCATTTCGAGATATTATCAAAATGGGCTCCCATATCGTGTCGTGGCTGAAATGTAGGTGTCGTTCTGGCACCATGAACGCCAATGATTGCAAACTCGCGGTCGAGCTCTTCCATATCACTATCTGTCGGCTCAATCTGCAACGAGGTGATGTTTATAGCCAGTTTGCAATTTGCGACATTTTGACAACAAAAAAAACTGTTTTTACTACTCC
>CAYFSV010000218.1:0-1900 GCA_964345815.1 uncultured Proteiniphilum sp. | reverse complement strand
TTAAGAAAACACCCACAAAACTTAAATAGCGGCACTCGCTAATTAAGAAAACAAACACACAACATAAATATCCCAACATATTGCGATATTTGCTTGTTTATAATATTTTTTTCATATATATTTGCTTCAAATCCCAACATATTGCGATTTTATGGAAGATATAGGAAACATAATAAGAGAGCGTCGTAATCTTTTAGCTATAACACAGCGAGAGCTTGCCGAGCTTGCCGGAGTGGCAATAAACACACTCACCAAGATTGAGCGTGGTGAGGCAAATCCTTCTATAAAGGTACTCAAGCTTATTCTTGACACATTAGGCTTAGAGATAGTGATACAAGTGAAAAAACCCAAGTTTTAATTAATTAAATTTCTATGAGGAGTGCTAAAGTATATATGCGTAACCATTTTGCGGGAATGTTGACTGAAACCGACTCTAAAGAATATATCTTTAGATATGACGATGCTTATTTCAGGGATGACAATATGCCAGCAATATCTCTGACAATGAGTAAGGAAAAGCAAGAATATCATTCAGACAGACTTTTCCCTTTTTTTGAAAACATGCTATCAGAGGGAGGTAACAGAGAAATACAGATACGTCTATTTAAGCTCAACGAAAATGATAGCTTTGGCTTGCTCTTAGCCGCAGCTGGGCATGACACTGTGGGCGCTGTAACCATTAAAGCAATTGAAGATGATGAATAAACCAACCCATTGCCCCTCCATGCTAACTGATGGATACAATAGTTATTCGCCCACAGCATTGCGAAAGCTATTCGATGGAAAAAGAGTTTCACACATACTCCCATATTTACCTATAGCAGCCGATGAAAAAGATGCTACAGAATTTCTTGCAAATACAAAACACATTTCTATATCTGGCGTGCAAAATAAATATGGATTGGTGGTGGATGAAGACAAATTAATATTAGCCACAACGAATGAGCATTCAACATATATACTAAAGCCCAAGCCTGCAACTTTAAGATTGCCAAACGAGATTCCGGCAAACGAAAATCTAACAATGCAGATTGCTGAACAGGTTTATAATATCGAAACAGCAGCAAATGGTTTATGCTTTTTTGAAAATGGAGAAATAGCATATATTACCCGAAGATTTGATATAGCTAAAGATGGAAGTAAATTGAGAATGGAGGATTTTGCTTCTCTAGCTGGCATTGCTTCAGGAGATGGCTCGGGTGCAAAATATGATTACAGTTATGAAGAAATAGCAGAATTGATTAAGAAGTACATCCCTGCCTGGAGAGTAGAGATGGTTAAGTTTTTCAGGCAAGTTGTATTTAATTTTCTTTTCTCAAATGGAGATGCACATCTTAAGAATTTCTCAGTATTGGAAACAACTGATGGTGACTTCAGGCTATCCCCTGCTTATGACTTGCTCAACACACGATTACATGTTGATGATACAGACTTTGCCCTTCAAAAAGGATTATTTAGAGAGCAAGACTCTTCAGTTTTCAAAATGGGAACACAGGTAAATGGTTCAACTTTCAAAGCTTTTGGATTGAAAATTGGACTGCCCAAGGCAGTTGTAGAACGTGAACTAATATCTTTTACAGAGAAAAATCCTAAGATAGAAGAACTAATCGGGCATTCTTTCCTTAAAGAAAAAACCAAAAGAGCATATACTTTGCACTATCAAAACAAAAGAAATAAGCTTGCTGACTTCAAATTATAAAAATATCCTACAATAACATTCCACAAACAACGTATATATTCACAATCTAATAATTAAAAGAGAACAAGTTTGCACTATTAACATTAGTTATGTATGTAAAAAATCCCCATATTTGTAAAAAAACACAGCAACAGCTCGTGTGTATAGATTTAATTAACGTGAGTTCGACCTAAGCAACCGACACAATATTTTGATCCACAA
>CAYFSV010000217.1:0-1917 GCA_964345815.1 uncultured Proteiniphilum sp. | reverse complement strand
TTTCCATCTTCCGAGAGGCTCAATTACCAAAATCATAACAACTCGGCAATTATAATTAAGAAAAAACAGTAGTTGAAACCCTTTCAAATATCAAAACAGAATGAGTAAAATCTTATTTCCTATTGAAAGAAATTATAGCTATACTGCATAGTCTCAATGAAAAAGCGTACCTTTGCGCAAAATAAAAAGATTGTTTTATGTATAATATTAGAAATATTGCTATTATTGCCCACGTTGACCACGGCAAGACAACATTAGTTGACAAAATGCTTTTAGCAGGAAATCTGTTTCGTGAGAACCAGCAATCCGAAGACCTAACACTCGACAACAATGACCTAGAAAGAGAAAGAGGGATTACGATTTTATCAAAAAACGTTTCAATCAGATATAAGGACACAAAAATAAATATTATTGACACACCTGGTCACGCCGACTTTGGAGGTGAAGTTGAGCGCGTGCTTAACATGGCTGACGGATGCTTGCTTGTGGTGGACGCATTTGAAGGTCCCATGCCACAAACCCGATTTGTTTTACAAAAGGCTCTAGAAATTGGTTTGAAGCCAATTCTGGTTATCAACAAGGTTGACAAGCCCAATTGCCGCCCAGAAGAGGTACAAGAGAGCGTATTCGATTTAATGTTTAGCCTTGATGCAACCGAAGAGCAGCTTGATTTTCCCACAATATATGGTTCTGCCAAACAGGGATGGATGTCTAATGATTGGAAGAAACCATCAGATAGCCTAGTGCCGCTTCTTGACACGATAGTGGAACATATACCTGCACCAAAACTATTGGAGGGTAGCCCACAACTTCTAATCACATCGCTCGATTATTCTAGCTACGTTGGAAGAATTGCCATAGGCAGAGTTCACAGAGGCACAATAGAACCAAACAAAGACTATGCTCTTTGCAAAAGAGATGGTACCATTAAGAAGATAAGAATTAAAGAATTAGACCTCTTTGAAGGCTTAGGAAGAGTAAAAGTTGACTCAGCCACGTCAGGAGACATATGCGCAATAATTGGTATTGAAGGCTTTGATATTGGCGACTCCATCACAGATTTAGAAAAGCCCGAGCCACTAGACCCAATTGCGATAGATGAGCCAACAATGTCGATGCTATTTACCATCAACAACTCTCCTTTTTATGGAAAAGAGGGCAAATACGTAACATCAAGACACATTCATGATCGTTTGATTCGTGAGCTTGACAAAAACCTAGCTCTACGCGTTGAGCCCGCCGAAAATGCAGACTCGTGGATTGTATATGGTCGTGGAGTACTGCACCTATCAGTGTTGATAGAAACAATGCGCCGTGAAGGATATGAGCTACAAGTGGGGCAGCCGCAAGTTATTATCAAAGAAATTGATGGAGAAAAGTGCGAGCCCATCGAACAACTAACGGTGAATCTTCCTGAAGAGTCGGCAAGCAAAATAATTGACATCGTATCTCGTAGAAAAGGAGAGATGGTAAGCATGGAAAGTAAGGGCGATAGAATGCATATTGAGTTCACAATACCTTCAAGGGGCATAATTGGGCTAAATAATATTGCACTCACCCTATCTGCAGGCGAAGCAATCATAGCACACCGATTTTTAGAGTTCCAGCCTTGGAAGGGCACAATTGATAAGAGACAAAATGGCTCCATCATTTCAGGCGAGTCGGGCAACGCTTTTGCCTATGCACTAGACAAGCTGCAGGATAGAGGAAAATTCTTTATCGATCCACAAACTGATGTTTATGAAGGACAAGTTGTGGGCGAGCATAACAAAGAGGGAGATTTGGTGGTTAACGTAACTAAAGCAAAAAAGATGACAAACGTTCGTGCATCAGGCACCGACGACAAAGCACAGCTAGCACCCCCAATTATATTTAGTCTTGAAGAGGCTCTTGAATACATAAAGGAGGATGAATATG
>CAYFSV010000216.1:0-1944 GCA_964345815.1 uncultured Proteiniphilum sp. | reverse complement strand
ACAGCAGCCAAGTAAGCATTAATTGTATTTATTGAGTTTTAGCGGACAGCAATGTTTTAATATACCTCTATGTTTGACAAAATGATAGCTGCCTTAGAGTCGTGAATATTGATTCGTAGCTTTGATGTTTCAATAGGATCTACTTTGGCAATTCGCTTATATCCAATGGTTGTGCCACTGTATATTTGTTGCCATTCTCCATTTTCGTCTTGTGCCTCAATGCTAAAAAACTTCACTCTTTGTCCTAGTTTTATATACTCTTGAATAGTGATGTATGATACAAGCGTGGGCTTGTCAAAATCTATGTCAATAGATGCATCCGTTATGTTGTCGTCCGTTGCCCAATAGCTATCTTTGTTTGAGTCTGTAAGATTATCTGCTCCATAAGTTTTGGAGTTTCCTCTTGTGTTTGATGCGCTAATGCTTGCATTTGTTATAAGGTTCTTTTCAAATGTTTTGTCTAACAATTCTTTAAAACCCTTAAGCGATTCAATATCATTTTCGTGAATCAATCCTCTTCTATCAGGAGGGAGATTAAGCAGCAATACCGAGCCACGTCCCACAGAAGATAGATATATATCGAACAGCTGCTCTGGTGTTTTCACCTTGTCATCCTCATGTGCATGATAAAACCATCCTGGTCTGATAGAAACATCTACTTCGCCAGGTACCCAATCAGTTCCATCTTCCGAACCTTTGTTCAATAAATCATTTATGCCATGCTTGCCAGCATATAAAGTGTCAGGTGTTATTGTGTTCCAGTTTGTTTCTCCAACAAATCCTCTCTCGTTGCCAACCCATCTTATATCGGGACCTGCATCGCTAAAGAACAACATATTGGGTTGAAACTCTTTAGCATAAGCAATCGTTTTGGGCCATTCGTAGTATGTTGAATTATCAATTTTTCTTGTTTCTCGTGCACCGCCATAATATCCATCACCACCATTTGCACCATCAAACCACATCTCAAAAACGTTGCCATAACCAGTTAGCAACTCCTCAAGTTGGTTTCTATAATAAGTTATATATTCTTCACTACCATATTTGCTCATATTTCTATCCCATGGTGATAGGTAAACGCCAAACTTTAGTCCATATTTTTTGCAAGCATCACTTACTTCGCGCACTACGTCACCTTTACCATCCTTATACGGACTGTTTTTTACCGAATGTTCGGTGTATTGCGAGGGCCATAAACAAAAACCATCGTGATGTTTAGTAGTTAAAATAACCCCTTTAAATCCTGCATCCTTCAAGGTGCTCACCCACTGTTCGGCATCTAGTTCGGTTGGGTTAAATATCGATGGGCTTTCATCTCCATAGCCCCACTCAAGATCGGTAAACGTGTTTGTTGTGAAATGAATAAATGCATTCATCTCCATTTCGTGCCAATTCATCTGGTCTTCTGTTGGTGTTGGACCCACTGCTTCTGGTTCTGCCACTTGTTTGCTCGAAGTGCATGAGCCAAACAAAAATGCTACCAAAGAGAGCAATGCAATTCTTGTCTTTTTTAAAGTTATCATGTCTAATGTATATTTGATTTATAAATTATTTCTTTATTATCTCCACTTTGTCCACAACAATGGCGGCGGTGCTACTATTTTCGATTTCAACCTTCACAGTGCGCATATTTCCCTCGTGTTCGTCAAGTGTTGAGAAGCTTAAATTATATTGCTTGTATTCGCCTGTTAGATTGTGAACTGCTTTGAAATTACTTTCCGAAGTTCCCACAACTGGTTTAATATTGTCAGCATTAATTTTGATTTGTCCCTCACCCTTAGCCCAAAGAGTAAGCTCGTAGTCGGTATTGGGGTCAAGATAAATATACTGTTCTATATACTTGCCATTGTCTATTGTTAATGCTTGTGCTCCGTCAAAGGTGTCATTTTTTGTGATAACACCTGTACCCTCCCATGGAAATGGGGTTTCGGAATATTCAAAATT
>CAYFSV010000215.1:0-2005 GCA_964345815.1 uncultured Proteiniphilum sp. | reverse complement strand
GGGATGGTTGAGATTAAGGGGCTTGATTTTTCGTCATCTGCCATAGTGAGCATTACCGATGAGCTACTGATGAATGCAAAACTAACATATACCTACCAAAAGGCGCAAGACTTTACAAAACGCAAAGGGGGCACTTTGCAACAATCAACTTATGGTGGGCAGATTCCCTACATACCGTGGCACAGTGGTTCTGCCATTGCAGGGCTTAGCTACAAAGGGTGGGGGCTCAACTACAGCTTTATATATGTGGGCGAGAGGTATCACAACTCGGCAAATATTCGCGAAAACTACGAGCAACCGTGGTACACTAATGATATGTCGTTAACAAAAGATATAAAGCTTAATGGATACAATATAAAGCTGAGTGCTGAAGTGAATAATATTTTAAATCAGGATTATGAAGTGGTGCTCAACTATCCGATGCCACAACGAAATTATAAGTTTTCGGTAGCCCTAGATTTTTAAACAAATAAATGATATGATACGAATTAAAATCAATAACCTATTTATGATTGTGCTGCTTTGTTTTGCAGTGACAATGAATCAATCTTGCCGAGATGATATTGAGATTGTAGGCTCGGAAGAGATTGAACTGGAAAAGCCAGAGGTAGAGCCTGAAGAACCTGAGGAGCCCGAAAGTCCTGAAGAGCCCGAAAAAGAGCCTGAGGATAATCCAGATAATGGCTCAACGGAGATTGTTGGCTACAAAGGCTTCTATTTGCTCAATGAAGGGAATATGGGTAGCAATAAATCCACTCTCGATTTCTTCAACTTCCAAACTGGGAAATATATCAGAAATATATATGCCGATCGCAATCCCGAAGTGCCCAAAGAGATGGGAGATGTGGGCAATGATATTGCAATATATGGAAGCAAGTTGTACGCAGTGATTAATGCTTCAAATAAGGTGGAGGTGATGAATGCCGAAACTACAAAACGTATTGGGCAGATTGAGATTCCAAACTGCAGATACATTAAGTTTCACGATGAATATGCTTACGTAACATCATATGCAGGACCAATAGAGATAAACCCTAACTATACACAAAAAGGATTTGTGGCAAAGGTTGACACCGCCACACTTGAGATTGTGGATAAGTGCATCGTGGGCTTTCAGCCCGACGAACTTGAGATAGTAGATGGAAAAATATATGTAGCCAATTCGGGAGGATATATGGGGGCTGGAAATTCAGCTGGATATGAGCGCACTGTTTCGGTTATTGATATTGAGTCGTTTGAGGAGGAAGGACGTATAGATGTGGCAAACAATCTTCATAGAATTAGAGCTGATAAGCAGGGCAACCTGTGGGTTACATCTAGGGGAGACTACTATAGCGAGCCATCGCAAATTTATGTAATTGATAAAGATTTGAAGAAAGTAACCGATACTATTCCTATTGCTGCAAACTCGATGTGGATGGATGATGATAAGCTTTATGTAGTGAGCAGTGCTTTTAGCTATATCACTTATGAATATGAGATGAATTACTCGATAGTTGATATAAACACAAAAAAAGTGGTTTTGCAAAATTTTATCACCGACGGAACGGATGATGAAATTGAAATGCCCTATGGTATTATGGTGCATCCCAAAACAAAGGATATTTACCTAACAGATGCTGGCAATTATGTAACATCGGGTGTATTGTATTGCTTTGATAAGAACGGAAAGAAAAAATGGGATGTGCGTACTGGTGATATTCCCGCTCACTTTGCACTATTACCTATATATGAAGAAAAATAAATTGAATTATATATAACAATTAAACAACATTATGAATCAAAAAAGTTTTTTATTGACACTGTTTTTATTCTCATTGATCCTGATAGGATGTTCGGATGAGGAACAGTTTTTTGCGCCAGAAGTTTCTGGTATTGAAGAGAGCTACAAAGTTCTTGATAATAAATCAATCACGTTTAGTCCTGAAGTTGATAGCGATATCGAAACTGCCTTTACTTGGTTGATTAATGGTGAAGAGGTTGCCAACACTCGTGAATTTACTTT
>CAYFSV010000214.1:0-2099 GCA_964345815.1 uncultured Proteiniphilum sp. | reverse complement strand
TTATACTTACGATTGACGCGACTAATGGTTTGGATAAGTGTCTGTTTTTGCAGAGGTTTGTCATTATATAAATAGGTAAGGCAGGGAACATCAAAACCTGTTATCCACATATCTACTACGATGACAATGCGGAAATTTGAAAGCTCCGTTTTGAATGCATCATCCAATCTTTTATTTCGTGAACTGTCTCCCAAATAATCGTACATATCTTTAATATCATTGGGACTGCGAGTAGCAACCATTGCGATAGTTGGCATGGGTGAGAGTTGATTTAATTCTTCAACTGTCAGTTTACTGTCGTCTGGTGATTTTCTCTCTTCAAACCACTCGGGCATTTGTTCTTTGAACTTCTGAAGTAAATTGTACGCAATTTTACGTTTGCTGCAAACAATCATCGCTTTTTGCACCACATCAGATTTATTTTCACAAGCTTTTGTATAATGCTCTATAATATCTTTGGCAAGACGCTCCAAACGGTCATCATCACCAAGAATGACATCCATAGAACTCATCGCCTTTTTGCTAACAGCTATATCTGCTTCCGTTGCACCTTCAATTGCACATTGTTTGTAGTAGGCATCTATCTCTTTTACTTTTTCACTATCTAAAGTAACTTTGGCTATGCGTGGAATATATTTTAGCTCTACAGTAATTTCATCTTCTACAGATTGTTGCATAGTATAACTATCTACCACGTCACCAAAAACCTGGATGGTTTCATCTATTGGCGTACCCGTAAAACCTACAAAAGTTGCATTGGGAAAGGCTGTTCGCAAATGTTCGGCATAAGGCTTTGTTATAAACGCTCCGATACCTTCTTCTTCTATTACTTCACTATCTAATATTTTTAAGCCTTTTACATCCTCCTTATCTTTGATTTTTAATTGCGTATTTAAGCGTACCTGTGTTCGATGAGCCTCATCAGAAAAGCAAATAATATTTCTACGCGTATTCAATTCCCCTATCTCTTCGCAGAATTTTTGTATGGTACAAATAAAGAAACCTCCCGACTCTCTCAAGGATAATTCTGTTTTCAAACTTTCTCTATTAGCAATTATTTCAGTTGCTCCCAAGGATAAAAAATCTTCTGAACGAAGGAATAATTTTCCTGCTTGGGTTTGCAGGTCATCTCTATCTACAATCATCACGATGGTTGGCGAACCCAATTCATCACAACGCAAGGATAGTTGTCTGGCTAAAAACATCATCGTATATGTTTTGCCACAACCCGTTGCACCAAAGTAAGTTCCTCCTTTTCTACTGTTGATTGCATGTGCTTTTAGCACGCTTTCTCTCAACATTCGAGTAGCAAAAAATTGAGGATAACGACACACTATCTCCTCTTCTTTATCAAATTTTTTGTCAGGAAAATAAACATAGTCACGAATAATCTCTAAAAAACGATTTGGCTCATACACTCCTGCAACAATGGTTTTCACTTGGTCAATGCCTCGTTGAGCAGATGCATCTTCATTATTTACTTTCTTCCAAGCGTAGTAATGATTGTATGGTGTGTAAGTTGTTCCTAATTTTGTATTGTTGACAGTGGCATCACTGATACAGGATAGGGGGCAATAACGCAAAAGATGTGGAATATCTCTTTTGTAGCGAATATGAATTTGCTCGTAAGCATCTGCAATAGTCGCATTAAAATCAGTTGGATTTTTAAGCTCGAAAATACAAAGAGGAATCCCATTTACAAAGAGCAATACATCAGGAATACGAATATCATTTTTTAAGCCATAGCCAACTTCAAACTGATTGACACAACGATAGATATTATTTTCATTTTGTGGTTCAAAATCCACAAACTCTATATCAAATATTTTTCCATCTTGGCTACGGGTATAACGAAAGCCATCACGCATAAGGTAAAAAGTATTGCGAAGAAGGTCAAAATGGGTTTGACCGCTTACGTGTCGTAGACGATTTATAATTTCCTCAATATCAGCAGGCAACAAATCGGGATAGCGTTGTTGCAGATAGTTTTTCAAATCATCTATGAGTAGCACTTCTCTGTTGTTACGAGAGATATTTCCACCGTGCGTGTATTCCCAACCTTGCTGACCGAGTAGGTCTATCAAGGCTTCTTCATAATC
>CAYFSV010000213.1:0-2100 GCA_964345815.1 uncultured Proteiniphilum sp. | reverse complement strand
ACTGAAATATAAACAGGAGTGGCGCGAGGGAGAGAAAACCGGAAAGGTGACAATGCTTAAAGATATAAATGTAGCAAAACCACATGCTGCACACCTTAAGATTTTAACAGGATTGACCATCGATCCGAGCAAGATTAATTCTTTCAAATTACTATATAATTACTGGCAATCTGTTTTTTCTCTCCAAGCTTTAAATAATCAATTTTATGCCGACTTACAAGCATGGTTCTATTATGCCTCCCAAAATATAAAATTGCCTTTCAAACCAGATTATCTGAATGAGAAAGAAAATATAAAAAACTTCTTAGTTCGGTTGCTTGCAAGGACTATGTTTTGCTGGTTTGTGAAAGAGAAAGGACTTATTAAGAGTGAGTTATTGGAATTAACTAATTGGAAAGGAGAAAAACACAAACTCACTAATGATATTGATGATTCCAATTTTTTAAATAGCAATTCTTATTATAGAGGAATTCTACAAAACATCTTCTTTAATTCTTTAAATCAGAAGGAGAAAAAATCAGCCAAAGATTTTGGTTGGACTAAATATTGGCATAATGATTTTAAACTGGAATGGCTGACTGAAATCCCTTATTTGAATGGTGGTATTTTTGACAAATTAGACGAAGACAATGCGAAGGAAAGCATAGAAGATAATGTGATAAAGGTACCAAACTTTCTTTTCTACGGTATTGAAGAAGAACATGAAGTAACCAGAGGCAGAGGTGCTAAAAGAACTACCGTTATAGAAAAAGTAGAACACAAAGGATTGAATGGTATTTTAAATTCTTACAAATTCACCTTAGATGAAAATACACCTTTTGAAGAAGACATTGCCTTAGACCCCGAAATGCTTGGTTTAGTGTTTGAAAACCTATTGGCAGAATTGGATCCCAATCTTGAAGAAAGCACAATTCAAAGCATTAGAAAACAAACCGGTAGTTATTATACACCACGAAAAGTAATTTTAGAAATGGTGAATGATAGCTTAAATCTTTATCTTTCAAAATACATTGCTGTTAACTATTCCGATATAAATGATTATAAAACCAAAGTCAATGACTTGATTTATAGCACTGAACTTAAAGAATCAGACACTGTATTTGAAAAAGCAATAGTAGAAGCTCTTGATAAGTACAAAGTGCTTGACCCAGCATGTGGTTCAGGTGCTTTTCCAATGGGTATGCTGCATAGAATTGTTGATATTCTGAGACTTGTTGATGCAAATAATGAAAAATGGTTAGCCTTAAAACTGCAAAATGTAGATAGAGCTCAACGAGATGAATTTAAAAAAGTGCTAACCTCTCACTTAGACGATTACGGACGAAAACTCGGTATTATTAGGGATACTATATATGGAATTGATATTCAGCCTTTAGCAGTGCAAATCACCAAACTACGGTTTTTTATATCTTTATTGATAGATCAAAAAGGTGATAAGAGCATTACACCTATGCCAAATATAGAAACTAAAATCATTTGTGCAGATAGTTTGAAAAATATTAAAGCCGATTTGTTTAGTGACGATGCTATTAATAAATTAATTGAAGCAAGAACTCGTTATTACCAGCCGGATATTTCACACAAGCAAAGGTTAAAAATCGCCGATGAAATTATTGAAGTATTAGACCAAGCGTTTCCTTCCTTTGCATACCAAGTTACAGGCAAACGAATTCCTGGTCAAAACAAAGAGTTAATTAGACACTGGTTTACTCACGGCACATTAGCAGCACCGTTTTTTAATATGGACTTCTTTTATCCGGAACTAAAAGAAAGCGGAGGCTTTGATTGCGTTATTGGCAATCCTCCCTATGGAGGCACTAAAATAAGCGATAATGTCCGACAATCGTTGGATATTGATAGTAAAGACCCTTATGGTGCTTTTATAGCACGCTTCTTAAATAATAACGAACGATCAACCCCGCTTAAACACGGTGGTGTTTTAGCATTTATTGTCAGTGATACTTTTATGACTATTAAAAGTCATTTGAAGCTTCGCAAACATTTGATGAAGAACTATGTACACAAAATGTTGAGAGTGCACCCCGACACTTTTAAAGCTACTGTAAATACAGTAATAATGTTGGCAGAACGAAACACTAA
>CAYFSV010000212.1:0-2122 GCA_964345815.1 uncultured Proteiniphilum sp. | reverse complement strand
CAGTTAAAACCAAAACATTGTCTATGTTTAGGAGTATTATAACATTAATATTGATGTCGTTTGCTCTATCCTTTTCACTCAATGCAATATCTGAGAAGGATAGAGAGAAAGCTATTATCATTGTAGATAGTATGCTTGATGATACCCATCTCACTATGATGAATGTGGAGATAGATAAAACAATCGAGCTATCATCTAAAGCACTAGCACTAAGTTCAGATGCAAACTATTCCAGAGGAATGGTTAGAGCATATTATGTCATTGGTCAAGCGCTTTTTCATAATCAAAACTACAATGAAGCACTTTCATACCTTTCTAGTGCTGATAAAGTAAAGGATTTTCGAAAATATCCCTCCTACATGGCTCAAATTTATAAAGTGAAGGGGCAGATTTATTTCTACTTAGAGATGAACACACAAGCTCTTCGCGAATTTAAACGAGCCCTTGATGTGGTAAAAGGAGTTGAACCAGCCAATCATCGAGACTATCTCACTGCACAGATATATGAAAGCTTTATCACGGTTTACAATTATGCCGACAACAAAGAGGAGGTTTTAAAATATCTCCAAAAAGACAAAGCACTTCTTGAATCATCTGATGATGAGGGTTTTATCTTTCCAAATAAAATTAATATGTATAGCTTGATGGGTGAGTATCACTCTGCAAATGACGCGCCCGACTCGGCATTGATATATTTGGAAAAATCGATGAGCTTGATAAATAAATATGATTTCAAATACAAATCTTTCACATTGCGCCTGTTAGGTGATGTGTATGGTTCCAAAAATCAGCACAGAACTGCATTAGAGTACTATCTCGGAGCATTGAATAATGCTACAGAACTAGGCCTTAGAAGTGAGTATCCACTACTCAACAGCAATATAGCAGATATGTATCAACATCTTAATATGACCGACTCTGCCATGTATTATCACAATAGAAAGATTGTTGCAGAAAATGATTTGTTGCGTCAGAAAGTAAATAGCATCGACAAAGCACTAAAGATACTTATTGAGGAAGAAAAGAACATAACCAAATCATCAAGAAATAAAATATTAGTTGCCTCTATAATTGCTACAATACTTCTTGGCATATTGTTCTCAAGAATTGCATGGAAAAGACGACACAAAGAGATAGTTGAAGAGGCTAATGAAGAGACGGAACAGCTAAAACAGCAGCTCAATTTTGCTTTTGACGAGGTGATTGAGTTGGCAAAAGACAACGATCCTGCTTTTATGGTGCGCTTTCAGGAGGTATATCCTGTTTTCTATAAAACATTGATAGATCAACACCCAGATCTCACTACTACCGACTTAAAGCTTTGCGCCATGACATACCTCAATATCTCAACCGCCGATATTGCAAAATATACGTTTGTGGAGATTCGCACGGTGCAAACTCGCCGAAGCCGACTTCGCAAAAAAATCAACCTACCGCCAGACACTGATTTGTATATGTATCTCAACTCGTTGGGATGACTATGTTGCAATTTTTTAAGGGATGATATATTTGATTGTAATCTTAGAATTAATCAGGGAGCCAATCGCTCTATATTCCATTTTTTGCCAGTGCGTGTATAAAGAATCCTATCGTGAAGGCGACTGGGTCGTCCTTGCCAAAATTCAATTGAGGTGGGCACCACAATATATCCTCCCCAATGTGGAGGGCGGGGGATAGGTTGGTTGTGAAAGCGCTGTTCGGTCTTGTGTTGGAGCTGGTCTAGCTCTTCTCTACTGTCCACCACTTGGCTTTGTGGCGATACCCATGCGCCAATCTTGCTAGCCTCGGGGCGCGAGTTAAAATATTTATCCGAGTCATCTTCAGATATTTTGTGGATTGTGCCCTCTATGCGCACTTGTCGCTCCATCACGTGCCAATCGAACACAATGGCGGCATGGGCGTTTGTGGCTATTTCTTTGCCTTTGCGGCTGTTGTAGTTGGTGAAAAACACGAATCCCTCTGCGTTTAGCTCCTTTAGCAGCACCACGCGTATTGATGGTCGCCCCTCGGATGTGGCTGTTGCCACTGCCATTGCGTTTGGCTCTATAGTTTTGTTGTCAATTGCATCTTGCATCCATGCTTCAAATTGCTCAAGTGGATTGCTATTTATTTCGTTTTCGTG
>CAYFSV010000211.1:0-2148 GCA_964345815.1 uncultured Proteiniphilum sp. | reverse complement strand
GCCAAAAATGGTTTGAGCAACTTTGCAGGCGTTGCTATCGGACTAGCTCTTGTGTTAATTCACATTGTGGCAATTCCTATTACTGGAACCTCGGTTAATCCTGCAAGAAGTATCGGACCAGCACTATTTCAAGGTGGAGCAGCATTGTCTCAACTATGGTTGTTTATTGTAGCCCCATTTATTGGTGCAGCTATTGCAGCAGGTGTATGGAAAGGCATCACTGTGGAGAATGATTAGAACATATTTTCTTGATTAGTAGGCCTGTTTTTTAATAAGCAAAGCCCAAGCTCATCATAACGCCAGATTACTATAAACCAATAAATATTGTGGTTTTTTACTTTTTAATCGAACAATAATTGAGAAGCAACGTTAATCTGTTGCACATATTTTGTATTTTTGTGCAGTAATTATTCAATAAACGAAACGTAAAATATGAGTTACAACTTATTAAAAGGTAAAAGAGGAATAGTATTTGGTGCTCTAAACGACCAATCCATTGCATGGAAAGTGGCTGAACGAGCAGCAGAAGAGGGAGCTATACTCACACTATCCAACACACCAGTGGCAGTGAGAATGGGAGACACAAATGCATTAGGAAAAAAAATTAATGCTGAAATATTGCCCGCCGATGCCACAAACGTTGAAGATTTAGAGATGGTATTTACCAAATCGATGGAGATACTGGGAGGAAAGATTGACTTTGTACTGCACTCAATCGGTATGTCGCCAAACGTTAGAAAGAAACGCACATATGATGACTTAGACTACAATATGTATAGCAAAACGCTAGATATATCTGCTATGTCGTTTCACAAAATGTTGCACGTTGCAAGACAGCTAGACGCTATTGAGCGTGGTGGCTCTGTGGTGGCTCTTACATATGTGGCAGCTCAGCGAGTATTTTATGGATACAACGATATGGCTGATGCAAAAGCACTATTGGAATCTATCACTCGTAGCTTCGGATATATTTATGGTAGAGACAGAGGTGTGCGCATCAACACAATTTCGCAATCACCAACAATGACTACTGCCGGAAGCGGAATCAAGGGAATGGAAGATCTTCTTGACTTCTCGGAGCGCATGTCTCCAATTGGCAATGCCGATGCTGACGATTGTGCAGACTATTGCATCACTCTATTCTCGGATTTGACAAGAAAAGTTACGATGCAAAACCTATACAACGATGGTGGCTTCTCGAGCATGGGAATGAGCCTAAGAGCTATGAATCAATACAGCAATGGGATTGACAGCCCACAAGATGACGAATAAAATATCATCTAGGAATAGATAGATTCTTTTATAATAGCAAAGTTAAAATAGTTCTTGGGTGTTGCCCAAGAACTATTTTTGTTTAAATTTGCAGGCACTATGTTAATTAAACTATATGACGACAACCCAAACGAACGAGAACTGCAAAAAATAGTAGCAATTCTTCGTGATGGAGGCACAGTGATTTATCCAACTGACACGATTTACGGAATTGGATGTGATGCACTGAACGTACGTGCTGTGGAAAAAATTTGCGAACTAAAAGGCATTGACCCCACCAAAAGTAATCTATCTATTATCTGCAACGACCTAAGCAATATTAGTGAATATGCAAAGGTGAGCAATAATACATTTAAGATGATGAGGAAGAATCTACCTGGTCCTTTCACTTTCATTTTGCCCACCACTTCCTCTTTACCAAAGATTTATAAGAATCGCAAAACAGTAGGAATCCGTGTTCCCGACAACAGCATAATCAGACGACTGGTGGAGATGTTAGGAAATCCAATTTTGAACACCACCGTGAAAGATGAAAATGATGAGGTGGAATACACAACCGACCCCGAACTTATATACGAGAAGTGGGGCGAATTTGCGGATGTTGTGATAGATGGAGGATATGGTGGAATTGCACCCTCTACAATAATAGACTGCACATCGGACGAACCTGAAATAACTAGGCAGGGAAAGGGCGATCTAATTTATTAGTATTCACACAACAAGCACATTAAAACATTTACTACCTTAGGGGTCTAATACTTACAACGGTAATAAACAAAATAACAAGGAGAGACTTATATGAAAAAACTATTTATCTATCTATTTTCGGCACTAATGGTTGTGGGAGTTAGTGTTTCTTGCTCTAAAGATGAGCCA
>CAYFSV010000210.1:0-2157 GCA_964345815.1 uncultured Proteiniphilum sp. | reverse complement strand
AATTGCCTATGTTAAAGTCTTGTCTTAATCCTTATTCTGGTGGAAGATACATTCTGAGAAGGTATTTTTGGCTGGCATAATATAGAATATAGCAAAGTCTTAATCCTTATTCTGGTGGAAGATACATTCTGAGAGTGAAATACGAAAGACCTTTGTTTATCAACAAGATACATGCAGAATGCATATATAGACTTGCAAGAAACATGTAAAAACATGTACTTTTTTAGGGAGCGCAAAAGTATAAAAACAATTCAATATTTCAAAGAACTCATTTACAAAAAACGGCAAAAATTATAATGTTAGACAACATACTGAAGCTTTATATTCGGCAAAATCATCAAGAAATAAAAAAATCTCTGACAACATGAAGTTTTTCCTTTGCTCGCGTGACTGCAGTATACACCCATTGGTAAGCAGAGGGTGAAGCATTAAGGGTTATATTCCTAGGAATATCCACAAAAACTTCATCCCATTCGCCACCTTGAGCTTTATGACATGTAATTGCATATCCAAATACACATCTGATTGCATTGAGATATGGATCATCATTTAATCGTTCTTTAAAGAGCAGGTCTCTCTGTTTAATTCCTTTTTTTCTCATACGTTTATAAAAATCAATAAACAGAGCCTTCTGCTGATGTTGACTCAAATTAATTCCATTGCCATACAATATATCTTCAATAAGCAATTGAGAAAATCGACGTCCTGTAACCAGTTCCTTTAGCTCAACCAACTGAAATGTAAGCTGTGCACGCTGATAGCGGGCTTCTTTTATCTGCTCAACAACAACCATATCACCATTCATAAAACCACTAAGAGCATTATTTTGTGTAACCAACAACAAATCTCCCGGCTGCAAAAGTGTACTCATGCCCAATGAGCTTCTTATAAGCTTGTTTGCATTATTACACTTGCTATTGGAGCTGGCAATAAAAGTGGCCTTTTCATAACCCTTCCCATCTATAATATGCAAGTAACGATTAATCATACCTATTAAATCCGAATGTAACTGAATATCATTGTGATTAGCCAATGGCAGTTTACCCCACTTGACCTGAGGCGGATTAGCATATAGCTCCCTGATACGATGAGATGCAATAACAATAGAATTGTCTTTTTTCTGTCTGACAATATCGGTGATTGTTGCATCAGTAGCTTTAATATTAAATTCTGAAGAAAAATATTCTGAAGATAGTGCAGGTGAAATATCCTGTCCAACTGGCGGCAGCTGACTTTCGTCTCCCACAAACACAAACTTGCCATTAGGATCAAACTTTAACAAATCGGTCAACAACCTCCCACTACCAAAAAGTGCCTGATTAGCTGATGAGTCTTTAATGTCAGATATCATTGACGATTCATCTACAATATAAAAAGTTTCTTCTTCACTATCGCTAACCCCAACCAATTCGAACTGTAAAAAAAGTTGTCCGCTACTATCCACACCGGTTTGTTCTTCTTTGGACACAATCTCTTCCAGATCCTGATTAAAGTCTTTGAAGCTATAAATTTGGGAATGAACTGTCGATGCCTTTATACCGGTTGCATTAGTTACAATTTTTGCAGCCCTGCCGGTGGACGCCATCAACCTGTATGACTTGTCCAATTCTATAAGTTTATTAATAAAAAACTTTATTAGTGTAGTTTTGCCTGTTCCTGCATAACCATTTAGGATAAACACCTTACTATCTTTGTCATCCATAAATTTATGAAATTTCTCAAAGACCTCTTCCTGATTGCGAGTTAGGACAATTTTGTTGTTTTGCATTCTTATTATTATTTCGATTGAGATCTATAAAATCAAAAGTAATCTCTGAATTGGACAAATCTGAAAGTAGACTCTTTCTGTCCATTGCCAAGTTCCGTTGCCTCTCTTAGAGTAGTAGATGCCACACATCTCACTTTATGCTCTTTCAACAACTCTAAAAGAGCATATGTGAAGGTCATTTCGCCCATTAGATGAACTGTCAGGTTATCAAATGATACGGCAACTTTCTCTATTTTTTTCAGATACTTAGCTGCAAGATCTGCTATATATTCACTGTCACCCTCAGGATTCACAACAGGAAACGGCAAGTCTAAACATTCGCCAAATTGCAAAGCTTCCTCTCTTTGCTCTACGCTCCATTGAGAATAAGGGTGATTGGATAGGTTTAT
>CAYFSV010000209.1:0-2235 GCA_964345815.1 uncultured Proteiniphilum sp. | reverse complement strand
AGGAGCATAGGTTGCTGTATATTGCTGTGCGCAAATTGCTTGTGGATGCGATGGTGAGCGAAAAATTGGGTGGATTGAGAGAAAAGAAATCTAAGAATGAAAACGGAGAGAATGAAATCATCCCCTCCGCTTCAAATAATTTTTGTTTAAAACCTCAAACTATAACTCCCCTTGCATTGAGCAAAGCTTCGTGTATATCCCATCTTCGGCAATTAGAGTGTTGTGATCTCCCGATTCAACAATCTCACCCTCGTGCAGAACGTATATTATATCAGCATTCTTAATTGTTGACAATCTATGTGCCACAATAATTGTTGTTCTGTTTTGCATAAGTTTTTCTAATGCTTCCTGAACTAATCGCTCCGAATCGGTGTCTAGTGCTGATGTTGCTTCGTCAAGAAGAAGTATCTCAGGGTTTTTAAGTATCGCTCTAGCTATACTTATTCTTTGTCTTTGTCCTCCGGACAGTTTGCCACCTCTATCTCCAATGTTCGACTGATAGCCTTCGGGCGTTGCCATTATAAAATCGTGTGCATTGGCAATTTTAGCTGCTTCAATCACCGCTTCCTCGGTGGTGTTTTCAACCCCAAAGGCAATGTTGTTATAGAAAGTGTCGTTAAATAATATAGCCTCTTGATTGACATAGCCGATTTTTGATCTCAAATCATGTGTAGTACACTGTTTAATATCAAGACCATCTATTAGCACTTCGCCTTTTTGAGTGTCATAAAATCGTGGCAATAGGTCTGCCATTGTTGATTTGCCAGAGCCCGATTGTCCCACAAGTGCTATGGTCGAGCCCTTTTCCACTTTGAGGTCAATACCCTTAATCACCCATTCATCTGCATATTTAAACCACACATTATTATAATGTATATGTTCGTTGAAAGATAGTTTCTGTGGTGACGCTGGTTCTTTTATGTCGTTTTCTGCATTCAATATTTTATCAATTCTTTCCATCGATGCCAATCCTCGTTGCACTGCATAGGCAGATCTCGACAATTCTTTTATTGGATTTATGATGCTGTAGAAGATTGTGAGATAGTAAATGAATGCTGCGGCTTCTATCAAACCTGTGCCGTCGAGAATAAGCGCACCCCCAAACCATAATACAATAGCTATTGTGACTGTACCCAGAAATTCACTCATTGGATGTGCCAAATATTGACGTCTTGCAATTCTATTCGACATTCTTCTAAAATCGTTGTTTCCTTTGTGAAACTTGCTCGAAATTTTTCCTTCTGCATTAAAAGCTTTTATTACTCGCAGTCCACCTAGCGTTTCTTCTATTTGCGACATCAATTCGCCCCATTTGTTTTGAGCTTCAAACGAGCTTTTCTTTAGGTTTTTTCCTACCGTACCCATTATATATCCCATGATTGGCAACACTACAAAAACAAAGAGTGTGAGTTGCCAGCTTAAAATTATCATGGTGCTGAGGTATATAATTATTAATACTGGGTTTTTGAATAGCATATCTAGCGAGCTCATTACTGAGTTCTCAACCTCGTTTACGTCGCCCGAAATACGTGCAATTATATCTCCTTTTCGTTCTTCTGAGAAAAATCCAATCGATAAAGCCAGTATTTTGTCATTAATATTGTTTCTGATGTCTTTCACTACTCCCGTTCTAATTGGAATTGTGAAGTAAGATCCTAAATAGGCTGTTCCAGTTTTAAAAAATGTGAGTACCACCAATGCTGCCGCAAGTATCATCAAGCTTTTGCTACCGCCATAGGTGTCTATCAATTGTGTGAAATACCAATTTCCATTATTCAATAGTATATCAATAGCAGATTCTCCTTTGCTGTCCCAAGGGATAAATTCGAAAGTTTTTGTGTTTACTTTAAATAATAGTTGTAGGATTGGGATTATTGTAGCAAACGACACCACATTCAGCAGTGCAGTTATAATATTAAATAGAAATGATAGTGCTACATACTTTTTATATGGTGGTAAAAAGCGTTTTAAAACAATTATAATACCTTTCATTATTTTGCTTGCTCGTTATTTATGTGACTAATTTTATTGATTTATAAAAAACGGTGCAAGATACTCAAAATCTATGACTAATTATATGGTTTATATCAACTATGTGATTACACATTATATATAAGGGATAACTGTTTTCTCAATAAAAAATATTTACTCGGACAACTTGCTGATTATTAGAAGCCATGAAACTTCTTTTCATTATTCCCATAAAATAACCCCATAAAGCTTTTGCTCATGAAA
>CAYFSV010000208.1:0-2353 GCA_964345815.1 uncultured Proteiniphilum sp. | reverse complement strand
TTATGCTTCTTGCCAACAAAACGGTGGCTGAATTTGTGGGCAAAGTGCCACGAGATAAAAAGGCAAAAACGTTTGTGTATCGTGTTCACGACAAACCAGACCCTGAAAAGTTGGAGGTATTCAATAAGTTTATCTATAGATTTGGACACAAAATAAAGACCGAAGGTGCCAAAACAGATGTGGCAAAGAGTATCAACTCGCTGCTGGACAAGGTGCAAGGGCGACCCGAAGAGAATCTTGTGGAGACAATTGCAATTCGCTCGATGTCGAAAGCGATATACACAACCGAAAACAATGGGCACTATGGACTAGCCTTTGATTATTATACCCACTTCACTTCGCCCATACGTAGATATCCCGACATGATGGTGCACCGCTTGCTAGAGAGATATTTGAGCGGAGGCAAATCTGTTGACCAAGCCTCGCTAGAGGATGATTGCAAGCACTCGTCGGACATGGAGCTAGTGGCTTCAAATGCCGAGCGAGATTCGATAAAGTATAAACAGGTAGAGTTTATGTCGGACAAAATCGGGAAGGTATTCGATGGAGTTGTTTCGGGCGTAACAGAATGGGGAATTTATGTGGAAATAAATGAGAACAAATGCGAGGGATTGGTTCCAATTCGTGAGCTTGATGACGATTTCTACGAACTTGACGAGAAGAACTATAGGCTGATTGGACGACGCACAAAACACGAATATAGACTTGGTCAAACGGTGTCGATAAAGGTTGCCAAAGCCAACTTAGAGCGCAAACAATTGGACTTTGTGTTGGCTCAATAATCATTCATTGATAAACAGCCTTAGGATAGATAAGGTCCCGTTTCGTTGATAGATTGTCGGCGTGTTTTAATCACTTTTGAACACTTGCCCAACAAACGAAATGAGATAGAAATATATTTAAACGAATCGCTTACTTTTCCTGACAGCAGGGATAGAAGCGATTTTTTTATTGAAGCCAAATAGCTGTATCCAAAAGCCTTGGGCAAGGAGTAGCTAACATTGGTGGCTTCGGTGAGAAAATAAATATACTCGGTGTAGAAGTATTTTTCACGAGTGGTCTCTCGAAACTCACGATCGTGACAACCGTATGCATCTTTCACAAAGCCCACCTTAAACCCATGGTGGTGCACTCGGTGCACATAGTCCATATCCTCACCATAGTGAGGAAAGATTGGAGCAAAGCCTCCCACTTTTTTTAAAACCGAAGCAGGAATGAGCCACATGGCGGCATTAATAAAATTGCATTGAGTAATTTCGCTTTCAACTGCCTGAGCTTGCTCCAAGCTATTGAGCGATGAGTAGGTGGCAAAACCAAAGTCTAACTTATCACCCGCACCATTTAGGTGAATTGGCGAAACAATACCATAGTTAGGGTTTTCTTTTGCAGTATCAGTCAGTTTATGAAGAGTGTTGCGACCAATCCAAGCATCCTGATTAAGTAAAAAAACATAGTCAAAGCCATTGTCGATAGCATATTTGAATCCTAAATTGTTGGCTCTTCCAAACCCTAAGTTCTCTTTGTTCTCGATTAGCCTCACCATGGGAAACTTACTGGAAATTATAGCACAGGTATTGTCGGTTGAGTTGTTGTCAACAACTACAATCTGGGTAGCCATATCGGAGTTTATCAATGAGTTGAGACATGGGTCAATCCACTTCTCGAAATTGTAGGAGACTATTATGGTGCAAATTTTCATTCTCTTTCTATTTATTTTGCTTAAGCACACGTGTTTTAATCCAATCTTCCATCTCCCCAACCATCTCTAATTTAAAAATTTTGCATACCGAGAGATAAACAATAGCTACAACTAAGAGATTGGTTACTATGTATAAAAAAATGGCTGATATTGAAGCTGTTGCCAGATATGCAACACCATTTGCCACGATTGCCACAGCGGCATAGGGAAGAGCATCACGAAGAAAGGCAAACAATGAATATCCCACCAAGTTATTGGAAAGTACAAGTGAAATAATAAGCGTAATGTAAGTGTAAACCACCCAACTTGCAGCAAGCCCCATGATTCCCTTTGGAATAAATAACCAAATAAGAACAACAAGAATGATTCGCTTAACAATCTCAATACCTAAGAAATAGGTAGCCCTTTCGCGGGCAATATAAAGCTCGCCAAGCACAAAAATAAATGGCGAAACAATGCCAGCTAATGTTAGCATTTGAAAATAGGGAACAGCCGAAAGCCATTTGTCTGCCCAAATAAATTCGAAGATTTGGCGCGACACCAAAATCATGTACAAACCAAGTGGAAACGAAATAAATGCAATCGTTTTGTGCAACTTACTCACCACTCGTTTTAGTCGCTCTATCTCTTGATTGATTTCGGAGAGAATAAGCA
>CAYFSV010000207.1:0-2371 GCA_964345815.1 uncultured Proteiniphilum sp. | reverse complement strand
GTGGAGTTTAGTGACAATGACGGTTTTATAAGTAGAGGAACTATAGCTGGAGACAATGCCGAAGTAGTTATAACAAATAAATCTGATTATTTTGTGAAATTAATAGTAGGTGATGATTTATTTCAATTAAAACCCAACTCCACTCAAACGGTTAATGTTCAGCCGGGAATGAATAATTTTATAGCGACTGCTCCTAAGGTGATTCCTTCATCAGGTAGGAAACTATTTGAACGAGGTCATGGGTATGAATGGGAGTTTTGGGTTGTTAGAACAAGAAGATAAAGTGCTATATTTTGAAGTGAAATTAAGAAAATAATTAAAATCATTATACACATGGAAAATAAAAAAATATTTTTATTCTTAGTAATAGTTAGTCTTTTTATTTTTAAATCCCAGTTCCTCTATTCGCAGGAATGGATAAGAATAACGCAAAATGAGAGACAATATACAGAAGTGGATGTTAGCTCAATAAAGAGAGGAGAAAACACTTTTACTGTCTGGATTAAAACTGGATATAGAACATTGAGTGCAAAAGAATATTATATTGACAGGAAGGTATTTCATTTAGAAAAACAGGGCGTGAAAGTTGATAGAGGAATATGGAATGACTGGGCTTACACTCTTCTACTACAAGAGTTTGATTGCAATACTAGTAGGTTTAGAATCATAACAGAAGCAGAGTATAGAGATGATGGTTCTGTGATTCAGAGATTGGACTTTAAAGCACCAAATGAAGTGGTTGCAGATATAGCTCCCGGTTCAACTGCGGATGATATAAGTAAAGCTTTATGTAAGCTTTATTATTTAGAGTATATGGGAAAAGTTTATGGACTCTTCTACGAAGATGCATTAGAGATTATAAGAGATAATGATGATATTAAAGTATTAGAGTAATGACTATTTTTGCTATAACCTATAAATAAAAGAATATGAAAATTTATGTTTTTTCTACTGTATTAGTGTTGTTAATGGCTTGTGGCTCCATAAAGGACGCACCAGTAGATGAAATATATGGAGAAGCCAAAGTAAAAGATAAAACAGACTATTCTGATTTGATTAAGAGTCTTAATAGTGAGTATGAAGTTAACTATATTAATGGTGTATCTTTTAAGTCATATACAAAAAGGGGAGTAAATGTGGTGCTTACTTTGGAAAAAGATCATACGGAAGGGATAAAAAGGCACTTCACGGTCAGGATTGCAATACAAAATGAATCTGGGGGAAAGTTTAATTTCTCTGAAGATAATATTGATGCCTACTATCAATACAAGGATAAATATGGAAAATTAGTAAAATATGACCACAAAATGGTTGAAAAGAAACTGAAAAATGCCAAAATGTGGGCCGATATTGGTCGAGGTCTAAGTGAAGCTGCATCAAGTTATAATGAATCCCTATCTTATACATCAGAAACAGATGTTCAAGTTAAAGATAAAATCGGAAATGATTTGGGGAGTATAAAGATCAATACGAGAGACATGTCGAAGATAAATGAAAACAGAGACGAAAGACAAAAAACCTTGAGTTCAATAGACAATGAAGAGTCTAGTTACATAAGAAAAACAGTTAATGAGTATCTGAAAATTAATACAATACACAATAATGAACAGTTCTTTTCATTTGTTTATTTTAATAGGCCTAAAACCGATAAGGTTTGGATTACAATAAATATTTTAGATGAAGAGTTTGTGTTTGATTGGGACCTAATAGATTAATTTAAAATAATCACTATAAGTGTAATAAATTAATCTTATTAATTAAAGATCAGCATCATGTTAAGAATGTTGTTATGTACGCTGTTATAGAGGAGCAAACTTATTGATAAAGTCCTGATTTTATATGGAGAGGAATTATTGCACACTGTCTGAATGGTATTTAAATACTAATTAAACACTATTTAAACAGTATTTGAATGATGTTGATTAGAAAAGGATCATATGAAAGACTATAGTATATATGTTTATTACAAGGGTAGTGAAGACTATCCTAACAATAAGTCGAGGCTCTTTGGCTTCTATGAGGGGATGTTTGACAAATCGTATGAGGGCAGCGAAGAGGATAAGGAGGAGGCTTTTAAAGATTATATGTCGGATTTGCTTTATGAGAAGGCGTCTGATATGTATTCGTTTGGTACGCCCGGAATTGATAAGAGTGAGAGTTATAGAGAATTTCTCAAAGAGTATTTTAATCCTGAACTTAATGTTGAGGATTATGAGCCTAAGCTGCCTTAGTTGACTAATTAGTTGCAGGCACCTGTTCCAACTAGATTGTCTTTGTGTCTTAATTCTTTTTTCATACATTTGATGAGAACTATAAAATCCATTTAGGTACAATAATATCAACAAATCAAAGTCACTACATCATGGCGCAG
>CAYFSV010000206.1:0-2398 GCA_964345815.1 uncultured Proteiniphilum sp. | reverse complement strand
AATCCTAGAATCCAGTTAATCCTGATTCAGACAGTTGATAATATTTCCTCAATCAACCCTTGGCTCAATTCGTCAAGCTCCAAAATCTCTTTGCTCACCTCCTCAAGGCTTCGCAATGGCTTGTGTTGATAGAAATATTTGTTGAAACTAATTTCGTAACCAATCTTTGTTTTGTCCAAATCAATCCACGCCTCATCCACGTGTGGCTTCACCTCACGCAGATAGTATTGATGAATGCTTTCGGTGATGGGTACATTTTCGGAGTCGCGCAAATCGCTTGATGCTTCGTAGGTGATGTATTCATCTTTTTTGCCAGTGGGATAGTATCCAAAGTGGGGAAGCGAGTGGGCATCGCAACCCAATCTTTCGAGCAAGGCTTCCATTTTGCTACCACCTATCTTTTCGCGCCTGCGAATCACCTTTTCAGCCTCCTCGTCATACCAAGTGATGACGCCATAAATTTGTTTTTTCTGGCTTGCAGTCAGTCTTATTTTTTCATCTTTGAGCAGCTTGTCCACCTGTGCCGATAAGAGATTAAAATCTTTGTGCACCTCAGTGCCAATCCTCTCCATCAGCCATGTGGCAGTGTCTAGGAGTTGCTTTTGGTCGCTCCATGTTTTTGCTGATAGCAGTCGCCTTTTGCTTGCTGCATTTAGGTTCACGTCGTTTTGCTCACACCACTGAACTATCTCTTTTTCGTGGACTTTTATATCTTCATATATCTCGTCGCCATATTTTTCATAAGCCCACTGCATGGGTTCGCGTAGGTTTCGCACATATCTTAGCTCTGCCACCTTCTCGTTGCTAAACTGTGCTGCCAGTCGCGAAGGGCGGTCGATAGTAACTTTGTAGTATCCAAAATCGGCATTGTCAAACACTTTTGCCGTTAGGCTATCATCGCTGGTGCGTTCCACATCCTCAAAGCGTGTGTATGCATCCTGAATTTCCTGAATGTGATGAGTTTGCAATTCGCAGTTTTTGTTGCCAAGGTTTTTGCGCAACTTTGCAAATCGTTGCGATGCATCAATCAAAATAACTTTGCCTTTTCTATTTTCGGGTTTGTTGTTTGTCAAAAACCAAATATAGGTGGTGATGCCAGTGTTGTAAAATATATTGTTGGGCAACTGCACTATACAGTCCAGCATATCATTTTCGATAATATAGCGACGTATGTTGCTTTCGCCACCGCCTGCATCGCCAGTGAATAGGCTAGAACCATTGTGCACCGATGCAATTCTTGATCCATACACATCTTCGGTTACGGGCTTCATCTTGTCCACCATCTCCATCAAAAATAGCAACTGCCCATCCGACGATCGTGGTGTGGCATCCGCCTCCTCTTCGTTGCCCCAATAATCTTTGAGAGGCACCACAAAGCGAGTATCTATCACTTCGTTTCCATCCTTAATATATTTCATGTCGCTATTCCACGACTTGCCGTAGGGAGGATTTGAAAGCATAAAATTGAATGTGGTTCCCGCAAACTCGTTGGTGGCAAGTGTAGAGCCCACACGGATGTTGGCTGGATTGTTGCCCTTAATCATCATATCTGATTTGCAAATGGCGTAGGTTTCGTCGTTTATCTCTTTGCCAAACAAAAACACGTTTCTATTAGCCTGTATTCTTCCATTTTGGGCGGTTATAAAGTTTTGCGATTCGGTAAGCATTCCACCCGAACCACAGGCAGGGTCGTATATTGTGATAACGCTGGGTAGATTGTCTTTGATAGGTTCAAACACTATATGTGTCATCAAATCTATCACTTCGCGGGGTGTAAAGTGCTCGCCCGCCTCTTCGTTATTTTCTTCATTAAATTTGCGAATCAATTCCTCAAATACATATCCCATGCCCAAGTTGGTGAGTGGTGGCAGTTTGCGCCCCTCGGGGTCTTCTTTTTCAAGAGGTGTGAGGTTGATATAGGGAGAGGTGAATTTTTCGAGTACATCTAATAGCACATCCTTTTCAGACATGTGTCTTATTTGGTCGCGCAGTTTAAATTTATTTATTATCTCCAACACATTTGGGCTGAAGCCGTCAAGATAATCTTCGAAGTTTGCCAATAAAATTTGCTGACTATTTGTGGCAGTATCGTATAGGCTTTGCAATGTGTGTTTGCTCGTGTTGTAGAAAACGTATCCGCTTGCATCCTCAAGTCCAGTAGCCTCTAGTTCCACAAATTCCATCTCATGTCGCTGAAAAGCTACCTCCTCAAGCACTTTCTCTTTTGTGGGTTCCAGTAGTGCGTCTAAGCGTCTTAGCACCACCATTGGCAGGATCACATCTCTATATTTTCCTCTCACATAAACATCCCTTAGGCAGTCGTCGGCAATAGACCATATAAATGCTACCAACCTATTATGTACCGTTTGATTCATCGTATGATATTTGAATTTGATTT
>CAYFSV010000205.1:0-2424 GCA_964345815.1 uncultured Proteiniphilum sp. | reverse complement strand
TAACTACTTTTTCAATCAAACATTGCCACATAAAAAAACTAAATACCCACTATTGATAGTATTTATTATTGATAATGTAATCGTAAATATTTGATGGAACAAAAGCTCTTATATCTTTACCATTCTTAATGCTGTTTCTAATAAAGGTTGAAGACACCTCAACAATTGGCGCATCCACCACCTCAACGCTATTTTTATAGCTATCCTCAATTATAATATCCTCTCCAGCTCGCGGATAAATAATTATCTTATACTTATCCAGCAGCAACTCATAGTTTTTCCATTTATGAAAATCGTTCCAATTATCTCCACCTATAATCAATGTGAAGTCATATTCAGGATACTTCTCGCTAAGCTTATCCAAAGTGTCAATGGTGTATGAAGGCGTTGGCATATCAAATTCGAAATCTGAAACGCTTATTCTATCATAGTCCTCAACAGCCATTTGAGCCAATTTCAATCTTATTTTATCATCAAGCAAATCACTTGCGTCCTTCAATGGGTTGTGTGGCGTAACCAACAGCCACACATCGTCGATGTAGGTAAACTCTTTGATGTAGCTTGCCAAAATAAGATGTCCAATGTGAATAGGATTGAATGAGCCCGAAAAAACTCCTATCTGCCTACGGCTCATTTTTTAAACATTGATATTAGCCACAAAAGCACAATTGCGCCCACAAGTGAAACAATTAGACTTCCAAAGAAGCCCTCCTTTATGGATACACCCGCAAGATCGAACAACCAACCTCCCATTAGTGCACCCAAAATTCCAACAATTATGTTTGTCAATATCCCAAAACCCTTGCCTCTAGTTATTCTTCCAGCAAGCCATCCCGCCAAAGCGCCAATAATAATAAATAATATCCAACTCATATATCTAAAATTTTATTTGTGTGATTAATATTCACGGTTAAAAACACTATTCAAACACCGTTCAAACAGCAATTAAACAGAATTAGAACATCAACTAACATAGTTTTGTTTAGTAAATTTTTGCTTTAGCTCATTCTACTTTTATAATCTTCGTATCCAAACTCGCGATACAACACAAACTCATTATCCATAGTCCAAACGCCAATAGACGGATGCGAGACACCATTAAACATGGTGGTCTTTACTGTGGTATAATGAATCATATCTTCAAATATGATTTTATCACCCACCTTCAAGGGCTCGTCAAAAGACCATTCGCCCATAAAATCGCCACTAAGACAACTATTTCCTCCCATTTTATATGTAGGCTTTCCTTCAACAGGATTGTGGTGTGCCCCTCTAATTGCGGGTTTGTAGGGCATCTCAAGCGTGTCGGGCATATGGCATGCAAAAGAGACATTGAGCATAGCAGTTAGGTGACCTTCGTTTTCGACCACATCAGCCACTTCCGAAACCAGAACTCCAGTTTGCCAAGCAAATGCACTTCCTGGCTCCATTATTATTTCAAGATTAGGATATTTAGCCTTGAACGATTTTAGAAGCGCCACCAAATGCTCCACATCATAATCCTTATGTGTCATCAAATGTCCACCCCCAAGATTGAGCCACTCTATTTGAGTAAGCAAATGTCCAAACTTCTGCTCCACAGCCTCAAGAGTTTTCTCGAGATCGTATGAATTGTTTTCGCACAAATTGTGAAGATGCAACCCCGATACTCCCTCTGGAAGCGTCTTGCCCATATTTTTGGCAGTTACGCCTAGCCTAGAACCTGGCATACTAGGATTATACATATCTGTTTCCACAACCGAAAACTCGGGATTGATACGCACCCCACATTTAATATCCCTACCCGACTCAACTATCAGTGGATAAAAGCGATGAAATTGAGAGAGCGAGTTGAACGTTATGTGGCTACTATACTCCATAAATTTGGGAAAATCATAATCTGTATAAGATGGTGCATAGGTGTGGGCTTTGCTGCCCATCTCCTCAAATGCCAATTGAGCCTCGGCAACCGAGCTTGCAGTTGAATAACCAATATATTCGCGAACTATGGGAAAAGCCTTCCACAATGCAAATGCTTTAAAGGCAAGAATTATATCCACCCCAGCTCTATCTTTTACGGATTTGATTAATTCCAAATTACGTCTAAACAAACGCTCCTCCATAACATAACATGGCGAGGGTATTTTATTGAAGTCTATCATCTTTTTCTACTTTAATTGATTCTATAACAAAAATACATCACTTTAGTTGATAAACAATATTGGCAACGGGATTTATTTGAATCATTTCGATTTAACAAATTCATCCCTAACCACAATTTTTCAGGCAACAAATATTAACATTTAGGCTTTCTCAGGGACTCCAAAACGTTAAATAAAGGCTTAAAACATGGTTAAAATACGTTTCATTGTTGATTATCAACGAAAAACGAAATAGCGGACAAATAGCTCCCATTAATTTTAAGCCATCGCATTTAATGCGATG
>CAYFSV010000204.1:0-2453 GCA_964345815.1 uncultured Proteiniphilum sp. | reverse complement strand
AACGACTTTGGAATGCTATCGGTGAGAGAGGCGATAAGTAGGTTGGAATAGAGAAACAAACTTTAATTATTACGAATATTTTCATATTTATCAAAAATCATTATCTTTGCAATTAAATAGCAATATTTTGAACAGATGTGATTACATTCTGTAAACAAGACACTTATTAACTAAAACGCTCAAAAGCTGTACTAGCACTAGGATTGAAACATTTATTTATTTTTCGAAACCTATAACACTTAACGCTATGATACTGTTTGAAAAAAATATCAGATTGGCAGCCTGTTTAAGGATAGGTTTTCTATTGTTGTCCGTTATTTTGTTGCTTAGTTGTAACTCATCAAAAACAGAGCTGGAACATCAGGCATTGAAAAAAGAAATTGCCGATATATTTTATAAACACAGATACAATGAAGACTCAATAGCAATATTGTTAAATAATTATATTGAAGCCGAGGACGAAATAGGCGCAATGCTGGGCTATAAACAAATGGGCATCTTTTTGCGCGAAAACTCTCGATTCACCGAAGCCATAAATAATCATCAAGAGGGATTGGCACTTGCAATGAAACTGAATGATACCATCGAGATAGTAAAGGCATACAATAATCTTGGAACAGATTTTCGACGTATAGGTTCGCAGGGTGAGGCTTCGGACTATCATTATCGTGCGCTGGACTATGCTGAAGCATTTTCACAAGCAAATGTGCCAGGTGTGGGGATGAAAAACAGGGTTGTATCTTTGAATGGCATTGGCAATGTGAGCCTTACACTCGGATACTTCGACCATGCCGAAAAATATTTCAGGATGGCATTAGAGGATGAGCTAAAGTTGAAAAGCGATATAGGACAAGCAATTAACTATGCTAATATTGGTGCGATTTTTGAGGAACGAGGGCAACTAGATTCGGCGCATGCATATTACAACAAGTCGCTTGAGCATAACAAAGTTGCCAAATCAGATATGGGCATCGGTCTGTGTCTTATCCATTTAGGCACACTTTATGAAAAAGAATTGAAATATGATAAAGCAAAAGATGAGTATATTAGAGCATATGACCTAATGCATCAAATATCGGATAGATGGCACTGGCTAGAGGCTTGCATATCAATTGCAAGAATAAACTTGTTGGAAAACAACTCTAGTGAATTTAATCACTACATAGAGCTAGCCGAGAATACTGCTAACGAAATAAAATCGCCCGAACATCTAGCTGAGATATATCTACTGAAGCACGACTTTGATGTGAAAAGAGGTGACTTCAAACAAGCCCTAGAGCATTATCAGCTGCAATCGCAGATGCGCGACAGCGTGCAGGGGCTTCAAAAGACCAACAGATTTATGGATGTGAGATTGAGCTACGAGCAAAATAAAAACATCAGAAACATTCAAAGAATTGAGGCTGAAAACAATGCCAGAGAAAGGTCAAAACAATTGACTCTATACTTCACTTGGGCGATTTCATTTGTGGGAATTATCATTACAGCACTATTGTATTATGCATACAGACAGCGCGTCAGGAGCAACAAAGTGTTAAAGCAATTGGAACAAACTAGAAGTGATTTTTTTACAAATATCACACACGAGTTTAGAACACCACTGACTGTTATAAAGGGGTTTAACGACCTTCTAGGCGAAAACAAACAATTGTCAGAAAAAGAGAAGCATATCTATAGATCAGCTATAGACAGACAAAGCAATAATTTGCTTAACCTTGTGAACCAACTTCTTGATATTGCCAAACTAAAATCGGGCAAAGAGGCTCCCAAATGGAAGCGAGGCGATATAGTTTCGTATTTAAGAATGTCAGCCGAAACATTTAAGTTGTTTGCTAAAGAAAAAGATGTCAATCTGATATTCTACTCAGTGATGGATGCACAAGATATGGATTTCATTCCTTTCTATATTGATAAAATAATTGGTAATCTTCTATCAAATGCGATAAGACATACAAAAGAGGGAGACAAGATTGATTTTGTGGTGGCTAAAGGACAACGACACGACACCATCAAAATCAAGATAATGGATACGGGGGAAGGAATACCAAATGATGACCTAAAACGAATCTTCGAGATGTTTTATCAAAGTGATAACAGTCAGAATAAATCAGGCAGCGGCATTGGACTGGCATTTACTAAGATGATGGTGGAAAAGATGAAAGGTGAAATTGAAGTAGATAGCAAATTAGGAAAAGGAACATCTTTTGTTGTGACATTGCCACTGAGAAATAATAAAATTGCAGACATTGAGCCACTTCTTGAGCAAAAAAGTTCATTCTCGCTTTCAGAACTAAAGCAAAGAACTGAAGCCAGAGACACTGACCTGCAAGCCAATACCAACGATGAAGAGGATAATGATAAGGATCAACCTATTATTTTGATTGTTGAGGACAACAAGGATGTCAACACATATATTAAAACAATACTGAGTGAGAAATATAGAGTGATAGTTG
>CAYFSV010000203.1:0-2499 GCA_964345815.1 uncultured Proteiniphilum sp. | reverse complement strand
ATAGCAAGGTATGTACATCAGGAAACAACGGTAAATAGCTTCGTTGACGAGTTAGATAGAACTTATGTAATGAGCTCCGAGGGTCAAAGTGGACAGAGGTATTATATAGGAGTATATGGTTCTACTGCAGATGAGATTGTTCAAGAACAAGTCAATAATGGTCTTATAGAAGATATCTCTACCTTTATCCCTTATGAGTCTGATTATATTCATATAGATGACAATCAATACAATACAAAGCTCATTGTTGCTGATAATAAGTTTCTAAAAATTCTCCCCTACCCTTTATTATATGGTAATAACTTCTCGGAAAATCCCAATGAAACAATCCTGACGGAAACGTTTGCCAACAAATTATTTGGCAGGAAAAATCCTATCGGTGAATCATTTACTTTTTCGAATGGTGAAATATTAAAAGTAGTTGGAGTTATAAGCGAGCCATCCTCAAAATCATTTTTGGAGTTTGACTTGCTTGTTAATTATAATCTGCGAACAAACTGGGACAGGATGGATCATAATTTGATTCTTCTCGACAACAATAATGATTACAAAAAAGTCAATCGTAACATAGGAGTAACTACAACTGATGACTGGAACAAGTCCTCAAAATTTCAACTGGTTCCATTAAAAGAGTTTTACTTTGATCGCTCTCGAACGGTTTATCAGGAAGACGACCCTATTTTCATTCAAGGCAACATAGATAATGTAAAAATACTATCATTGGTTGCACTCGTTATCCTCATTATTGGTTTGTTTAACTTTATCAACACATATACAGTGATAGCGATGAAGAGAGGACGTGAGCTAAGCATAAAGAAGGTTTACGGTGCAAGCTTATGGCAAACAGCCAAACAAATATGGATTGAAAATGCAATAGTTGTTTCTGTCTCATTGATCATAGCCTGGTTTTTACTTGAAGTGACTGCAACTGTTATTAAGAGCAGACTGGGATTCGCGGTTATGCCCAATCTCAGCTTCGACATAGGACTGTCTGCAATAGTCCTCGCAGTTTTACCAATTCTCGTTTCGATATATCCATATTTCAGGTATAAAAGATCAGCGCCCGTGAGGTCACTCAATGCTATAGGCTTCAAAGCTGAATCGACAGTTATTAGAAAGGGCTTTCTATTTCTTCAGTATATGATTTCATTTGGATTGTTAATTGTTTCTATATTTTTTATGAAACAACTCAACTTTATGCTAAATACAAAACCGGGATACAACACCGAAGATATAATTGTTACAAAAATGATTGTAGACAATCATCTACATCAGATAAGAGATTTTGAAGAACAACAGAAAGCCTACAGAATAACACAAGAGAAAATGTTACTGGTTAAAGATAAACTGGATGAGTCGCCAATAATTACAGACTGGATTATTGACCAGCCACCTATATATGCTTTAAAGAGTAGTGTGATGTTCAGAAATAGTGAACAGTCAGAATATAACAAGGTAGCTTTAAAATTTGCATCTAGAGAATATCTTGTTTTTTTTGATTTCCAACTGGCAGAAGGCAGACTGTGGGATGCTACTGATGAGTTTGCCCAATATAAATGCATTATAAATAAATCAGCAAAACAGAACTTTAATATTTCTGATATTTACACAGAAACTCTTCAGCCCGAGACAAGATTATGGATGAGTGCAGGAGAAGATCACTCGGTAAATCCTGCATATAAAATTGTTGGTGTTATAGAGGATTTTAATATCGGACATTTATCTAAAAAGACACCTCCTTTAATAATCACTTTCACCGAAAGCAAAAATCATGGTACTACAATAACTGCAGGCAACACGATGCCGATTATGGCAAAGTTTGCACCCGGAAGAAAAGAAGAAGCAGTTGCTTACATAGAGTCTATATACAAAGAAGTGAATGACAATGCCGATTTCACCTACACTCTGCTGGATGAAGAAATTACACAGCTCTATGATGAGGACAAACGGGTGAGCAATATCATCGCTCTTTTTGCATTGTTAGCTATTGTTATCTCGTCAATGGGTCTGTTTGCTCTTTCTCTTTTCGAAATTCAACAACGATACAGAGAGATTGCATTGCGCAAAATAAACGGAGCCACGGCAAAAGACATTATGCAGCTGTTGCTCAAAAAATATCTCTACCTGCTGGCAGGAGCATTTGTAGTGGCTGTGCCTGTCTCCTATTTCGCCATTAGTAAATACCTCGAAGGATTTGCACACAAGGCTTCCATATCGTGGTGGCTCTTTGCGTTGGCGGCAGTGGTGGTAAGCGCGATATCGCTGCTTACACTGGTGTGGCAAATCAAAAGGGCTATGAAAATTAATCCAGCCAATGCTTTGCAGAGTGAATAAAAAACAAAAGAAACGACCTTAGTAAATACGACAAATTGATTTCAATTTTCATTTGGAAATGAGTTCGAACACCACCTGTTCAAAGAGATTTCCAAATGGAAATGAGTCTGAACACATGGTGTTTATGGAGATTGCAGAAAGAGTGTAAGGTGGTGTAAACTAATT
>CAYFSV010000202.1:0-2504 GCA_964345815.1 uncultured Proteiniphilum sp. | reverse complement strand
GGTATGAGCCAGGCAGTAGGAACAGCCGAATTAATTCTTGAAATAGATGTAACTGATGATGGATACAACTTTGCATCTTCCATTGAAACTGCATTAACAGCTGCAGAAAATGAAATGCAGAGTTTTAAAGAGACAATCAGTTCGGTTGAGAGCCTTAGACCCAACTGTGACAAATTGGATTATGCTTTGGCGGCAAGTTCAGGAGTTCTTTGTGGTATTATTGACATTTTTTTAGTTGGGAAACCTGGAGAATCACCAGTTGGTGATGTTATAGATAAATGGTTTGCAAATCGGACAGCTACTTTCGCTAAATTCTGTGGGTGGGATGGCAAAGGGGATGATTCACTGTCGTCAGCAATCCGCTTTCTTGAGAAGAAATTTAAAATACCATATGATCAACGTGGAGCAGGTGATGCTGGCAGTATCATATTTGATTTAAATCCTACAAATCATCATTTTAAATCACTTGGACATAATCCGACTTTGCTTGGTTTGTTCTTTTCGATATTAGATCAGTTTACAAATCAATCGCACTTTGTTTCTGGAGGAGAACTGATATCTTTACAAAATGCTGATGGGAAATTTGAACTTCATGGTAATAGTGTCCCAACAAAATTATTTTCTGGGTTTGTTAATTGGTTTGGACATTTAATTTCCGATGTATCTGGATCGTCTGGCAGTAAAAGCCGAGGCATGGGAATACCTTCACCGTTTTGGGCATGGACGAACGATATTATAGCAATAAAGAGAAAATTGAATGTTCCTGTTTCACAGTTTGACGAGACAATAAATGAGCTGGCGATGAGCATCTACAAAGAAGGATACGACATTCGCTTCCAAGCGACTCAGGCTATTCCAGTCTTTATCAATGAGGTCATTGTAAGGTTGTTATATACCACAAGACGATTGGTGAAATATTACATAAAAACAGAGAAAGAAGAACGTTCAGCATCTGCTATGTGGCAAGCATGTGAGCCGTTCTCAAATCCCACAGTAAAAAGAATGCTCACGGTAGCTCATGGTACTTTCTGCATGATGGATCTTGGCGATGCAACTATAAGATCGTTCATAACTGGAGGAGGAACCTTCAATATAACTGAGTTTTCTCTTCGCCTTAACATAGTGGGGGTGGGGCGTTTCGCAATTTCACTGTATGGCGAAACAAAGTGGGTTGATGTAATAAGAAAGGCTGAGTCGGAATCTCAGTTTGCTAGAAGAGAGATAATCATCGTGGAAAACTATCTGAATGGACTCTCATTATTATCTGAGCTTTACGATGATAAGGAGCTTGTAAATTTTGTTGATGACTTTAAGAACAGTGATATGTATGTTCAGGCATTCAAGAAATCTGTCCAGTTAGCAGAACTTAGAAAGGTGCCTGATCATAATATACTCAGGACAAAATCCGATATAGATTCATGTTTTGGAGGTAACAGAAAATGACCAAGAAAAAATCGAGGTTAAAAATTGCCCAAGAGCAGGCAGAATCAGCTATCAAACAAACAAATGAAAAAATAAATGAACTGGGCGCACACACAAGCCATCTTTATGATGAATTGAACACCATACAAAAACTATTTGACGACATTAGAAATGTTCCTAGTGAGAAGCGATTAGAGTATGAAAAGCTGAAAAAAATCCGTCTGAACTGGATGCAGCAAGCAGAAAAGATTGAATCAGATTACAAAAATGCTGTAGCAAAAAGTGCTGGGAAAGGCGCTGCTGGTGTAGGCGCTGGAGTCGCAGTAGCAGCTCTTGGTCCTACTGCCGCAATGGGAATTGCGACAACGTTCGGTATTGCCTCAACAGGAACAGCTATATCTACACTGAGTGGTGCAGCAGCTACCAACGCGGCATTAGCTTGGTTGGGCGGCGGTGCGCTTGCTGCCGGTGGTGGAGGAATGGCTGCAGGCAATGCATTTCTGGCTCTAGCCGGACCAGTTGGTTGGGCGATTGCCGGAGTTGCACTTGTTAGTAGCGGGTTTCTGCTATGGAAAGGAAAAAGCGACCACAACCGTCTTGAGGATATTTTCACCCTCATCAGCAAACGTGATGTTAAATCATACGAACTTGCTATTGTAGAAATAAATGAGCGTATAAGCCGCATTAAAGATGAAACTCAACAACTCAATAGTGCAATCGACAGAACACGAACTTTTGGTCTGGACTACAACTTAATGACTGAGTCAAAGCAATATGAATTAGGTTCTTATGTGAATCTGATGAATTCTTCTACTCAATTGCTAGTTAATCCGATAACAGGATTACAGCCAAAGTATGATAAAAATGATCTCGAGGAATATATGGCTTTCAGTAAAAGAAAGATTGATGATAAGCAGAAACCTTTGATTGTTTCTCTTTCCAACCTCTTGTATAAGGTAAGGCTTGATGAAAAAGATAAGAAACTATTGTGGAAGTCTTTCAAAAAAAACAAGAAGTTCTTGTCTTCAATAGGAATTTCCAATAAGGATTTTGAATTGCTAATTTTTGAAACAGTAAACGAT
>CAYFSV010000201.1:0-2557 GCA_964345815.1 uncultured Proteiniphilum sp. | reverse complement strand
TTATTTCCAAAAAAATCAGTCCCAAATAAACACTATCGATTATTCAGGACCGATTTTTTGGTTCACTCAAATGCTATTTCACCGGCTTCAGCTCAATAGTAAAATGCCTCATAATGGGAGCTTCGCTCTCGATTTCATATCCGGAGGTAATTGATTCTCTTCGGTCGTAAACATTTTTCAATGCTGCTGCCACCACATTCATATGGTTGTTTGTGTAGGTTCGTCGTGGAATTGCCAAACGCAAAAATTCAAGTTCGGGATATCGGTTTTCGCGAGTCACCGGATCGCGATCCGCAAGCAAAGCCCCAACTTCCACACCCCGCACGCCGGCTTCTAAATACAATTCGATGGCTAAAGTTTGAGCAATAAATTGCTCTTTGGGAACATGGGTGAGAATCTTTTTTGCATCAACAAAAATGGCGTGCCCACCGGCAGGACGTTGGTATGGAATGCCATATTCATCGAGCAGGCTTGCCAGATATTCCACCTGCTTAATGCGCGATTCCAAATAGTCAAAATCTGTTCCTTCATCCAAACCCACAGCCAATGCATTCATATCTCTTCCGCTCAATCCTCCGTAAGTGATAAAACCCTCATTCATGATACAAAACTTTTGAACCTGTTTCCACAAGTCTTTGGATTTAAATGCAACAAAACCACCAATATTCACAATTGCATCTTTTTTTGACGACATGGTCATGATATCGGCATATGTAAACATCTCTTTAACAATCTCTTTGATGGTTTTATGGGCATATCCTTCTTCGCGAATTTTTATGAAATAGGCGTTTTCGGCAAATCGAGCCGAATCCATCAAAAGAGGGATATCGTATTGTTTGCATAAAGCGGAAACCGATCTGATATTCTCCATCGATACAGGTTGTCCGCCGGCGGTATTGTTGGTTACGGTTAGAATCACTGCCGGAATTTGTTCTTTAGGATATTTTTGCAGTACTTTTTCGAGCTTTTCAATATCTACATTGCCCTTGAATGGCAATTCCAATTGGCTGTTGTTTGCCTCAGCCACTGTGCAGTCAATTGCTTGCGCTTGCCGGAATTCGATATGACCTTTGGTGGTGTCGAAATGCGAATTCCCGGGCAATACATCACCTTTTTTTACGATGGTGGAGAACAAAATATTTTCTGCGGCACGCCCCTGATGTGCGGGTAAAAAATAATTGAAGCCTAAAATTTCTTCAATGGTTTGTTTCAGGTTGTAATATGATCTTGAGCCGGCATAGCTTTCATCGCCCACCATCATTGCCGACCATTGATTGTCGCTCAATGCGCCGGTGCCGGAATCGGTGAGTAAATCTATAAATACATAATCGCTTTTGAGACCAAAAAGGTTATATTTTGCCTCTTTGATCCACTCTTCGCGCTCTTCTCTTGAGCTTCTTTTAATGATTTCTACAGTTTTAATTCTGTAGGATTCTGCAAAAGGTAATTTCATTTTATTGATAGGGTTTTTTCGCCAAACGACCACAGGTGTCACTTGGCAAAGTTTTGTTTATTTTATTAGAAATTAAATTGTTGAATAGTGGTTAGGTCATGCTACTTTCATGATCTTGGGCTAAGGTTTTGCATTTTGCCCAAGATAAGTTTATCGGTTTACAACAAACTCATCGCGTTTTTTGATATTCTTATATTTAAGTTTTCTGGGCACTGTTTTGTAACTGTTTCTTTTCATTGCCAATTTTCAGTATCGAATTGTTTGGTTTTATTTGCAAAGATAAAGAAAGAATTGAAATGAAGGGGGGCGCAACTCAAAATATTTAGTCAGAATTTTTCTTGTGAGTTGCAATTTCTATAATAAATAAGCAACCCCGGTTTTTTATCCGGGGTTCACTACATTCATGTGTTAAGTTTTTGACCGATGATGTTGATTTTTCATTCCGTGCGGAAGAAAAAGATGATAAAGTGCTGATTATCTTCCTTCCTTTATTTTGCCGATACCGTTTTTGTTTAAATTTTTTGTGACGGGGTTGCCCCAATAGGTCACATTACCAATTCCGCTTGATTCGATATCTAAAGATTCTACCGCGTGACACTTGATATTCCCAATTCCGTCTGATTTTATGCGCACTTGATTGGCTATCATTTTGTGAGCATTTATGTTGCCAACTCCATTGGAATGGATGCTCATCTCGTTGCTCGAGCCATGGAGCAAAATGTTTCCCACACCTTCTGATTCAATTTGCAAATATTCTGATTTGAGATTGTCAGAAGAGATGTTTCCCACGCCATCTGATTGGATAGTCAATTCTGGCGATTGAATATCTCCAATCAACCGGATGTTTCCGACACCTTCGCTTTCCAATTTTATGAGATGGGGCATCGAAATATAAACTGTTAATTTTGCACTTTTGCGTTTCAGATTGAAATTTCTCAAATTCTCTTTCATAGAAAGTTTCAATTTTTGATCTTCAACCTCAACGATCAGATTGTCCAATAATTTTTGATCGCCGATTGCAGAAATTGAAGTGACCGGGGCTTGAGATACCTCGATATTTCCAACAATTTCAGAATTAATGATCTCGAATGAAGAAACCTGATA
>CAYFSV010000200.1:0-2592 GCA_964345815.1 uncultured Proteiniphilum sp. | reverse complement strand
TACAACATCTACCGCAATCACGAGTACAAGTTCTCCGTGCATCTGCTCGAGCCTTGGTCTGAAGCTCGTTCCGCAGGATCGGATTCTTTCGGGGGCATCGCACTGGGGATAGAGGAGTAGCCAATAGCTAAAACAATACTCCCGCCTTGCCAGCAACGCACTGGCAAGGCACAATTTGCCAAGTGCACTATCGGCTACAAAGCCACAGACGTTACCCCATAGCGTCTGCAAAACGTAGCCGGTAGGCACGGCAAATATTTTAAATATGAATCAATTCATCTAAAAGAGACAATAGACATAAGATATTAAAGGCTTGAAAAAGAGAAGAAAATATTTAGGTTAAAATGAATAATTATCTATATAAAGAGAAAGACGAAGTATATAGCAACGTGGAAAAGGTTGTGGTGCATTTTGCTAACGGAAAGGAGAGAGTTATCTATAGCCCTAAGGAAACAAATGTGCTTGCTGTGAATGTGTCGGAGTTTAAGCCAGATGATGACAATTTTATCGAGCTGATTCTTTCAAACTATAAAGGTGTGGAATCGGTGGAGGAGTTTTCCGAAAAATGTGGTTTCAACTCTAGCAAAACGTTCACTAGACATTTTCAAAAACATCTTGGCACCACACCTAAACAGTGGTTGATGGAGATTAAGAAAAGAGATGTGGTATATCAACTTAGAAACACAAGCTACTCGTTTGCTGTGATTGCTCGCAAACTTGGTTTCTCGAGTGCTTCGCATCTATATCACTTTTGTGTGAATAGAATTGGCGAGACGCCTGGAGAAATTAGGAAAAGCACTAAGAAGTGAGAAGGCAAAAAGGTAAATCGAAAGGCTTTGAGAAAGTAAGACATTGAATAAAAAAGTGTTTGAAAAGATTGAGGGCGCAACTACGAAAGTTGCGCCCTCATCATTTTTTAGTAATCACAGCAAGTGATACGTTGCTGATTTTTATTCACTCACCTTGTTCACAAATTCTTCTGCCATGGTGAAGGCACCGCCCATCACCTCTTCCACTTTGCCACCAATCTGCATTGATAGCATCTTGGTGTTCATGCGCGAAACGTAGGTGAAGCCATCTGCTTGCTCATACACCGACATGCGACAAGGCATCATGTTTGAATATATCCTCATCGAATCATCGGAAAGCAATTTGTGTGCCAGCTGTGGGTTGCATAGTTCAATTACTTTGGTTTGCAACACGTCGTTGTATCCATTTTTAATCATTGTTTCTTGCAGATTGTGCGTGTGTAGCACTCTCCATCCACCTTGGGCAATTGCTTCATTTAGCTTTTCGACGGTTTCGTCGAACCCATATTTGCTTTTACTTTCGATAAACATATTATTCATCTTGTTTTAGTTTTTAAGAAGAACCTCGCCAATTGCTTCTTTCAAAGCGTCCTTGGGTAGAGCTCCCTGAGCCATTTGTGGTTGTCCTTCCATCGGCACAAAAAGAAGTGATGGAATGCTACGGATGCCAAACTCGGCTGCTAATTGCTGCTCTGCTTCGGTGTCCACTTTGTAGATATAAAGATCATCGGCATACTCGCCCGCTAGCTCTTCAAGGATTGGAGCAACCATTTTACATGGTCCACACCAGTCGGCATAGAAGTCTATCAAACAGGGTTTGTCGCCCAAGTATTTCCACTCTTGTGGGTTTGCTTCGATGTTAGCTACTTTTGCTAAAAATTCGTCTCTTGTTAAATTAATTGTCTTTGCCATTTTATTATTATTTGATTTTATTTCTTGTTCTGTTGTATTGTTTGCGTCGGTTGCTTCCGAGTCTTTTGCGCTGTTGTTGCTACACGACACCGTTATAGCCACGGCAAGAATAGCCGCCAGGAATAGTCTGATTTTCATTTTTAGTTTTTGTTTTATGTAATGTATTATTCTTCGCCCGTTGTGTTGTTGTTGCTTTTGTGTTTGGCTTTTGCACCAATCATATCAAACAGCAACATGCCCATCACTGCGCCATATATCGTCATGCTCCAAGGATTGGAAGTGAGGGGGCACGAGCCGCTCACGCATCCCACATAGTGATAGTATAGATATCCGCCTATTGCGCCAATGCCTATCCCTGCAGCTTTGTGCCAATGTTTTTTGATAAATGTTAGTATCATTTCGTATCCTCTTTTTTGCATCCCACCACGCACGAAAGCATTTCTATCACTCTTTTGTTTTTGATTGAATAGAAACAGTTTTTGCCACTTTTGCGCATGCTCAATATTCCCTTGGCGCGCATGTCGGTGAGGTGATATGAGAGCAATGATTGCTCGCAACCAATGATTTCCATCATCTCCGTAACAGTTCTTTCCTCTGTTTCGGTTAGCAAAGCGATAACGCTAAGTCTGATTTCATTAGCCAACGCTTTTAAAATATATGCTGCTTCTTCAAATTGCGACTTGTTGAAAGTCTTTACGTCTATTTCAAATTTTATTGTACTCATTGTGTCGTGTAAAACATATGAACATATCTTCATTTAATTTTGTTCAAAAGTAATACATTTAATTCAATTGTGCAAATCACACTTTTATATATCCAATCAATGGGGTTTATGAATGCTACGCTGTGCTTCGCAAACTAAAAACTAAAA
>CAYFSV010000199.1:0-2614 GCA_964345815.1 uncultured Proteiniphilum sp. | reverse complement strand
AAGGAAAGTTTGCTGCTTGAGCTTTTGCGTTTGATAAGCAATTGAATAGTGTGGACTTTCCAACATTAGGAAGACCAACAATTCCACATTGTAGAGCCATCTTATTATTTATATTTAGTTTATTAGTAATTGATTTTTATTCCTGATAACCTTTTTACGGAATATAGGGCGACAAAGGTACAAAAAAAAGGCATATCAAGAAGATATACCTTTACTTAATCTATTAATTTATTAATAATTACCGCTTTTTGGATCTAAACCTAGTAGGTTTTTGATTTGGTCGCTCATCATATTTTGACTTTGATTTCGGTTTCTTTCTCAGCTCCTTTGCTTTTGGATTGTATGTAGTAAACTTTGAAGATGTTTTTGTAGATTTTGACTTAGTACCATCTCTTGTTGTCAAGTCGCTAAATGAAGAACGCCTATTCTTAGTTGTCGATTTATCTTGATGCTTTGATGAGCGTGATGCATAATCATTTGATGAATAAGAAATTGAGTTATTCAAAATATCCATCTCCTTGGCTGTAAGATATCTCCAATCTCCAACAGGAATACCTTTGAGAGAAATATTCATTATACGAATGCGCTCAAGCTTTGTTACACTATAGCCTAAGTATTCGCACATTCTTCTAATCTGTCTATTTAGCCCCTGAACAAGAATAATAGAGAAAACAAATTCAGAAATCTTTTCAACATGACATTTTTTGGTTACCCTTCCTAAAATAGGAATGCCCGATGACATTTTTTCTACAAAATCATCAGTAATAGGACGATTGACGGTTACTATATACTCCTTCTCGTGAGCATTGCCTGCACGTAGTATCTTGTTTACAATATCACCATTGTTTGTTAGAAATATCAATCCTTGCGAATCTTTATCCAACCTACCAATTGGGAATATACGCTCGTGATAGCCCACAAAGCTAACTATATTATCGGGTTCGCTTCTTTCGGTAGTACTCACAATTCCTGTAGGTTTATTAAGAGCAAGAACCACAAAGTCATCTTCCTTTTTGGGTTCTATAAGAAGTCCATTGAGAAGCACTTTGTCTTTTCTTGTAACGGTCGAGCCTATTTCGGCACGCTTACCGTTTACAAAAACATGCCCATTTTCAATATACCTATCCGCCTCACGACGTGAGCATATTCCACTATCACTAATAAATTTGTTTAATCTTATTCCTCTGTTCATAAATTATAAGCCATGTTTTGCCGATATCTCTAGCATTCGATCAATAGATTTCACTGACTTTATTCTTAAGTCCTCTTCTACAAGAATCTCGGGGGTTTCGTTTTTCAAGCATAAATACAATTTCTTAAGTGTATTCATTTTCATATAGAAACAATCATTGCATGCACAAGTTGAATCCTCGGGCGGTGCAGGGATAAATTGTTTGTCGGGATTATCTTTAATCATTTGATGAAGAATGCCTGACTCGGTTGCAACTATAAATTTCTTTTTAGTAGAGTTAGTAGCATATTTCAATATCGATGAAGTTGATCCAACATGATCAGCAATCTCCAAAATATACTTGCGACATTCGGGATGTGCTAAAATTTCAGCATCTGTATGTTCAGATTTTAATTCTAATATCTTTTCAAGAGAAAATTGTTCGTGTACATGACATGCACCATCCCAAAGAAGCATATTTCTCCCAGTTTGCTTGTTGATATAGTCGCCAAGATTTTTGTCAGGACCAAAGATTATCTTCTCATCCGACGGAAGCGACTCTATTATTTGCTTAGCATTGGTGCTTGTTACCACTATGTCAGTCAATGCCTTAACTGCGGCAGTGGTGTTTACATATGAAACAACTGTGTGCCCAGGATTGTTTATAATAAACTGTTCAAAAGCATCAGCTGGACAACTCTCAGCCAACGAGCAACTAGCATTTATATCAGGAATTAAAACCTTTTTGGTAGGTGATAGTATTTTTGCAGTTTCGCCCATAAAATGAACTCCACACAATACTATAATATCGGCAGAAGTTTTGCTAGCCCACTGGGCAAGAGCCAAACTATCTCCAACAAAATCTGCAATATCTTGTATTTCCGACTCTTGGTAGTAATGAGCCAAAATTATAGCATTCTTTTCTTTACGAAGAATATTTATTTGTTCAATCAATTCCTTTTTTTCCATCAGAAGCCATTAATTATAATATGAATAAAAAATTTAAAAGATAAATATGATAATGATTATAGGCTGTTGATACTGTTAATAACAATCGGATTATTAAATCAATATATTATTATCATCAATCACATTGTTGTTATTATCCATCTATAAACTTTTTTATAAATAATAAACCTAACAAAATCAATCACATACAACACTTATCATAAACGTGTGATAACTCATCAAACATAACTGTTGATTACTTTGTGTCTGCAAATTTATAAAACATTGTTCATATACATGTCAACCTGCTAACGAAAACAAACCGTAAGTAATGCTGATTTATGCAAAGTGATTTTTGATTGAAATAATAATTGAATTATCCAAATATACTTTTGATAAATCTTTCATCCACCAACAAACATATTTTCAACACATAATCATAAGTGCCTGCAAAATTATAATATTAAAGTTACCTACACAATATGATATAAAATA
>CAYFSV010000198.1:0-2616 GCA_964345815.1 uncultured Proteiniphilum sp. | reverse complement strand
TTCAATATCCAGTATTTGCTCCAAAAGGAAAAAACAAATTCGACAAAGCCATACTATTGCTTCATGGGCTCAACGAAAGATCATGGAACAAATATCTCACTTGGGCTGAATATATTTGTGAACAAACAGGAATGCCAGTAATTCTTTTTCCAATTGCCTATCACATGAATAGAGGTGAAACTGATTGGACAAACCCTCGAAAAATGATTGCAACTCTAAATAGCAGAAAAGAAATATATAGCCACGACAGATCTATAAGTTATGCCAATATAGCCTTGAGCGATAGGCTGAGCGAACATCCCAGCCGATTTTATCTTTCGGGCAGACAAACTCTATTTGATGTGACACAACTTTTTGAAGAGATAAAAAGCGGCAAGCATCCAATGTTTAAAGAAGGTACCGAGATTAATATTTTCGCCTATTCCATCGGAGCCTTTCTTTCGCAAGTGGCGCTGCTATCTAATTACAAAAGCCTATTTTCATCATCACGCCTGTTTATGTTTTGTGGCGGCAGCATCTTTAGCTCGATGTTTGGAGTTTCACGAAGCATCCTAGATACAGCATCGTTCAAAAAGCTTCGTCAATATTATATATACATCTTTGGTAATGAAGAAAACTCGTTGTGGAAGCGCGACAATATATTCACTGCTTTTAGACGTATGATTTCGCCCGACAAATTTAAGGAAGAGCGAGAAATTGATTTCAAAAACATAGCACACCGAATAAGTGGTATAGCACTGACGAAAGATATTGTTATCCCGTATCATGGTGTGAAAGAAGCGATGGGAGTAGAATCAGCACAGGCTTCAATAGACTTAAAAGACTTTTCGTTCAACTACACCCACGAGAATCCATTTCCACATACCGAAAAAGATACAGCTGCCCTCAACAACGCTTTCAAAGAGGTGTTTTCTGCAGCATCAGCATTTTTGATTTAAAGCACAAAGATCATATACGAAAGAAAAAATGCGACTCTAAGTGAACTCAGAGTCGCATTGTATATTATTTGTTTATACTATTTAGAAAACGGGATTGGGTTTCCATCCAATAGCGCATTGTATCTCACCAAAGCCTCCACAAAATAGTAGTCAGCATAAACAAGTGGAACATCTATTTCGTTATTGTGAGGAATTGCACCAACACTATGTTTCAAAACAAAATTGCCATTCTCACCCTCTTTGGCTCTATATTTCGGGCTTCCCAATGCATGCACAATATCAACAGCTGCATCAAAATATTTATTGGCTCTTTCACCTTCAACAAAAGTGCTAAGCTCAAACAAAGCCGAAGCCGTGATAGCCGCAGCAGACACATCACGATAGTTTGTAGATATATTTCTAGCATTAGATCTCACCCCAGGATTATATCCTGGTTGAAAGGCATTGAAGTCCCACCAAGCTACCTTGTCGCTAGGTAGGTTATCATGATCAAGATAAAAGTTAGCAGTTTTAATTGCCGTTTCAAGAAATTTAGGATCTTTAGTCTCACGATACATCACTGTGAAACCATAAATAGCCCATGCTTGACCGCGAGACCATGTAGAATTATCTGAATAGCCCTGCGAAGTTTCACCTTTTATAAAATTGCCCGTCTTGGTGTCATAAAACGTAACGTGGAAATGGCTACCATCCTCACGTATCTGGTTATCCATAGTTTGTGTGGCGTGCGAAATAGCAATTTCTTTAAACGAATCGTCACCACTTTTTTCGGAAGCAAAGAAAAGCAGCTCTAGGTTCATCATGTTATCAATGATAACTGGAAACTCAAAAACCTCATCACCATTCCACGAACGCCAGCTGTTCCATGACTTGATAGTCTTTGTCACAGGATTAAATCGAGTGCTAAGCGAACGAGCCGATTCTATTAAAACCTCCTTGTCGTCGTCCACAGGATTGATGCGATAGGCATTTCCAAATGGGCAATACATCATAAAACCAATATCGTGATTGTCAGTGAAATCTTTCACCGACTCCATCTTATCAGTCCATGCACGAGCCGAATCAGTAAGAGCCTTGTCGCCCGTAAACTCTGATACATACCACAAAGTGCCAGGGAAAAAACCCGCTGTCCAGCTTCTAATTCCAAATCTCACTAAGTCGCCATTCTTGTTTAAGGTTTGAGGCATCTGTGTAGGCGAAAATGGCATCTTCAACATATGCTCAACCTGCAACTTGGCAAAGTCGATATTCTCTTTAATAAATTGTTTTTCTGATTCTTGCGCTGTTATCGTAAACATCGCGCAAAACACAAGAATAGATAATAGGAAAGTTTTTCTCATTTGAATTTTATTTTAAGTTTTTGTTTATGGCGATTGAAATTTATTAATAATGCAACAAAAATACTCTTTTTTATGACAATATTAAACTCAAATCACACAATAGATATCTTTGGTAACAATAAATTGTCCGCCAAAGCTGATTGTTGCAAACCCCATCAAGGGTGATATGATTCTATCACAATGAATTAACCACCAAGCAAACCCCATCAGGGGTGGTATGATTATAGAAAGGTGACATGATTAAAGAACGGCGGAATGATTGCAACACAATAAATTAACCGTCAAATAAACCCCGTTAGGGGTGACATGATTATAGGACGGTGATATGATTCTATCAC
>CAYFSV010000197.1:0-2629 GCA_964345815.1 uncultured Proteiniphilum sp. | reverse complement strand
ATTTATTCATTTATCTGCCTAATAGTTTGCTCAAGAGGGAAATCCAATTGTTGCAAATCTTTTATTTTGGCATTGTATCCACTTACTTTTACGTTGTAAGTTTTGATTAGTCCAAAAATGTAGCTCTTGGTTTCTGTGTCATACTTGGGTGTAATTAACATGTCGGCATTAGTTTTTTGAAGAGCCTTGTACATTGCGGCACTTTTTACTCTATCAACACGGCCACCAAAAACTGAATTTTGTAGTCCTGCATTTTCTGCTTCGGTAAACTTGTTGTCACCTGATATTCTCCACATTCCAAAAAGATAAGTGGAACTAGCAGAGGCTTCAACCCTGTTTTTGTCGATATCTAAATCAGCTTTTAGAATATCGGTATGAACCTCTGTTTTGGTAAATGGTGCAGCATAGCCGGTTTTGCTAACAGATGCGCAACTTGAAACGAAAACTACTAATAATAGTAGTGAAAGGTAAAAAGGTAATCTTTTCATTTGAATGATTTTTTAGAAGTAATTTTAGATGCCTACTCTTTTGTATCAATTAGGATTTTCGGCTTCGTCCTTTCTTTTAAATATTTTTTCAAAAATAGTAAGTTTGTTTCAATAACTTTAAATCCATATAATCCATGTAGTCCATTTCATCCATTTGGGTTTTATATGTTTATTTTGTGTTATCTTTGTTCATTAAAACTGATATTATGCTGTCGCCTGTAATTGTGAAACTTCTAGAAGATAAGATGCAAAAAAGTATTAGGTACGCCTCTGATTATGATTATCTATCATATGATATAGAGAAGTCAACTGGGAAAAATATTAGCACAAACACGCTTAAGCGTCTTCTGGGATATATGGAGGGTGTGAAAGCCCCTCGTTTATATACGCTTGATGTTGTTGCCGAATATTTGGGCTATGTTGATTGGGATGATCTCAATCAAAAGGTTTTATCAAACGATTCATCATCCTCATTCAGCACAATTGAAGAGATTGATATTCAGCATTTAATACCTTCTGATAAGGTGAGGTTTACTTATTTGCCAGAAAGAGAAGTAACTGTGGAGCTAATCGAAGGTAATACATTTACAGTAGTAGAAAGTGTTAATAGCAAGCTTAGGGAAGGTGATATTATTCAAATTAATCATTTTGTGCTAAACCATCCTTTGATTGTTACCAATGTTATTAGAGAAGGAGTTTCGATGGGGAGATTTACGGCAGGGAAGCACTCAGGAATCATTTCTCTCACAATTCTGTAATACTCATTTCCCTCTCAATGTCAATTAAGTAAATATGGAAAGCTCCTCTTTCGGTAATGGAAATAATAACTCATTTGTGTTTTCAGACATAAAGCCTATATTCACAAATGGAGCTACAAGTGATACTTTTAAAGTGCTTATTTATGGCAAGTGGCATTTTCTGAAAAGACCTAAGAAAGAGTATAAAAACAATTCTAAGTATTTGGCTGCTTTTCAAAAGGAGTTTGAGATAGGATACACACTTGACCATCCAAATATTGTGAAATATATTGTTAAAGGGGAGGATGAGAATGGATTTTACATACTGCTCGAGTATATTGATGGCTTTACCTTAACCGATTTGTTGAAATCTAATCATAAGTATTTCACTGACTACAAGCATATTGATAAGTTGTTGAATCAGTTATTGTCAGCTCTAAAGTACATTCATGAAAGACAAACGCTCCATCTTGATTTGAAGCCCGACAATCTGTTGATTACAGGGATAAACAATGACTTGAAACTAATTGACTTTGGGTTCTCTTATACGGATTGTTTTAGTAGTCATTCCATTGGACGAACCGAGCTCTTTGCAGCGCCTGAGCAATTGAGTGGTAGCGTGATAGACCAACGAACGGATGTGTATGGATTTGGGAAGATACTTGAATATATTTTAAAAGAAAGTCCTATAAAGAAGCCTTTGCGTATTTATAGAAAACTCCTGAAGAAATGTCTTGCCCTAGATATGGAAGACAGATTTAATAATGTGAATGAAATAACTGACTTTCTATCGACTCAACATAAAATCAAAAAGAGAAAGTCATATGCTGTTATATTGGCTGGTGTGATATTGGGTATAGGATTGGCTATAGTATTTTCAAACTCGAGAATAGACCAAAGTAATAACATATACCCTTACGAAAATGTCAAGACTGTTTTTGATGGATCAAAAATGCCTTTAATTGTGGATAGTGCCTCAAGCGAAACATTAAAAAATAGAAACAATACTATTAAAGGAAATCAGTCTAGAGACTTCGCTATATCTCAAACAGAAGATTTGCAAAGAGAAATTAAAGATAGAGTATCTAGTAATTTTGTGGAGCTATATGAGTCCTTTGATGAAATAAACAACGAGAACTATCTTGAGATACAAAAGGTCTATGCTGAAGCCGTGAATAAATCACTGAGGCTTATTGATACTCTTCATGGGAAATATAAAACTATTTCAAAAGAAGAGATTAGTGGTATTACTAGGAATGAGCTTAACCTAAAAACATCCATATATCTTACTTGGCTATCGAGTTACGATGCAAGACAAAGAGCACACTAAAAACGATTCTAAAACCATAGACACTGAATTTTATACTACTGAACACGCCTTTCAGAAATTAAATTATCACATTT
>CAYFSV010000196.1:0-2649 GCA_964345815.1 uncultured Proteiniphilum sp. | reverse complement strand
GCTGCAACTGCAGAACCGATAACACCCGCTACGTTTGGTCCCATTGCGTGCATCAACAAGTGATTACTTGGATCAAACTCCAACCCTACAACTTGTGACTGACGAGCAGATCCTGGCACTGCAGATACTCCTGCATTTCCAATAAGTGGATTAATTTTATTTCCTTCTTTCAAGAACAGGTTCATTACCTTCACAAATAGCACCCCAGCACATGTTGCAATAATAAATGCAGTAGCACCAAGAGCAAAAATCTTCATCGAATCCCAAGTTATGAACGTAGTAGCTTGTGTAGATACACCAACCATAAGGCCTAAAAGGATAGTTACAATATCGATCATTGGTCCACGCGCAGTTTCTGCTAAACGACGTGTAACACCCGACTCTCTAAGTAAGTTACCAAAGAACAACATGCCCAAAAGTGGAAGACCAGATGGAACTAAGAACGTTGTAAGTAATAAACCTACTATTGGGAAAATAATTTTCTCGGTTTGTGATACTACTCTTGGAGCTTTCATTTTGATTACTCTCTCTTTTTGAGTAGTAAGCAATCTCATAAAAGGAGGCTGTAAAATAGGAATTAAAGCCATGTACGAGTACGCCGAAATGGCTACTGCACCTAATAAATGTGGTGCTAATTTAGATGTTAAGAAGATAGCAGTAGGACCATCAGCCCCTCCAATAATACCAATTGATGCGGCCTCTGTAGGCAAGAATCCAAGTGCCAAAGACACAATGTATGCACCAAAAATACCAAATTGACATGCAGCCCCTACTAATACTAGCTTAGGATTAGCAATAAGCGATGCAAAATCTGTCATTGCCCCAATACCTAAGAATATAAGTGGCGGATACCACCCCTTGGATACACCTTGATAAAGTGTATTCAAAACAGAGCCATCTTCGTGAATGCCAATACCCATATTAGCAGTTACATCAAACGGAACATTCCCGATTAATATACCAAAACCAATAGGAATCAACAACATGGGTTCAAACTCAAATCTGATAGCCAAGAATATAAATATAATTCCCACGAGGATCATTGCTATATGACCCATCTCTATATTCGCAAATCCAGAATTACCTAAGAAGGTCTGAATATTGTCGAGTAAAGCGCTAAAAAAGTAATCCATAAACTTATCCCTCAATTACGATTAGCTCGGTTCCTTCAAGTACAGTAGCACCTGTTTTAACCTTAATTTCTTTTATAACACCATCCTTGTCTGCCATAATATTGTTTTCCATCTTCATAGCTTCCAATATCATTAGTTTTTGTCCCCTCTTAACTGTATCACCTACACTGCAAGTGATATCTAAGATAACACCAGGAAGTGGTGATGTCAATGAGTTAGAACTAGCAACTGTTTGTTGCTTTGTAACCTGAGGAGCTGGAGCTGGGTGTGCTGTTGGAGCTTGAGCAGGCTTTTTAAATGGAGAAGACTGCTTTTTAGATTTCTTCTCTATTTCAACTGTGTATGGAGTGCCATTAACCTCCACTTCTGCAATCCCGTCTGTTGTACTATTAACAACTACATTGTAGAGACTACCGTTGATTCTGTATTTATATTGTTTCATCTTTAAGTAATTTGTTTTATCTTGAGACCATTTGCTAAATTGCAAAAAAGTAGATACAATTTGTCAATATATAGAAATAGTCTCGATGCTTATTTAACGATAATATTATTTTTTACTTGCGTGGTATCTCTCTTAATCCGTAGATTTTTGAGCTCCAAGGCGAATAAGTTTTATTTACCTTATTGAATGTAAGAAATGTACTTTCAATATCGTGATCTTGGTCTTGCTCTTCATGCAGAGCCATAAATATTGCTGTAAGTACTTCCCCAGATATATTAGTAGACCCTGTTTCAGATTCTTTTACCACAGCTTTACCTTTGTTCCTGCTACGACTAATAGAAACTGAAATATTTCCTATAAGCTTGAATACAAGAAATAACATAACAAGAGCGGAGAAAACAATCAACATAGCAGTAAGAGTCATTGATACCCCTATTGGATCAATTTCAAGAAATTTTTCTACTTTTTCATTCTTATCAAGTGTGTAGTTATTGGTGCTAGGTGTTACTTTTGCTAAATTAGCCAATAAAATAGACCCATCTTTAGCATACTTAACACCATCTTTCTCATAGCCATATGACACGTCAGGAACTTGCCCACCAGGAATTACTATCTCATCGATAAGCACTAAACCACTCTCATCGTAAAGACCGATCCAATTTTCTTTACTAGTATCAAGTGTAAAGTTTAAATGAAACGTACCTTTTGTAGGTGTATTATCTGCCCAGAATAGAGCATGCTGCTGTGGCAATATCTTAGTCAATACATCTCCACGAGGGATAGGATATTTTTTTGTATTTGACTTATCATTAGTAAGGAAATAGCCTCCTACATTTTGCGTACTTCCTGTATTGTTAAAAATCTCAATCCATGCGCTTCTTTGTCCATAGTCATCAACAAAATTGTTTTCATTTACAACAAGTACCTCATTGATAACCAACTTTGGGTTAACAACTTTTTTGGTACATGATGAAAAAGACAATAGAAAAAGCAGCAACAAGAGTGATACTGGTAATTTCTTCATTTTCTTTTTCTGTTTATAATGGAAGATTGTCATGTTTCTTAGCTGGATTT
>CAYFSV010000195.1:0-2673 GCA_964345815.1 uncultured Proteiniphilum sp. | reverse complement strand
TACGCTGCGCAAGGAAAAAGTAAAAAGGAAAAGGGAAAAAGAATTGCTTCGCAAAAATTCCATTATCTTTGTTCCTAATTCAGAAATCTAAAAACAATTTTAAATAATTAATTTAAATCCTATGAATAGACTATTCACATTAATGTTAGCAGTTCTGTTTGGTTTTGCCATGCAGGCACAACAAACAATTTCGCTGAATGATGGTTGGCAGTTTAGCCAAAAGGGTAAAGACACTTGGTATGATGCCGAGGTACCCGGATCAGTTCAGCGCGATCTAATTCGTCTTGGAGTATTGCCCGACCCATACGTTGGCGTAAACGAAAATGAGGTGCAATGGCCCGAGATGGAAGACTGGGACTTCCGCAAATCATTTACCGTAACAGCCGAGCAGCTTCAAAGCGACGATGCACTAATCTTTTTTGAAGGAATCGACACACACGCCGATGTGTTTCTAAATGGTGCACGCATCCTACAATCTCAAAACATGTTTGTGGGACAACGCGTTTCTGTAAAAAACTCGTTGCGCGAAGGAGAGAACGATCTCTATATCCGTTTCTATTCGCCCATCGCTCGCATGGACCCCGCACGCATCACCGCTGGCTACGAATATCCAGCCGACAACGATCACAGCGACCAAAAGCTCAGCGTTTACAATCGCAAGGCACCCTACCAATTTGGTTGGGACTGGGGCATGCGCCTCGTGCAAATGGGATTGTGGAAACCCGTGTCGCTCACATTTTATAATACTGCTCGCATCGACGACATCTTCGTTAAGCAAAAAGAAATCACCGAAGAGGTAGCCAAGCTCGAAAACCAAATCGAAATATTCTCAGCAGCAAATCAGCCCGTTGATGCAAAGGTAATTCTAGCCTACGGACTTCGCGACACTGAGCCACAAGAACTCTCGTTCGACATCACGCTACATCCTGGCACCAACGCCGTCACCATTCCGCTCGAGTTCAACAACCCCAAACTGTGGATGCCCATAACCTGGGGCGAGCAAAACCTCTACGACTTCACTGTAAAGGTAGAAGCCAATGAGCAAATAGTAGCAGAGAAAACACAACGCACTGGCTTGCGCTCCGTTCGCCTTGTGCAAGATGAAGATGAGCACGGACGCTCATTCTATTTCGAGGTAAATGGCAAACCAATCTTTGCCAAAGGAGCCAACTACATCCCTGGCGAAATCATGGTAACCCAACAAGATAAAGACTACTACCAACGCATGTTTGACAACATGGAGGCAGCCCACTTCAACTTTGTGCGCATCTGGGGCGGTGGCATCTACGAAAGCGAAGAGTTCTATCGCCAAGCCGACGAGCGCGGCATTCTTGTGTGGCAAGATTTCATCTTCGGCTGCACCGTTTATCCCACCGACGATCAGTTTCTCGACAACGTGGCAGACGAAGCCGAGTGGAACATCCGTCGCCTACGCAACCACGCCTCACTAGCCTTTTGGTGTGGCAACAACGAAGTCGAAGAGGGACTCCAATTCTGGGGCTGGGACAAAAAAGTGTCGCCCGAAGTTTATCAATCATGGTTCGAGGGCTACGACAAGCTGTTCCGCGATCTTCTTCCCGCCAAAGTTGACGAGTTTGATGGCACCCGCAGCTACATCCACGGTTCGCCGTTTGATAGCAACTGGGGCAACGTCAACAAATTCAACTCTAGCGACGTTCACGACTGGGGCTTATGGCACGGTCGCATGCCCTTCGAGGCAATGGCAGACCGCCTTCCACGCTTCGCCAGCGAATTCGGATTCCAATCATTCCCAGAAATGAAAACTATCCGCACATTTGCCACCGAAGACGATTTCGATATCAATTCCGATGTGATGGAGATTCACCAAAAGAGCCCAATCGGCAACACCATCATCAAGCAATATATGGATATGTATTATCACGAGCCCAAAACGTTCGAAGATTTCGTTTACGTTGGTCTCATCATGCAGGGCAATGGCATGGAAGAGGCTGTCGAAGCCAATCGCCGCGGTCGTCCCTATTGCATGGGTGCGCTCTATTGGCAAATCAACGATGATTGGCCCGTGGTTTCATGGTCTAGCATCGACTACTACAACAATTGGAAGGCTCAGCACTACAAAATGCGCAACGTTTTTGCTCCTCTAGCCCTTGGCGTGGAGTTTCGCGACGATGTAATTTCATACTACACCATGTCCGATCATCTTAACGATATCAACAATCTCACCCTAAACGTGCAGGTTATCGATTTTGATGGCAAGGTGCTTCGCAGCTTCAAAGAGAAGGTGATGGCTGAGGCAAATACCAGCAAAGTGGTTAAAACCTACAACGCTGCCGACCTTGTAACCAACGAGCAACGCCACAACACCGTGGTACATGCATGGCTATCGGATGCTAATGGTAAGGAGGTTTCCACTCGCGACTACTTCTTCTATTGGCCCAACAAGCTCAATCTGCCCGAAACCAAAATCAAGCAGTCTGTTAAATATGCCGATGGCAAATATACAGTAACTCTTTCAAGCAAAAAGCTTGCAAAGGATGTCTTCATCGAGGTTCCGCAACTTGGCGCTCGCTTCACCGACAATTTCTTCACTCTCTATCCTGGACAAAAAAAGGTTGTCGAAATCACTCACGATGATCTAAAAGCAAAGGATAAAACGGTGGTGAATGTGAAGCATTTGAGGGAAACTTATTA
>CAYFSV010000194.1:0-2758 GCA_964345815.1 uncultured Proteiniphilum sp. | reverse complement strand
TCCCCATCACCGTAGGCAGACAAAACCCCGTTCAATACGAAATCATCGAAGGCTTACAGCCCGGCGACCGAGTGGTTACTACGGGATATGCTAACTTTGGAGATGCGGAGGAGTTGGTGATAAAGTAAAAAGACAAAAGATAAAAGTAAAAAGATAAAAGTAAAAAGATAAAAGTAAAAAGATAAAAGAGGGAATTGCCACAAAGACAGTAAGGTGCGAAGTTGCACAAAGAACTTAGTGAACCTTAGAGACTTGGTGTCTTAGTGGCTAAAAACAATCAAAACAAATATGTTCAAAACATCATTAAAACTCATTCTAAGAAACTGGTGGCGCAACAAAACGTTTACACTAATCGTTTTGCTAAGCCTTACAGTAGGTATTGCCTGCACCAACTTATTAGGCGCATTTGTTATGTATGAGTGGGGCATAGAAAAATCAAATCCGAATAGGAAGCGGATGGTTTGGGTGATGCAGGATATGCCCTCTGATCCCGGGAAAAAGGTGGCATATATGAGGGATGGCGTTCCTGAACAGATCAAAAACAAATATCCTGAGGTAGAAGACTTCTTGCAGTTAGGTAGTTCCATTTATACCAATATAGAGGTAAATGGAAATATGTATGATCCGATTGAAGTACTGAATGTAAGCCGCTCTTTCCCGGATTTCTTCCCATTTGAATTGCTTTATGGTTCGTGGGAAACACTCAACGACTCCAAATCAATTATTATAAGTCAGGTACAAGCTGAGAAATTATTTGGCAATGAAAATGCTTTGGGAAAGCAGATTACAATGGTAGAAGACTTTCTGGATAATACTGTTGAAAAACAATATACAGTTGGAGCAGTAACTAAAAACAGAAAACAATCATCTATCTCGTTTGATGCCTTATTCTGTGATCCCGAAAATGCCTGGGGTGGTCCTACTTTATTGATGATGACAGGAGAGCCCGATCTGCAACAATTAGAAGAAAAAGTGAAGAAAGATAAGACACCCACACTGGCGGGAGGACAATATTATTTTGTTTCGCTAGATGATGCTATTTCAAAGAATTATGGTAACCAGGAGTTATCATTCTGGCATTATCGCAAAGGTAATCTTTTACTCGTGGGAGTCATATCTGCAATATTGGTATTATTAATTGCCATTTTCAACTATGTGAACATAGGATTTTCGAGCGTACTGCAACGTGTTAAAAGTATTCATGCGCAAAAGCTGATGGGAGCATCTTCGGCTGACATCCGTTTACAGATATTTGCAGATATGTTACTGATGGTACTTATCTCATTCTTATTGTCACTATTGTTAATGCACGACTTGCTTCCATTTTTTAATCAAATTGTGTCGGCAAACTTCGCTGCATCCTATTTTTATAGTTCGTCATTCTTTCCATTTTTTGTAATACTTATCCTTATTCTAACAACACTTCCCGCATTACTAACCAGTTCCAAAATCAATCGACTATCAGGCAGAGATATGGGGCAGTTATTTGTTAGGAAAAAGAATCACTGGATTGGAATATTGGTGACCGCACAGTTTATGATTGGAGTAGCATTAATATTGAGTATGCTTACCGCCAATCACCAAATGGGTTTGGTTAAACAAACTGGCGACCGTTATCAAAATCTGATAGAGATATGGAATACATCAACAGGAAACGACCTGCAAATATTTAAACAGAAAATCGAATCTGTGCCGGGTGTCTCTGATATATCACTGGGAGATATGGGGCTTATGAACGCCTGGATTATGCATGGCGATATGCATAAAGAGAACGGAGAGAATTTTGAAACAAATGTTCTAAGGTTGACCGGCGATGAGAAATTGTTTCGCATCATGCAGCTCCATCAGATAGCGGGTAGTGAATGGGAGACCTTATCCGAAAGATATGGCTCAGCAGTATTTGTAAACAATACTTTTGCAGCTTTGGCAGAAAAATCAGCGAAAGATTTAATTGGCGAACCCTTAATAAAATATATGTACTCACGCGACTCTGTATCCGTTATTGCAGGAGTTGTGGAGGACTTTTACTTCAATTCACTGGAGAATAAAACGATGGCGGTAGTGATGAAGCAAATATCGTCTTCCGAAACTAAAATCACATCCATGCAAATTAGGTTAGACGGCCGTGATAATAAAACAACTATTAAAAACATCCGACAACTTTGGGAGCAAACCTATCCGGATGAATACTTCACCTATACTGATATATATCAAACCTTTGCGCAACGAAACAACAAAATATCAGAAATGTCACATTTACTACAAATGTATTCACTTATCAGCATTTTACTTACCGCCTTCGGACTATTCGGTATTTCATACTACGCCGTTCGTCAACGCACCAAAGAAATAGGCATACGCAAAATCAACGGGGCAAAAGCACATCAGATACTTTGGTTGATGATGAAACCTATGTTCGTTTGGATTATTACAGGGTTTGCAATAGGCGCACCCCTGGCGTGGTTTTTTATGGACAAATGGTTGCAACAGTTTGAATATAGAGTGAGCATTTCAGCCGGATCCTTCCTGCTTGCCCTTTTGCTGGTGACGGCTGTTACCATTGCAACTGTAGCCTGGCAAGTGTGGCGAACTGCAAGAAAAAATCCGGTAGAGAGTTTAAGAACGGAATAATATAATGAGAAGAGAAAAGACAAAAGATAAAAGAGAAAAGACAAAAGTAAAAAGATAAAAGAGGCAAAGAGAACCTTGGTGGCTAAAAGAAAGAACAATGAAACAATTAAAATAAAAAACAATCATG
>CAYFSV010000193.1:0-2780 GCA_964345815.1 uncultured Proteiniphilum sp. | reverse complement strand
GGCTTAAGCAGTATTCGCGACACCATTGCATTCCCCAAGAACAACTCGGGACGCGATGTGATGATTGATGCTCCAGCCACAATCTCGCAAGAGCAACTTGACGAACTGGGCATTGTGTTGGTAAAAAAAGAGGACTAATGCATCCAAGTGATGCTCAATATATAAACGTGTGGGGCAATAGTTGCTCTGCACGTTTTTTTTATAACTGTATATAGATATGAAGCTAATAAAGGTTACTTGTGCAATAATTGAAAACAACAATAAGGTGTTGGCTGTGCAAAGAAGTCACAAAATGAACCTTCCCCTTAAGTGGGAGTTTCCAGGAGGAAAAATAGAAGAGGGCGAAACAGAAATAGATTGCCTGACAAGAGAGATCAAGGAGGAGTTGAATCTGGATATCGAACCTCTGAAAAGACTCAGCCCATCGATACATCATTATCCCAATATCTCGATAGAACTAATTCCCTACGTGTCGAAACTGCATTCAGACAAGCTAATTCTAGCGGAGCACAAACAGCACAAATGGCTCGCTATGGATGAGCTAAAAAGTGTGGACTGGGCTGAGGCTGATGTGCCAATCGTGGAGGAATATATTGCTAAGGAAGGTGCTAAATAGTAGATTCTATTTATTATATCCACTTTGAATGGGAATAAAAAAACCGCTCAAATCTTTCAATCTGAACGGTTTGTTTGCCACTGTGATTGTGGCTTTTTAGTGATTCGCCTGGGGTTCGAACCCAGGACCCCATCCTTAAAAGGGATGTGCTCTACCTGCTGAGCTAGCGAATCAACCTACTGTCTTTCTTTCAAAAGCGGTGCAAAGATATACCTTTGTTTTTTAACATGCAAGAAATGGCAAGAAAAATTATTTTATTTGAGACAAAGCATTCACTATGTCAGCATATAAATCTGACACATCTTCGAGCCCCACGGATAATCTAATTGTGGTATCTCTAACATCCATCTCGGCGCGCTGTTGTGGCGTGAAACCAACATAAATAGTGCTTGCGGGATGAAGAACAAGCGAACGATTGTCGAACAAATTGGTGGCACGACGAATAAGTTTCAAATTATTTAAAAACTTGAAGCATTCGTCTCTCGACTTCAAATCAAAAATAAGCATTGCGCCAGGTGCATCTCCAAATTGCGATTTACTTACAGCGTAATCTGGATGATTTTCTAATCCGGGATAACCAACAGACTCAATTGCCTTCACTTCTTGCAATTGCTTTGCCAACTGAAGGGCGGTGGATGCTTGCCGCTGGTATCTTATATTCATCGACTCGAGCCCTAGCGATTGCATATAAGCTGTTTGAGGTGTCATATATGCACCCAAATTACGATGGATTTCCTTACGTAATAGATAATGAAATGCTGATTGTGATTCATCAGCAATATTTCTTAGTTTTGGAGATTGGTTCCAATCAAATAGTCCATAATCTATAATTAGCCCTCCTAGCGTTGTGCCACCACCCGAAATATATTTGGTGCTAGATATCACATCTATATCAACTCCAAACTTAGAAGCAGAAAATGATGAAAAAGGAATTAATGTAGTGTCGGCAATCACGGGCACCCCATTTTCATGAGCCAAGTTGCTCAACATTTGTAAATCGACAACTTCCATTTGAGGATTTGAGATGATTTCCACAAACAATCCACATGTGTTTTCATCAAGTGCTGCTGCAACTTCGTCATTGTTCTTAAGATCTACAAATCTAATTTCAACTCCAAACGAGCTAAGGGTATTTACAAAAAAAGAATAGGTGTTACCAAATAGCTTATTAGACGAAACAATGTTGCAACCACTCCATGCTAGCGCAAAAAATGTGTTGCTAATTGCCGCCATACCCGAATTAAGGGCTGTAACACCATAAGCATTGGTTGCAATTCGCACTCTATCCTCAAAGTGTTGCACAGTGGGGTTTGTCACTCTCGAATACACATACTGATTGGTGTTGCCAACAAAAGCAGCCTCCATCTCCTCGGCCGTATCAAACTCATAAGCCAAACTATTGTACACTGGCATCGATAGAGCTCCATAGGCATCTGGCTCAGGATATTTTATTGAAACTAATTTTGATTCGTATTCTTTATTTGTCATCTCCGTGATTAATTTTAATGCGACAAAGATACAATTGAATATGAAAAAAGCGCAATATCATAACATAATAATAGCCGTGAGATGTGATATTTGAAACAAAAAAAATTATTTTAGGACAAAAACATCCAGAAAGTAAAAATAATTATTATCTTTGCCTCAAACAAAAAAGATAGATATGTTTTCAAAGGCGTGTGAATACGGCATAAGAGCTATGTTATATATTGCGGAACAATCGCAGTGGGGCAACCGTGTGAATATAAAAGAGATTTCAAAATCGATTGATTCACCCGAAGCTTTCACAGCTAAGGTTTTGCAACAACTTGCTCGCAATGGCGTTGTTGACTCGCTAAAAGGTCCTTCGGGTGGGTTTTCTATTCCTGCGGATAGATTGCCACACTTGAAATTGAGTGAAATAGTTGAAGCCATAGATGGAGATCATGTCTTTGTGGGTTGTGGCTTGGGCTTGCCCGAGTGTAGCGACGAAAAACCATGCCCTCTTCATCACAAATTTGGAGCAATTAGAAACGATTTGCGAGATATGTTGGAGCAAACAACCGTGTTGGAGCTTGCAAAAGATATCAACAACGGTCTTACATTCTTAAAGCGATAGTATTTTTTTGCACCTATTTAAGACACTTCTATCTTAATAAAGATAATGCGCAATAGTTATTAATTA
>CAYFSV010000192.1:0-2823 GCA_964345815.1 uncultured Proteiniphilum sp. | reverse complement strand
TAGAAAAATATGCAGCTTGATGTAAAAAAAGAGGGAGTCTTATGAGACACCCCCTATTTTATTTTAGGAGCTAGGATTTTTGATGACCCAAACCACACATGGGTTTTTAGATAAGAGGGTTTGGGGTGCAAAGCAACATATGGTTTCCCAAAATCGGAGTTTTGTTTTAGAATAATACTCTTTTTTATTATGCTTTAATATTCTGGTTTGGGAGAATAGCATGGTTATCACTATGTTTGCATTCTGTTTTAATGAAAAGATTGTTTTTTAATGCGCAATAGACTTATATCATTTATATCGCTTTTATTTATTATCGTTTTTACCCTCCCAGCCTTTGGACAAAAAAGAGTTGTCACAGGAATAGTGAAGGATGAGGTGGGACCCATTCCATATGCAACTGTTTCGATAGACGACACCGATTTTGTGGTTGTTACTGATATTGATGGCAACTTTGTGCTTAACAACTTGCCACGTGGAAGCTACTATATCAAAGTGTCATCGCTTGGATATAAAACTCATACCGAAAAGATAGAAGTCAATGGCAAATCGAATGGTGTTGAGCTAGAGGTGATGATGAACGAGGATTTGCAGATGCTTGATGAGGTGGTTGTGACGGGTGTGTCGAAGGCTACTATTATTCGTGAGAATCCAATTCCGGTGACTGCCTTGTCGTATGAGGAGGTGAATCACAATCCACAATCTAATATTATAGATGCTTTGCTAAAAAGTAGTTCGGGACTGACGGTGTTGAAGACGGGCCCAAATATTTCGAAGCCTTTTATTAGAGGATTGGGATATAACAGAGTGTTGACCCTATATGATGGGGTGAGACAAGAGGGGCAACAATGGGGCGACGAGCATGGACTGGAGATAGATGACTATAATGTGGGGCGTGCCGAAGTGATTAAGGGACCGTCGAGCCTTATGTACGGCTCGGATGCGATAGCCGGAGTGATAAGCTTCTTCCCAAATGTTCCAGATCATTATGACAATAAATTACATGGAAGCTACGTAGGCGAGTATCACAACAATAATAATATGATAGGCAATGGGTTGAGATTGGGCTACAACAACGAGAAATACCTATTTGCTATTAATGGATCGCATCGAATTGCGCAAAACTATCAAAACCCAATTGATGGTCGTGTTTATATGACCAATTTTAATGAGGTTAACTTTGGTGCCTTGGCTGGTATCAAAAGCGATAGGGGCTACACCCATTTTAATTTCACGCTTTATGACAACAAACAGGGCATTCCTGATGGAAGTAGAGATGAGATAAGCCGAAAGTTTACTAAACAGATATTTGAAGATGATGAGGATGACGATGACAACAGAGAAATAGTGTCAGACAAGGAGTTGAAATCGTATAAAATAACTGATATACACACTCGTATTCAACATTATAGACTGTATGTGAATAGTTCGTATGAACTATCCAAAGGTGACAATATTTCGGCATCTATTGCAGGACAACAAAATGTGAGACGCGAATATAATCACCCCACAATGCCCGACCAAGAGGGGATGTATGTGAGATTGAACACATTAAACTACGATGTGAGATATAATGCGCCTAGCTTCTCAAATATTGAAACCACTTATGGTGTTAATGGAATGTGGCAAGAGAATGAGGTTTTGGATGCAACCGAGATTCCTATTCCCGACTATTTGCTTTTCGATTTTGGCGCCTTTGCTTATGCCAAATGGAAAAGAAATGCGTGGACTGTGAGTGGTGGATTGAGATATGACTTGAGACACGAGAAATGGGATGACTTTTACACTGGAATTGATCCCGAAACTGGTTTCATAAAGCAAGTGGATGCTAATGCTAGTGATGCTTTTTTGCAGTTTCCTAAATTCAATAAAAACTTTCATGACATAAGTGCTAGCATTGGAGCAACATATAGAATAAATCGTGAGATAAGCCTCAAGGCTAGCATTGGACGTGCCTTTAGAGCACCCAATATCACCGAGCTGGCAAGCAATGGGCTTGATCCAGGCGCGGCAATTTATTATAAGGGCGATAGAGACTTTAAGCCCGAGGTGTCGATTCAGCAAGACTTGGGAATCAGTGCCAAATACAAGGATGTATCGGGTGAAGTTAGTTTGTTTCACAATAATATAAACAATTTTATATACTTGCAGGCGCAGGAGGGTGAGGATGGAACACCAAAGACAGACAATAGCGGAAATAGATATTACGACTATAAGCAATCAGAAGCCGAAATGTTTGGCGGAGAGGCTTGGATAAGTGTGCACCCCCAAGTGCTTAAAGGGTTGAGATTTTTCAATAGTGTGGCTTTCGCTTATGGGTTCAATCGAGATTCGCAATTCAAAAATAAAGGAAACAGTGGAGAATATCTACCACTAATTGCTCCTGTCACCATCAACAGCGATTTATCATACGAGTTTGAAACTAACAGAAGTTGGATTAAGACGATCAAGCCAAATATTAATGTTGAATTTGCGGGTAAGCAAGATAGATATTTGGCACTGAGTGGTACCGAAACTTTCACCCCTAGTTATACATTAGTAAACATGGGTGTTTCGGCAAGCATTCCATATAGTAAGGACAATAGCTTGCAATTAATGCTACAGGCAAACAATGTTTTCGACAAGGCATATCAGTCGCATCTAAGTAGATTGAAGTATTTGGAAGACCACGATGGTCCAGGAATCTACAACATGGGGCGAAATGTTATAATGAAAATAATTTTGCCATTCGGATAAGGTGAAGAAGGAATTATCTACAAAATATAAACAAGGGGGCTGTCTCAAAAGATTGACAGCCTCTTTTTTTTTGCATTCAATTGTCTTAAA
>CAYFSV010000191.1:0-2856 GCA_964345815.1 uncultured Proteiniphilum sp. | reverse complement strand
GTATGGAAAGTGATGCAATGACACTTGCAGCCAAAATGTATGCCGGCTGGAATATAGGAAATACACTCGAAGCCATTGGTGGCGAGACGGCCTGGGGTAATCCCAAAGTAACCGAAGACTATATAAAGAAAATAAAAGAACTCGGTTTTAATGCTATACGCATTCCGTGTGCATGGGACCAGTATATCGAAGATGCTGAAACGTATAAAATTAAGGATAGTTGGCTGAACCGCGTAAACGAGGCAGTGGCCTATTGTGTGGCCAACGGTATGTATGCCATCGTTAATATCCATTGGGACGGAGGATGGTTGGAAAACAACTGTACCCCCGACAAGCAGGAGGAAAACAATAAGAAACAACACGCTTTATGGACGCAGATCGCCAATAAGCTCAAGCATTACGACGAACATCTGCTCTTTGCCGGCACCAACGAACCGAACGTGGATAACGCCCAGAAGATGGTCGTATTGAAATCATACCTACAGACGTTCATCGATGCGGTACGAGCCACAGGCGGAAACAATGCCGTACGCAACCTGATTGTACAAGGCCCTAATACCGATATCGACATGACCAATAATCTGTTTGGCGATATGCCGACGGATATTATCCCCAACCGGTTGATGCTCGAAGTGCATTATTACAATCCGTGGACATTCTGTGGTCTGACGCAGGATGAAAGCTGGGGTAGGATGGCTTACTTCTGGGGAGCTTACTCTGTAACCGGATCGGATCGCAATGCCACTTCCGGTGACGAAGCAGAAATGAAGTCATTATTTGCCAAAATGAAGACGAAGTTTGTGGATAAAGGTATTCCTGTCATCCTGGGTGAGTATGGTGCTATCACGATGCGTACCGGATTGGGAGAACATCAGGAGGCACACAACAAGTCCCGCAACATCTACGACGAAACCGTAACCCGCGAAGCCAAGAATCACGGAATGGTTCCGTTCTACTGGGATACAGGAGGAGTAGTCAATCGTAACACCGGTGAAATCAAAGACAATTATGCTATGGACGGTATTTTGAAAGGAGCAGAAGAGGGAAAATATCCTTTCTAAACAGAATAAAATCATACATGCTAAAATATTTCATCAAATGAAAACTATCAATTTAATCAAACTTGCTTTTTGTATAGTAGCGATTGTATGTAGTACCAACAATACACAAGCACAGAACGGATATAAGAATCCGGTAATAAATGGATTTAATCCCGATCCAAGTATTTGCAGAGTGGGTGACGATTTTTATCTCGTAACCTCTTCCTTCGAGTATTTTCCCGGATTGCCCATTTATCACAGCAAAGACCTTGTAAACTGGCAGCAAATTGGACATTGTCTCACTAGAGACTCTCAGCTCACATTGCACAAAACACCAGCATCAACAGGATTGTTTGCACCGTCATTACGATATCATGGCGGATTATTTTATGTGATTTGCACCAATGTGTCCGGTGGAGGGAATTTTTATTGCACAGCAACTGATCCGGCCGGCTCGTGGAGCGATCCAATCTGGGTTGATATCGACAGTATTGATCCGGACATTTTTTGGGATGATGATGGAAAAACATATTTTGTGACTCAGGGCGATGAAGGCATTCGGATTACAGAGGTTGATTTGAATACCGGTAAGACCCTCTCACCGGAGAAACTCGTTTGGGGAGGGATAGGCGGTCGTTTTCCCGAAGCTCCACACGTTTACAAAAAAGATGGCTATTATTACCTGATGCTGGGAGAAGGCGGAACGGAATATATGCACAGCGTAACTATCGGACGCAGTAAAAACCTTTTGGGCCCCTATGAGTCATGTCCTCTCAATCCGATTCTCACACATGCCAACCGCTTAGGCCAGGCAAATCAGATTCAAGGCGTTGGTCATGCTGATCTCGTGCAAACACCAGATGGTTCATGGTGGATGGTGTTTCTGGGATTTAGGGTAACTCACAAATGGTCCTATTATCATGTTCTCGGTCGCGAGACATTTCTTGCGCCTGTGGATTGGCCTGCCGGCGGATGGCCTCAGGTGAATGGCAATGGCACGGTTTCGATCTGGATGAACGTTCCCACATTGCCTCTTGTTCCTTTTGAAGCTGCACCTGTAAGAACTGAGTTCAACGCTGATAAACTAGGTTTTGAATGGCAATACCTGCGTAATCCGATAAGAAAGAATTACTCCTTAACCGAAAAGAAAGGACATTTAAGAATAACTGCATCACCGTACACGCTGGATGAAGCAGAATCTGTTTCAATGGTTTGCAGAAGACAAACGGAACATGACTTTGCCGCAGCAACATATTTGGAGTTTAATTCTTTAAAAGACAATGAAGAAGCAGGGATGACTTTAATTCAAAACAACACACATCATTATGATTTGCTTTTCAGAAGATCAGGGGACAATAATGTTGTTCAATTGCGTGTGCGGATAGGATCGCTGTCATATATTGCTGCTGAAAAGACAGTCAACAGCAACAAGATCTTATTACGAATAACGGGAAGTCCAACTCAATATTCATTCTTCTTTTCCGAGCCTCAGAAGGAAAAGTACACACTATTAGATCAGCAGGACACACGTTATTTAAGTACAGAAGTTGCCGGTGGATTCACCGGAGTGATGATAGGTCTCTATGCCTCATCAAATGGAAAAGGCAGTACAGCCAAAGCATATTTTGATTGGTTTGAATATCAAACTGAGAATTAAATCTAAATGTTCATTCCATTCGATAATCTACCTAGAGTGGGCAGCCGAGTATCACTCGAGGCAAATTCGTTGACGTGATTCAGGCGGCGTATAGGTTGATTGCGAAAGCTGAAAATAAACAAGATGTCAGATTCAAAACCTGTTTTTTAACGGAATATC
>CAYFSV010000190.1:0-2882 GCA_964345815.1 uncultured Proteiniphilum sp. | reverse complement strand
TACAATCATACAATCAAGTGCCACAAAATGCACTGCTTTGGTTCGGCATTCCTGAGCGTATTGTTAATCAGCGTGTTTTCTTTGTGCAAAATGACAGTGTAAGGTGGTATTGAACGAAATTGTTTCAGTATAGAATAAAATGAAATTGAAGAATAATAATCAATCAAAATAATTGAGTTAGAATCTTAACAATTTTATTTTTTGAAACAACAGATTGTATTGTTTAATTTGTAAAACAACTGAAAGGAGGTGGAAAAATAGAGATGGATTGAAAAAAATGTAGAAAAGCCCTTGTTGCTTAGCCGTTGAAAGGATATATACGGCTGAAAAAACATTGAACTTATTTATTTATTTATTCATTTTTAAATTTATGAAAAAGAAACTTTTTTTATTGCTGGAGTTGCAATAATTGCATTAGCTGCCGTAAATGTAAATATTGGATTTAACAATAACTCCAATATTAACCTGTCTTTGACGAATATTTTAGCATTAGCAATGGGAGAGGATTATTATTGTTCGGTCTGCTACAATCAGATTAATGCTTGTACTTGCGGGCCGCCATAACATGTGATTATGCCAGTTGTCACGGTAAAGAGTGTCACATTTTTACATATAACTGGATTTGTCCATGCGACCCCACTGGAGATCCATTTACTATTTGTCCACTTTAAAACCTAGTAATAAAGATGTACAACTTTAGTTAGCTTGTACATCTTTATTTTAATCACCTATTAAAATAAAGAATAATGAAAAATATGCTATTTGTTTTATCCATGCTATGTTTCAGTATGTGTAATCCAAAACCACAGGTTAGCGATGCTATTGTTGTGGATTTATATCGGCCTGAGAAAGCTTCTGTTTTCGATTACTTTCGTTCAATTGAGTTAATTCCACTGGAAACATCATCCGATGTGCTTATTGTAGGTGTTGGAAAGATAATTACTTATCAAGAAAAATATTATGTATTAGATCCTGTGCAGAGTATAATTTTCGTCTTTGATTATGAGGGAAATTTTATATCAAAAATTGATAAGAAAGGACAAGGTGATGGAGAATATATATTTATTCAAGATTTCATAATCAATCCCTTCACGGGTAATATTGAGATACTTGAGCCTTATGGTGCTGTTAAGGTTTATGATTTGTCGTGCAACTACATAGAAACAAGGCGTATTGATTTTCCAGGACTCCGTGCGATACATTCCATATCTGCCATTAGTAAAGACAGATATGTGTTTCACTCTCGCTATCAGACCAAGAAGATTATTTACTTCGACATTGAAAATAAAAAACTGCTACACGAAGAATTTGAGGAAAGTTCTCGCCTTGGGAGTTTCTCAAGTATTCCTTATCAGTATAAGGGTGATTGGTACTTTTTTAGACCAATAGATCTTGAGGTTTATAAATTAGAAGCTAAAGGTCTTGAAGTAGCTTTTAAGTTTGACTTTGGTTCAGACTCCAGAAATGGTTCAGACATTACCTTTTCGAAAGAATCTGAACGCAATCTTCATTCAAGTATAGAAGCAATATTTGAGCAATCTCCTTATATCATACATACAGTAAGGCATAACGATAAGTACATACTTGCCTCTATTTCAATAGGCGATATCAACAATAGGTCAAATATCATATATGATAGAGCCTCTGGCAAATCAAAATTAATTGAAGCGTTTACCGAAAATGTTATCTTTAATTCCTACCGTATGGAAGAAATAATAATTACTGACGAATATGTATTGATGCCTATTCAATGGGTTGATTTAGAAAAGCGAATCACAGGGGAAATGCTGGATGATAATCAAATGGAAATTTTCAGAAGACTAATTAATGCTGAAATGGAAGAAAATCCAATACTGATCAAATACTGGTTCAAGTGATCAAACAAGTACAGGTTTATTATGGCATCTCTGCAATTGGATTGAGTTGAGATTATTTAAAGCAAAAAAATAAAACGCAAATTCCCTATGAAATCAAAATCAACACAAATAGTTTTACTATCTACTACGATATGTTTCATGATATTCAACATCAAACTCTTGTTATTGACAAAAGAGCAGAGTGAAGCATTAAACAACTCTAAAAGGCAATTAATCCATCTGGAGCATGTTGAGTACATGTATGATAACTCAAAAGACCTGGCAATCACAAGATTCAAATATGAGCAATATAAGATAGGTGATGCAACTATTTATATGGGCTCCGACAATAAGACGATTACTCCTATTCGTTCTATCATAGACAGACCTAAGCTTGTTTTGGGTTTGAATCGCAATATGTGCAGACCATGCGTTGAAGGAGCATTTACATTATTAAAGGAGTTTTACCCCGACTTTGAGTCCAATTCAAACTTGATATGTATTGCAGATATTGACCAACGATTTAAAGATGACTATTACGGTAAAAAAGTAGTGAGTTTTCTTGAAAAAGATGATTTCCCTTTATATCAAATAGACACAAAGCCATTCTTTTTTATCCTTGACAAGGATTTATCTGTTAAGCGATTGTTTATTACAGATGATACAAGCCCTGATTTGACGAAGGAATATCTGAAAATCATTAAAGAATTTTATCCAGAAATTTCAAATGCGCAACCAGTAAATTAATAAAGCTTATGGAATTTACTCCATCAATAACTACCCGCAACAAATCCGCATGTTTTTCTATATTCTCGGTACTATTGCATGTATTATTACTTGTATCGTGCAATAATAGGGGTAATCCACATCTTATATCTGCACTTGAACTGGCGAGAGCAAACAGGACAGAACTGGAAACGGTGCTGAGTCATTATGCAGCCGAGAGCAAGGATAGTCTGAAATTGAGAGCTGCAGAGTTCCTGATTGCCAATATGCCCTACCATTTTTCACTGGAAGAATACTATC
>CAYFSV010000189.1:0-2916 GCA_964345815.1 uncultured Proteiniphilum sp. | reverse complement strand
GCTAAGTTCAATTTAGAAGTGCAACATATTATACACTAAACACTTCTAAAATCAATTATTTTTTTTCGAAACCTCTTTCAAAAGCGCCCAAGAGGTTTTGAGAAAAAATAATATCAACCAGCAACATATAAAAACAAAAAAGGAGACCGAAGTCTCCCTAAAATTAACTATAATGTTGCTTATGAAATACAAACAGTTAACTTCAGAACAAAGATATGCTATTTATTTAGGACTGCAAAGTGGAATAAGTAAAACAAAAATTGCAGAGTCAATAGGTGTCAATCCTTCAACCATTTATAGGGAAATAAACCGCAATATGAACAAGAGTGGTGGCTATTCTTGGCGTTTAGCACAAGAAATGGCTGATGAGCGCAAGGAGCGTCTTCCTGGTAATAAATCAACACCTGAATGGATAAAACAAAAAGTAATTAGATATATTCGTAAAGACTGGTCGCCAAAACAAATAAGCGGATATCTAAATAAACATGAGAAAATATCAATTTCTCACGAGACCATATATAAATGGATAAGAGAAGATAAGAAAAATGGAGGAACGCTTTATAAACACTGCCGACACAGGCTTAAACACCGAAAAAGACCGGTAGGCCCGGCTAAGAATATTCCTAATCGAAGGAGTATTAGAGAAAGACCAGATGACGCTGACGGAAGCAGATTCGGAGATTTTGAAATGGATACAATTATAGGAGATAAACAATCAGAAGCAATTCTGACAATAACAGAAAGGAAAACAAATTTTATTATGATAAAAAATTACCACATGGCAGAAACTCCCAGCAGGTATCAAAGGAAGTAATCACATTGTTGCTGCCATATATGGACAGGCTGAAGACTATTACAACGGATAACGGGTCTGAATTTGCAGATTATCAGGAAATCACTAATAAGTTAAATGTGCCGGTATATTTTACCGACCCCTACTCATCGTGGCAAAAGGGTGCGGTAGAAAATGCCAATAAATTAATCAGACAATATATACCTAAAAGAACGTCTTTTAAGGAATATTCTAATCAAAACATTAAGGAAATACAGTACAAACTCAATCGAAGACCCAGAGAGAAATTAGACTTTAATTCACCAAAAAATGAGTTTTATAAACAATTTGAGTAAGTTTGCACTTGCTGGTTGACTCTACAATTTAAGTTTCGTGCAATCAAATACATGGTTTAACCACCTTTTTTTGTAAATTTGCATCTTTAAAAACGAAAACAAACATTATATATATGTATAGAAGTAAAACTTGTGGCGAATTACGTATCGCCGACATTAATCAAGAGGTGACTCTTTCGGGTTGGGTACATCGAATTCGCAAAATGGGTGGCATGACTTTTATTGATTTGCGAGATAGATATGGGGTAACTCAGCTGTCGTTCAATCAGGAGGTTAATCATGATTTGGCTGAGCAGGCTAATAAGCTTGGTCGCGAGTGGGTGGTTCAGGTTAAAGGAACTGTGGCAGAGCGTTCGAGCAAAAATGCTAATATCCCTACTGGCGATATAGAGATTATTGCAAGCGAGGTGAAGGTTTTGAATAAATCTAAAACACCTCCTTTCACTATTGAAACTGATACAGATGGTGGCGACGATTTGAGAATGAAGTATCGCTACTTGGATTTGCGTCGCGATGTGGTGAGAAAAAATCTTGAGCTACGTCATAAAATGGCATTCGAAACGCGCCGATATCTTGATGAGAGAAATTTCATGGAGGTAGAAACACCTATGATGATTGCTTCTACACCTGAGGGTGCGCGCGACTTTGTGGTACCTTCAAGAATGAATCCTGGCGAGTTTTACGCCCTACCCCAATCGCCACAGCTATTTAAGCAATTGCTGATGGTGTCGGGATTTGATAGATATTTCCAAATTGTGAAATGCTTTAGAGACGAGGATTTGCGTGCCGACCGCCAGCCTGAGTTTACACAAATAGACTGCGAAATGGCGTTTGTGGATCAGGAGGATGTTATTTCAACATTCGAGGGACTTACAAAGCATCTATTCAAAACTCTAAAGGGTATTGAGATTGAGGAGGAGTTTCCACGTATGAGCTATGCCGATGCTATGAAATATTATGGCTCGGATAAGCCTGATATCCGTTTCGATATGAAATTTGTAGAGATTAAGGACCTTACCGAAGGTGCCGACTTTGTGGTATTTGATAGTGCTGAGTATGTTGGTGCTATTTGTGCTGAAGGGTGCGCTTCATATACACGCAAACAGGTGGACGAGCTTACAAACTTTGTGAAACGTCCACAAATTGGTGCCAAGGGTTTGATATATGTTAGATACAACGAGGATGGTTCACTAAAATCATCAGTTGACAAGTTTTATAGTGAGGACGTACTAAAACAGTGGGCTGAAAGATGTAATGCTAAGCCGGGCGACCTAATATTGGTGATGGCTGGCGAAACTGTGGAGACACAGGAGCAGCTGTGCGAGCTTCGCCTTGAAATGGGTGAGCGTCTTGGATTGAGAGATAAGAATGTTTTCAAATGCTTGTGGGTTGTTGACTTCCCATTGTTAGAAAAGGATGAGGAACTAAACAGATTCTTCGCTAAGCACCACCCTTTCACTTCGCCAAAGGCTGAGGATATCTCTTTGCTTGATACTGATCCTGCAGCGGTGCGAGCTAATGCTTACGATATGATTATAAATGGTGTGGAGATTGGTGGCGGATCAATCCGTATTCATGATAGCGAGTTGCAAAAGAAAATGTTCTCGGTGCTTGGATTTAGCGACGAGAGTGCTCAGGAGCAGTTTGGCTTCTTGATGGATGCCTTCCAATACGGTGCTCCTCCGCATGGTGGTATTGCTTTTGGTTTGGATAGGTTTGTTTCAATCTTTGCTGGCTTAAGCAGTATTCGCGACACCATTGCATTCCCCAAGAACAACTCGGGACGCG
>CAYFSV010000188.1:0-2943 GCA_964345815.1 uncultured Proteiniphilum sp. | reverse complement strand
TTTCAGATTTCAAACATTTAGCCAAGTTGAAAAAGCTCGTTTTTGACCACAAAAGTGTGAGTTAATCCGCTGATAAACAATGTAGTCTGTGTTGATTTCAAAGATATGTCAAATGTTTGTATCTGGCAATAGTTTTATGGGAAAAATGGAGAAAAAAACAATAATATATCATCTTTCTTCCGGATTTAATCTTAGCATGTTCCACATACAATATGCTTTACAACACATTAGATAAATGTTATAATTCATATATAATATTTATCATTGCAGAGCTGTATATTGTATCGGTAACAGTATGTTGTGTGGGTATGCCAAATTGGGCTTTGAGTAAATATTTAAAAATAAAGCAACTAAATTAAGTGCAGGAAATTCATATTTATATTTAATAACAAAATATTTTAAACTAATATTCAAAATGAAACGAAGAGATTTTTTATCCAAAACAGCCATTTTGGGCTCTGCTATTCCTTTGGGGATAGGGGTTCCTTCAGTTATCACCTCTTGCTCGGATGGCAATGGCAGGAATGTAACAAAAGCTTACTCGCCCGATGAGCTTGGAATGTTTTCATTCGTTGAGATAGCACCTGACGGAAAACCCCTAAAGGCTGCTCTTGTGGGATGCGGCGACAGAGGAACGGGGGCTGCAATGCAATTTCTTGAGGCCGGACCCAATGTGTCGATTGTGGCGTTGGCAGATGTTTTTGAGGATAGAATGGATACATGTCGCAAACTGCTCATGGAAAAGTTCGACAACAAGGTTGACGACAGCAATTGTTTTATAGGTTTTGACTCCTACAAAAACGTGATGGAAATGAATGATATTGATGTTGTTTTGTTATGTACGCCAACGCACTTTAGGCCTGAGCACTTTAAAGCAGCCATTGAGGCAGGCAAACATGTGTTTATGGAGAAACCATGTGCCATAGATCCTGTTGGTATTCGCACTGTGATTGCAGCATCAAAAGTGGCTACATCAAAAGGCTTGACAGTAATAACCGGAAATCAGCGCAGGCATCGCCGTGATTACTGGGAGGCTTATATCCAGATTAAAAATGGTATTATAGGAGAGGTTGTCTCAGCTTCGTCGCACTGGAATCAGGGTGCATGGTGGAACAAAAGTCACAGACCCGAATGGAGCGATATGGAATATTGTATCAGAAACTGGTTTAATATAAAATGGCTTAGCGGAGACCATATTCTGGATCAGGGGATTCATAACATCGACATAGTAACATGGTTTATGGATGACAAACCCTTGCATGCTGTTGGGTTTGGAGGACGCGCCCGAAGGCTGACAGGAGATATTTTTGATTTCTTCAGTGTTGACTATTATTACAAAAACAATAAACGAATGCTTCACACAGCACGACAAATTGACGACTGTGATGGTAACGTGTCTGAACAGATAATTGGTGCCAAGGGTATGGCACAATTAAATGATAGTGGCAACATTAAGATACTGGACTGGGAAGGAAACATATTGTGGCAATATGACTATGAAAATAAACCGGTGAAAAATCCGTACAATCAGGAACATATCCATCTGGTTGAATCTATCAGAAAGAACAAAAAGATAAATCAGGCAGAAGACCTGGCAATATCAAACATGGTTGCCATTCTGGGAAGAGAGGCTGCATATACGGGCAAACCAATTACGTGGGATGAGATTATGGCGTCTTCACTTAGATACGGACCCGAAGAGTATGCAATGGGACCACTGCCAAACTACAAAGAGGGAGTTGTGCCGATACCCGGAAAGGAACCATCCAGCCCGATGTAGTGTGAACTGCTGAAATGTTTTAGATTACTGTTTTTATAATTATCAGAACAACAAAAGTTAAATTGTTATGGCTAGATTAGTTACTTTATATTCCCTTCAGTGGGGAGATTTGTCACTGGAAACTGTGTGTGAAAAAGCTAAATCGTTTGGGTATGATGGCCTGGAGCTCGGATTGCCCGATCATCTTGACGTACGCAGGACAGATCAGGAGTATTATGATGGAATCAGAGAGTTATTGAATTCACACGACCTTAAATTAAAAACTATTTCAACCCATTTGATTGGGCAGGCAGTGTGTGATAAGATTGACGAAAGGCATAAATCTATATTGCCCGATTATATATGGGGTGATGGCGATCCTGAAGGTGTGCGCAAGCGAGCTGCAGAGGAGTTGATACTTACTGCCAAGGCAGCCAAAATGTTGGGTGTTGACACTGTGGTTGGCTTTACTGGCAGCCCTATATGGCATTTGTTGTATTCTTTTCCACCCGTTCCGGAATCCACCATCGAAGATGGATACAAGGAGTTTGCCAGACGCTTCACGCCAATAATGGACGCTTATCAGGAGTTGGGTGTGCGCTTTGCGCTTGAAGTACACCCCACTGAAATTGCTTTTGATACATTTTCAGCAAGACGGGCTCTGGAAGCGATTGATAATCACCCTGCGTTTGGGTTTAACTATGACCCAAGTCATTTGGGATATCAGGGAGTGGACTATGTAGATTTTATTTATAAGTTTTCTGACAAAATATTCCATGTTCATATGAAAGACGTATATTGGAGCGACACACCCAAGGAGGTTGGTGTCTTTGGCGGGCATGTGCCGTTTGGCGATCCAAGACGTTACTGGAATTTTAGAAGTGTAGGGAGGGGCAAAATTAATTTTGAAGAGATAATTCGTGCTCTTAATGCAATAGGATATGCAGGACCTTTGTCCATAGAGTGGGAAGACAGCGCGATGGATAGAGAGCATGGTGCGCGAGAGTCGTGTGAGTTTACGAAAAGAATAGATTTTGAGATGAGCAAGCATTCCTTTGATGCCTTCTTCTCAAAATAATAAATTAAATACACCTTTATTATATTGACACTTATGGCAAAGAAAAAATTGAAAATGGGTATGATTGGCGGTGGGATAACCGGCTTTATAGGCGCGGTTCATCTTC
>CAYFSV010000187.1:0-2950 GCA_964345815.1 uncultured Proteiniphilum sp. | reverse complement strand
CGAAGCAAAAGCAACTTTTAGTTATTAACTTTTAGTTTTTAGTTTGCGAAGCAAAGCGAAGCATAAACTTCTTAAATCATAAATCATATGAATATAGAACATTTTAAGACCCGACATATTGGGATAAAACCGGAAGATTTGGCGAAAATGCTGAAGACGGTGGGAGTGGAAACGGTGGATCAGCTAATTGATGAGACCATACCGCAGGACATTAGATTGAAGAAACCTTTGGATTTGCCGAAAGCACTTACAGAGATGGAGTATGCCGATGAGATAAATAGAATTGCATCGGCTAACAAGATTTTTACCAACTATATTGGTATGGGCTTTTACAACTGTAACACGCCAGCGCCAATATTTAGGAATGTGTTTGAAAATCCTGTTTGGTACACATCGTACACGCCTTATCAGGCGGAGATTTCGCAAGGAAGATTGGAAGCGCTGATTAATTTTCAGACCATGGTGAGCGACCTCACGGGGCTGCCACTTGCCAACTCGTCGCTATTGGACGAGGCAACGGCGGCGGCGGAGGCTGCATCGATGATGTATGGACTGAGAAGCAGGAAGCTAGCTAAGGAGGGCGTGGAGACGCTGTTTGTGGATAAAAATATATTTCCGCAGACGCTATCGGTGTTGAAAACGCGCATGGACTTGGTGGAGATTGAAGTGGTGGTTGGCGACTTTAGGGAGGTGGACTTTGAGGCGAGCAAATATTTTGGCGCCATTGTTCAATATCCTAATAATGATGGTGGCGTTGAAGACTACAGGGAGTTTGTGGAGAAGGCGCAGGCGGTGGATTGCAAGGTGGCAGTGGCTACCGACTTGATGGCGCTGGTGCTGATGACACCTCCGGGCGAGTGGGGTGCCGACATTGCATTTGGTAGTAGCCAGAGGTTTGGTGTGCCAATGTATTTTGGTGGACCATCGGCGGCATTTTTTGCTACACGCGACGAGTATAAGCGCAATGTGCCAGGCAGAATCATTGGTGTGTCGAAAGATGCATACGACAAGGAGGCGTTGCGCATGGCGTTGCAAACCAGAGAGCAGCACATAAAGCGTGAGAAAGCTACATCAAATATTTGTACGGCGCAGGCTTTGCTTGCCACTATGGCATCGTTTTATGCTGTGTATCATGGTCCTGAGGGATTGAAGGATATTGCAACTCGCATTCACTCGACGGCTGCTTATGTTGAGAAAGCATTGAGCGGACTAGGATTTAGGCAGGTGAATGAGACCTATTTTGATACTTTGAAATTGGAATTGCCCGAGGGTGTAAACCAAGATCAGGTGAAGGATATGGCTGAGATGCGCGAAATCAATTTGAGATATTTTGATACGGGCGAGATTGGTATCAGCATTGATGAAACAACTGACGAGGCAAAGGTGAAAGAGCTGTTGGCTGTGTTTGCCATGTCGGTGGGAAGCTCGAAGGAGTTTACCTTTGATGGAATCAAGAAGACTATTATTTTGAAAGAGGATCAACTTCGTGAGAGTGAGTTTTTGACTCACGACAACTTTAATTTGTATCATAGCGAAACGGAGTTGATGAGATATATAAAGCGTTTGGAGAGAAAGGACATTTCGTTGGCACACTCGATGATTTCGTTGGGCTCGTGTACGATGAAGCTGAACGCAGCGTCGGAGATGTTGCCATTGGAGCATCCTGGCTTTAGAAACATTCACCCATTTGCGCCTGAGAATCAAACGGCGGGATATCGCGAGATGATTGGCGACTTGGGCGATATGTTGGCAGAGATTACTGGCTTGGCAGGAACTAGCTTGCAACCAAATTCGGGTGCGGCGGGCGAGTTTACTGGTTTGTTGGTGATTGCTACCTACTTGAAGAGCATTGGCGAGGGGCATCGCAAAACGGTGTTGATTCCTGCTTCGGCGCATGGAACCAATCCGGCGAGTGCTGTGCAGGCAGGATTTAAGCCTGTGACTGTGGCTTCGGACGCAAAAGGAAATGTGGATATGGAGGATTTTGAGCGCAAGGTGGAGCAGTATCGCGACGACTTGGCGGCTTATATGATTACCTATCCATCGACGCACGGGATTTTTGAGGTGCAGATAAAAAAGATGTGTGAGATGATTCATGAGGCTGGCGGTCAGGTGTATATGGATGGTGCCAATATGAATGCGCAGGTGGGATTGACAAATCCGGGCGTGATTGGTGCTGACGTGTGTCACTTGAATTTGCACAAAACATTTGCTATTCCTCATGGTGGCGGTGGTCCTGGTGTGGGTCCTATTTGTGTGGCTGAGCACTTGGTGCCATTCTTGCCGGGTCATCCTGTGGCTTTCGAGTCGGACCTAAACACTGTGTCGGCAGCGCCATATGGTAGTGCTGGTGTGCAGGCTATCACATATGGATATATCCGCATGATGGGTGCTGATGGATTGACGGAGGCAACCGAAATGGCGATATTGAATGCTAACTACTTGGCTGAGAGGCTAAATGATACATACGGAATTGTGTATCGTGGAGCTAAGGGCAGAGTGGGTCACGAGCTTATCTTGGAGTGTAGAGGTTTGAAATCGGTGTCGGGAATTACGGAGACTGATATTGCCAAGCGTTTGATTGACTATGGTTATCATGCGCCCACATTGTCGTTTCCCGTGGCGGGCACTTTGATGATTGAGCCTACCGAGAGCGAGAGCTTGATGGAGCTTGACAGATTTACGGATGCGATGCTGAATATTCATAAAGAGATTATTGAGGTGTCGCGTGGCGAATATACTAAGGAGGATAATGTGTTGGTGAATGCGCCGCACCCCGAATATGAGGCTGTGGCGGATGAGTGGAATCATGCGTATCCTCGTAGCAAGGCTATCTATCCATTGCCATATGTGGCTGAAAACAAATTCTGGGTGAATGTTGCCAGGGTTGATAATGCGTATGGGGATAGGAATTTGGTGGCGTGCTTGTGCACGAGTTAAAAACTAAAAG
>CAYFSV010000186.1:0-2960 GCA_964345815.1 uncultured Proteiniphilum sp. | reverse complement strand
TACCAATCCAAAGATCTAAATACATCAAACTATTATGCAAATATTAAAATTGCACGACATGATAAATAAATTAGATCTGTTATACCACTTCGTTATTAAACATTCCAACACAACATTTCTGCCCTAGACTCTTTTGATGTCAATATTTCCTTATAAATACTTATACAAAAACAATAGATACAATATAAAAAATACTCATGGAAATAATTGCAAGCAAATTAAAAATAAAGTCAATATAAGCTAAATTTAGCACTGTCTTGCCAAAGCGTAAAAATACGCAAATCGAAGTTAAAATCGTATCAGGTCATTAACAGTTTGTTTCGCAAACTGCTGTATGTCAGCTTGTTGCGTAAGATGCTGTATTTCAGGCTGCTATTAAGAATTATTAAAAATAGTCCTCGAAAAATTTGGAGAATACATTTATTTCACATACATTTGCAAAACATTATTGGAACGGCATTTCGAATTTTAAGGATTTATCCTTTAAATACCAACCGAGCAAAGAAGCCGCGGTGGTAAAATGATGCGGTCGATTGACAAAAAAATATGTAGTACATATTTATTGGTTGATAAGTAACAATTAGCTACTGCAAGTAGCCGTAACTCTGTATAAAACTTGATGATCTTCAAGGTTGCAAAACCCAACAAATCATCTTGGAAGGATAAGCTATGTTCATTTTTTCAGATTTAGGATTAATCAAAATCCAACAAATACTCGCCAATATATATATAATATGAAACTAGAAGATTTTATAGAACAGTTTGACAACAAAAACAGCATCGTACTGCTTGAAGGAAAGCGTAACGTATTACCCGAAGACCAAGAAAAACTCTACGCACTTGGCAAACTATTAGCAGAGAAAACATCTAATATGATTTTCAGAAGTGGCAATGCCAGTGGCTCTGATCAGTTCTTCTCGGATGGTGTAGCATCTGTAGACAAATTAAGATTGCAAGTAATAACACCATATTCTGGGCATAGAAGCAGATACAATAGGGCTAATGAAACTTTCAACCTCGACACAATTGATATCGCAAATGAGCCTAATGTGATTTATCACACCAAAAGCAATAAGAAAATCAAAAATCTTGTTGATCGATACGTGGAAGGTAAAAGAGATAGGTTTACCCAAAAAGCGGCGTATCTAATTCGAGATACCATTAAAGTGGTAGGCACTAGCGAAATAAAGCCAGCTACATTCGGAATATTTTATGATGATATCGAAAATCCAGAAACTGGTGGCACTGGGCACACTATGAAAGTGTGTAGAGAAAATAATATCCCTCTAATCAACCAAAGTGTATGGTTTAACTGGGTAAATCAATAATATTAATAACAAACTAAAACCTATAAATATGTCACAAATTAAAACCACAGCAAACAAAGAAAACATGAGAGTAGACCTATTATCTCACCTCGAAGTTATATTAAAAGAAGCACGCAGATCTGAACTCAATGACATGTTTCTCAACGATATATCAAAGCATACTAAAGTCGTAAAAGATGTTTTAGGAATTTCAGAGCTTGCAGCTGTATTTTTTGCTTACTTTTTAAACGAGCATGATTCGTCAAGTTTCGGCTCAAGCCGACTGGCAGATTTTCTAAATATCAATAACCTGCGAATGATGCAGTACAGTTATGTTTTTGACGAGTTGGTGGAAAACCAACTCATCAGGCGCAGAAGAGAACGTGATGGGACTTCATACTTAGTGCCCAATATGGCAGTGCAAGCCATCATAGAGGGAAAAAAGGTGGAAAAAGTTGACTACTCTAAGATTAGCTCCAAAAAGTTCTTCGATATTGTGTTCAAGATATTCAACGATATTTCACTACACAACATCAATTATCTCAGCTTGACTCAAGAGTTGATGGATTTGGTGAAAAAAACGAGCCACCTTTCGATTTCAAGTAGTATTTTAGAAGCAAAGCCTCATCCCTTTGAACTAAACTATCTTTTCCTACATTTCCACCTATTGGTAAATGAGTCAAAGTCTGAAGTATCATCCGATGACCTCGATGAGTACTTTGCTTTTGACCTCGAAAGAAAGTCGATATCTAGAGCTCTGCTCAATGGAGACATCCGTCTTTTAAGAGATGGATGGATTGAGCCTGTCAACAACAACGGTTTTGCGGATAACACAATATTTACGCTTACAAAAAAGGGCCGCGAAATGTTTCTCTCAGATATCAATTTGCCAAAGAGCAAAAACAACTCCAAGATTAAGCGCCATGATTCTCTTCCTAAAAAAGATCTTTATTACAATCAAAACGAAGAAGAGCAGATTGAGCAACTGACGAATCTTCTTAAAGATGATAACTTTAAGAATGTGCAAAAGAGATTATCCGAAAAGGGTTTACGAAATGGATTTGCCACACTATTTTATGGAGCTCCAGGCACAGGCAAAACCGAAACGGTATATCAAATTGCTAAGCAGACAGGGCGCGACATCTTTCCAGTAGATATCTCAGCTATCAGAAGCAAATGGGTTGGCGAGAGCGAGAGCAATATCAAAAATGTGTTCAACGAATATCGCAATATGGTTAAATCAAGCGACATAGCACCAATTTTACTATTCAACGAAGCGGATGGAGTTTTTGGCAACCGTGTTGAAGCTAGGCGCACCGTCGATAAAATGGAGAATACTGTTCAAAACATTATCCTAGAAGAGCTTGAGCAACTCAATGGCATCTTGATTGCTACAACCAATCTGACAAATAATCTAGATCCAGCATTTGAACGTCGCTTTATCTATAAAATAAAGTTTGACGCTCCCGACCACGAAGCTCGAAAATCTATTTGGACTAGCCAACTGCCCTCACTCAATAACGAGGAACTGACATATATTTCGAATAAATATGATCTTACAGGGGGGCAAATCGAAAATGTTATTCGCAAATTCACCATCGATCTTGTCCTTAAAAACAAAGAACCAAACCTATTCACTCTCAGCAAATTTTG
>CAYFSV010000185.1:0-2993 GCA_964345815.1 uncultured Proteiniphilum sp. | reverse complement strand
ATAGACAACATAAATACAAAACTTGTAGATGAACTAAAAAGCAGTATCAAAAAGCGAAGCAAATTGGCAATTGCTGCCTCTTCATTTTCTATTTATGCTTACGAGGCTTTGCGAAAAGAGTTGGAGGGGATAGAAGAGTTGCGTTTTATTTTCACATCGCCCACTTTTGTGCAAGATAAATTGAAGAAGGAGGTACCAAAGTTTTTTATTCCGCATCTATTTAAGGAGTCGGATTTGTGTGGTGGTGATTTTGAATTACGCTTGCGCAATCAGCTCACTCAGCGCGCCATTGCCAAAGAATGCAGCAGATGGGTGCAAGAGAAAGTTCGTTTCAAATCGAATAAGAACTTTGACAATCATCTGAATGGTATGATCTATAGCAGCAAAGGAGATGGTGAGTCAACAGCTTGGTCAAATATCAGTGGTTTCACACAGGCCGACTTGGGATTGGTGCCTAAAAAGGGTTTCCCCACGCTGATTCATCAGATGGAGTATCCCAATAGTGAAGCTTTTATCGACTATTTCAATCAAATTTGGGAGAATGATGAGTTTTTACAAGAGGTGAGCGATAGGGTGCAACAATATTTCGAGAAAGCATTTCGAGAAAATAGCCCAGAATATATCTACTTCATTACGTTGTATAATATTTTCAATGATTTTTTGGATGATTTGAATCAAGATAGTTTGCCGGATGATAGAGTGGGATTTAAAGACAGCGTGGTGTGGAATAAGCTTTATAATTTTCAAAAAGATGCGGTGATAGGGGCTATCAACAAGCTGGAAAAATACAAAGGTTGCATATTGGCGGATAGTGTGGGTTTGGGAAAAACGTTTACAGCACTTGGCATTATAAAATACTACGAAATGCGCAACAGAGATGTATTGGTGCTTTGTCCCAAAAAGCTGGAAGCAAACTGGAATGTGTATCGCCACAACGACAAAAATAATATTCTTGCCAAAGATAGATTTAATTATGAAGTGTTGTTCCATACTGATTTGTCGCGAGATAGCGGTATGAGCAATGGCAGGAATTTGGCTAATGTGAATTGGGGAAACTATGGTTTGGTGGTAATTGATGAGTCGCATAATTTTAGAAATGCAGGACTTACTTATTCTGAAAAAGAAAACCGCTATCAGCGCTTGTTGCGTATGATTATTAAAGAGGGCATCGAAACAAAAGTGTTGATGTTGTCGGCAACGCCCGTTAACAATCGATTCAATGATTTGAAAAACCAATTGGCCTTGGCATATGGGGGAGAGGCTGAAAATATTGATGATAAACTGGATGTGAAGTTTGGGATTGATGAAATATTTAAACGAGCGCAAACAGCATTTAACCGTTGGACAAAAATGGATGTAAGGGATCGTACAACGGAGAGTTTGTTGGATATGCTCGATTATGATTTCTTTGAGGTGTTGGATTCATTTACCATTGCTCGTTCACGCAAGCATATCACATCGTATTATGACACTTCCGATATTGGGAAGTTTCCGTTGCGAAATAAGCCGGTGTCGCTTCGTCCATCTCTAACAGATGATGACTTGCTGACCTACGAGGAAATTGCAAGTGAACTGGAGATGATAAAACTTTCGGTTTACACACCTTTTAAATACTTGCTGCTGAGCAAAAGAGCCAAGTACGCAGAGATCTACGACAAAGAGGTTTATTCGGGAAGACTCACCCAATTGGATAGGGAAGGAAACCTGAAGATCTTAATGAAAATAAACTTGCTGAAACGTTTGGAAAGTTCTGTGTTCTCTTTTCGCAAAACATTGACAGGAATTATTTCGCAGATAAACAAAGTATTGGAAGCCTTGGAAAGATATGGAGAGAGTTCTTCATTAGAATCAATGATGGTTGCGGAGGTTGGTGACGAGGAGTTTGACTGGGAGGCTCAGTGGGGAGATGAGGAAAACATGGTTGGAGGAAAAGTAAGGGTGCATCTGGGTGATGTGGATAAAAGACGCTGGCGCGAAGATCTGGAGAGTGATTTAGAGATATTGAATCCATTGCTCGAAAAAGCATCTGAAATTGGAGAGGATAAAGATCAGAAGTTGCAAACTTTGTTTGTCAACATGGAGCAAAAGATTAACAATCCTTTCAATAGAGATAATAAGAAGGTGATAATTTTTACTGCTTTTGCCGACACTGCGGAATATTTATATGGTGCTATTAAAGAGTTGTTTAAAGAGAAGTATGGATTAAATACAGCTTTGATTACTGGTTCGAGACGAATGAGTACTGCTGCTGACATTCCGAATGACTTGAATGCTTTGCTTACCTGCTTTTCACCTTTATCGAAAGACAAGGAGCTTATATATCCCAACTTGAATGAGTCGATTGATATTTTGGTTGCCACGGATTGCATTTCGGAGGGACAAAACTTGCAGGATGGTGATTATTTGATCAACTATGATATTCACTGGAATCCTGTTCGGATTATACAACGGTTTGGACGAATTGACAGAATTGGTTCGATAAATGACTCAATCACTTTGGTGAATTTTTGGCCTGATATTCAGCTGGATAGCTATATAAACCTGAAACAGCGTGTGGAGGACCGAATGCTGATTAGTGACATGACTGGATCGGCCGATGATAATATTCTGAAAGAGAATCAAAAAGAGCTTGAATATAGAAAACTACAGTTACAAAAACTACAGGACGAAGTTGCCGATTTGGAAGATTTGCGAGAAGGAATTGATATTACTGACTTGGGATTGAATGATTTTAGAATCGACTTGTCTAATTTAGTAAAAACGTATGGTCATTTGGATAATATTCCCGAGGGTTTGCATGCTGTGGCAAAAGCGACAGAAAAGCTTAAGCCGGGTGTGATTTTTGCACTTAAAAATGTGAATCATGAGGTGAATATTAATAAGCTAAACAGGTTGCATCCCTACTATTTGGTTTATATTGATGAAGATGGTGGAGTGATTGAAGGACATGTAAACTCAAAGAAAATTTTGGATGCTATGCGATCGCTGGCTAA
>CAYFSV010000184.1:0-3013 GCA_964345815.1 uncultured Proteiniphilum sp. | reverse complement strand
ACTTCACCGGGGCAAAGACACAGGATTATCGGTACTTTTGAAAATATCACTGCAATCGAACCGGAGAAATCTCTTGTGGTTGGAAAAATTAGTAGGGGCGGTCGTAACAATCGTGGAAAAATGACCGTGCCAAATGTAGGTGGTGGCCACAAAAGACGCTACCGTTTCATCGACTTTAAGAGAACAAAAGATGGTATACCAGCCGTAGTGAAAAGTATTGAGTATGATCCAAACCGTTCTGCTAGAATAGCACTGCTATTTTATGCTGATGGTGAGAAAGCTTATATTCTTGCTCCAAATGGACTAAATGTTGGTTCTACAGTGATGTCGGGTTCAGATGCTGCACCCGAAGTAGGCAATTCATTGCCTTTATCTAATATACCTATAGGTACCGTTATTCATAATATTGAATTGCGACCTGGACAAGGTGCAAAGATGGCTCGTTCTGCAGGAACATTTGCACAATTAGTTTCTCGTGAGGGAAAATATGCAATTATTAAAATGCCGTCAGGTGAGTTAAGAAAGATTCTTACGTCATGTAAAGCTACTATTGGAAGTGTTGGTAATTCAGACCATGCTCTAATTCAATCAGGTAAAGCCGGTCGCTCGAGATGGCTTGGACGCCGTCCCCGAGTAAGAGGTGTAAGTAAAAACCCAGTTGATCACCCAATGGGTGGTGGTGAAGGTCGTGCTTCAGGTGGTCACCCAAGATCAAAAACTGGTTTATATTCTAAGGGCTTGAGAACAAGAGCTCCAAAGAAGCATTCTTCTAAGTATATTATCGAAAGAAGAAAGAAAAAGTAATCTGATTAACAATTAAAATTATGAGCAGATCATTAAAAAAAGGTCCGTATATCAATATTAAATTAGAGAAGAAGATCCTAGAGATGAATGACAATGGCAAAAAGTCCGTTGTTAAGACTTGGGCTCGCTCCTCTATGATTTCCCCTGATTTTGTTGGTCATACCGTAGCAGTCCATAACGGGAATAAATTTATTCCTGTATATATTACTGAGAATATGGTAGGACATAAACTTGGCGAATTTGCCTTAACTCGTACTTACCGCGGACACTCGGGTAATAAGAAAAGATAGTCGTAGGGGACATTAATTAAAAAATAGTAAACAACATGAGTGCAAGAAAAAGAATATCAGCAGAACAAAGAAAAGAAAGCCGCAAGGATCTTGCTTTGGCTGTGTTGCGTAATACTCCTACGTCACCTCGCAAAATGCGATATGTAGCAGATATGGTGCGCGGAATGGAAGTATTCAGAGCGTTAGGTGTATTGAAATTTTCAAATAAGGAGGCAGCTGGAAGACTTGAGAAACTTCTTCTTTCTGCTATTTCAAATTGGGAACAAAAAAATGAGCGAAAAGCTGATACTGGAGAGCTTTTCATTAAAACTATTTCAGTTGATGAGGGTCCATCTCTAAAAAGAATTCGCCCAAGAGCACAAGGTCGTGCTCATAGAATTCGCAAACGCTCAAATCACGTTACAATTGTGATAGATACAATAAATATAGAACAAGATCAAAATCAATAAGATAGATGGGACAAAAAGTAAATCCGATTGCAAATCGTTTGGGAATCATCAGAGGATGGGACTCTAATTGGTATGGTGGAAATAATTATGTTGATAATATCTTGGAAGATAGCAAAATACGTAATTATCTTAATGCCCGTCTTTCCAAAGCAAGTGTTTCTCGCATAATTATTGAGAGAACTTTGAAGTTAGTTACGATTACTATCAGCACTGCAAGGCCTGGAATCATTATAGGTAAGGGTGGTCAGGAAGTTGATCGCCTTAAAGAGGAGCTGAAAAAGATAACTGACAAAGATATTCAAATTAATATTTTCGAGATTAAGAAACCCGAGCTAGATGCTATAATTGTTGCAAACAATATCGCACGTCAATTAGAAGGTAGAATTTCTTACCGTCGTGCTGTAAAGATGGCAATTGCATCAACCATGAGAATGGGCGCTGAGGGAATTAAAATTCAAGTTTCTGGACGTCTTGGTGGAGCTGAGATGGCTCGTTCTGAGATGTATAAAGAAGGCAGGACGCCACTACATACATTCCGTGCTGACATCGATTATGCCCATGCTGAAGCATTGACTAAGGTTGGTATCATTGGTGTTAAAGTTTGGATTTGTCGTGGTGAAAAGTATGGAAAGGTTGATTTAACTCCTTCTTACGCTACTGCTAAAGATAATCGCTCTCAGGGAGGACGCCGTGATAGAGGCGGACGTGCTGATGGTGGTAGAGGTCCAAGAAGAAACAGGAGAAACAATAATAAAAACTCTTAAACCATTATGTTACAACCGAAGAAGACAAAATATAGAAGACGTCAGAAAGGACGTATGAAAGGTAATGCTCAGCGTGGAAATCAATTAGTGTTCGGTACGTTTGGCATAAAGTCCTTACAATCAAAATGGATTACAGGTAATCAGATTGAGGCTGCTCGTGTTGCGGTAACACGCTACATGCAACGTCAAGGACAAGTTTGGGTGCGTATATTTCCAGATAAACCTATTACAAAAAAACCTGCTGAGGTTCGTATGGGTAAGGGTAAAGGTAATCCAGAAGGTTTCGTAGCCCCTGTAACTCCTGGAAGGATGTTATTTGAAATTGAAGGCGTATCATACGAAGTTGCCAAAGAGGCATTACGTTTGGCAGCTCAAAAATTGCCAGTAACTACCAAGTTTGTTGTTAGAAGAGATTATAAACAACCACAAAATTAGTAAGGTACAATGAAATCGTTAAGAAGAGAAATCAAAGAAATGCCCGATAAAGATATTGTGGACCGATTGGAGGCTGAGATATTAGAGTTGTCGCAGCTAAAAATTAATCACTCTATCACTCCACTTGATAATTCAGGTGAAATAAAAGATAAGCGAAGAAATATTGCACGTCTTAATACAGAGTTACGTGCTCGTGAATTGAATAAAGCATAATTATATAATGGAAACGAGAAATTTAAGAAAAGAAAGAGTCGGGGTCGTTTTCAGTAAC
>CAYFSV010000183.1:0-3074 GCA_964345815.1 uncultured Proteiniphilum sp. | reverse complement strand
GGACTTTGAGACTGATAAATTTTAAGAGGGATCCCCCTCATCTATAATTGTAATCAGTCTCAAATAGTAAGTAAATTTCTGAATTTATCGATTACTATTACTAATAACCAGCTTTCAAAGGTTATTGTATTGATTACTAAAACTTGATATAATGAATAAACAATTATTTATTCGATTACTTGTGGATGTGATTTTATGTGTTTGTAGTATGAGGAGGAGGAAATTCTTATGTCTGAAATCGAAAATATTGCATTAGAAAATGAAAACTTTTTTAATTTAGGAAATGATTATTTTTCTCTAAAGGGCTATAGATGTTTTACAGGTGTTGATGTTGTTAATCTTTCTCCTGGTGAGATGAGACACACTTTGAAAATTCAATCTGATGAGCAAAATGAATTACATTATGCCTTTAGTGGTTCAAACGGTCTTTGTAGAACCACACCGATGGGATCAGTTAGAAAAGAAAACTTACTAAGTGCACTAATCTCTTTACCAAACGAATTTGACAGCATACGAAGTTTTTTTGAGGAAAACGGTTTTTTCTTTCCTGTTAGTAAAACGGAATACGAGGAAGTCGATCTATATTCTTTGACTGAAGTTGTGAATCATATAAAGGCAACAGTTCTTCTCATGAGTGAGATTGAAGAACCTAATAGAAACTATGAGAAAATACTATACCTAACTCTTTATCTACTTCTGTCTGAGCGAGTTTCTATCAAGTTAAATTCTATGAGCAAACCATATTCGACTTGTTATCATGGTTTCATTAAAACATTAGAAAAAGCCTCCTCAGTACCCGAGATTGACGGCACCAAAGAAGGCTTTGAAAGTGAAACGTATATAATTAATGATTCAGTATATAAACCAACATATGATTTAAATATTGAGGAGTATCAAGATATTATTTCTGGTAGTTCTTTGACAAACCGTTATCCAGGAATAAACGACCTTCGATATAAAGATCTTGTTTATCTGTATCGAAATGCACCAAATGAAACACCTGCAGCTCGTATTACCATAGATTTTCTATTTCATCTTATGAGAAGGGTAGGCGTGGTTAGTAAAGTAACTTTTGAAAATGGCATCGAATTTTATGATGAACCAGCTATTGAAAATTTTGATGATAATTTAAAGCAGGCACTTATAATAGTTGCAAAGATTGTGTTAAATGAAGAAATCAATTCAAATCTTTCTGGAATTGTGCCTCGTTTCGTGGCAAGTAAAATGGAGCCTTCGTGGAAAGCCACTAATCTTCTTTCAGCCTTATATTTTTCAATATTTTATATGAGACCAGGTTCTGAAATATATAGAGAATGCGCTAATCCTGCTTGCAATAATCATTTCTTGGTGAAGACTTCTAATGGTCGTAAAAAATATTGTAGCCCTAACTGTAGAAATGCAACTGCTCAGCGCAATCACCGGAAAAAAGTAAAGAAAATGGCTCAAAAATAAAAAATCACCGTCACTATGCAGTCCACATAGTAACGGTGATTTTTTATTTTTGTATACTTATGATTAATAATCTGATCCAACTGATACACTTATTTCAGCCTCTGTAGGTAAATTCCCACCATTTTCAGCTAAAGCTCTCTCTATCGAATCTGCTAAGGCTATAATTTTTTTCGAGTGGTTTCCTGTGTAATGGTGCATCAAGTAATTGATATCGACCAAGATGCCTTGGACATGCTCAAAAGTATTATCATGCCCTTTCCACTCACCAGTACTTTCACCACAATTTTCAAATATACCAGACAAATCAAAAATATTTTCTCGTGAATTGTATGGCATCAAAAATGCATTGTATACCGTTGGATTATTGCCATTTTCATCTTTGAATTTATTGTTTGTACTTATATATTCACCATAAGTTATCTGCTTATGTATAGATCTACCCTCTGGCAGATGCATGGGTTCGCCAGTTAATCCATATCTATAATACTTTGCGTCTAAGACATAGATTTTGTTATTGCAAACCATGATTGTATCTGGCCTAAGAGCTTCAAATGTTCTTGTCTTACCTTTTTTTAGGTGCCAGGTTGCCTTTGGAAAATATGAGTTTTTGTTACTAACACCAAATACTCTGTCAATAAGTTTTTCCCATACATACTCGAAACTATCTGTCCCAAAATAGAATTGACGTTTGTTTGTCTCTTCATCTATATACTTAAGCATTGCAATCATTGAAGTGAAAAGACGTTTATCTTTATCATTATTTGTTTTACCTAATTTATCATTTAATTCAATAAGAAACCGTTTTATATCAATCGGAAAATCTGGTTTAGGTGGAAGATTTGGTGTAAACAACCATCCTAATTTTTGAAAACTCTCATATACACAGTACTTGTGGATTTGTGTTATCAGATTACGATCATTCGGTGTAGAATCCCTTACTGTCTGTTTTAAATAAATAGGCGAATTGTTAGCCTGCAACAAAGGTTTCTGCTGACGAATTGTTTTAGCCCAGTCGGTGTTACCACGATCGCTAGTTTTATAGATAGGCTCCTTCTCTGTGTAATATGAGCGTTGCTCCAAATAGTAGTTTATTACTTCCATATATGCATTGACAGGAAAATCAACGGATTGAGAAGCTTCAAACTTTTTCATATGGAGTACTCGATCGTTTCTGACCGTAAATTCTGAAAGTACGGATATTAGATGCAAAATATCTCTTCTTCGTTCATGTTCTGTGTCTGGCAATTGATAACCCATAGGAAAATAGACCATCGCATTTTCAGAATCAGCCTTAATGCCTACAAAGCGATCTCCTTCTTCATTCGTATTAACATGGCACTTGCTTTTCAGCAATTCAGTGCTTATTTCCATAGATTATCACCACCTTACTCAACAGTACTATCAATTGAATCCTGGGTTAGAAAAGCGTCAATAATCTCTTCTTTAAAAACATCAAGACGATCATTGCCTGTTGCTCTTGCAGAACTCCTGGAATTAAAATGATTAACTACTTCTTCTAGACTTTTATATATTGTATTTTTGAAAATATCTTCACGCGAAAATTTAAAAGCATCATCCCATAAATATTTAAGAACTTTTTCAGCAAATCTATAATTAAGCAA
>CAYFSV010000182.1:1533-3078 GCA_964345815.1 uncultured Proteiniphilum sp. | reverse complement strand
AAATCAAACACATATTGAAGAGCGACCTCATGATTTGATCCAAAATCAGCACCTTTGTAATATTTATTTTGGTCATAAGCATATCTCACAACTACATTGCTAAAAGCAGCACTTGCAAATAGTGAATATCTATCATCCTTACGCCACATGCCTCCAATCGAGTATCGCTGCTTCCAACTCAGCTGCATTGCAGCACACAGCCTATTGGTATAAGCATTCGACTCATACAACACCATCGGCTCTAATTCAAATAACGTATTAAATAAACTAATATTGTATGCAGCAATAAAATTATACGAAAGTGGAATTTTAGAAAGAGTTGAGTCGTTCCCCATCACATCTCCTTCATTATGTAAACTCACACTATAATATGTGGGTTCGTTGATATGCCTAGCAGCAATCCCCACATAAAAACGAGAAGAAGTGAAAGAAACACCTCCATTGATATCAACACGTTTCTTATCAACTGGGTTAGCCACAATCTCTTTTTTTACCCCCTGAGTTGAATCCATACGCATAAAAATTGATGCAGCATCATAGTTCATCTCGTGATATCCCAACTGCACACCAGCATTAAGCATCGACTTTCCAATACGCTGATTATATGAATATTGAACAGCCAAATAATTATTATGCTCTTTGCCCACTTTACTATTGGCAAACACCGCGCCCACACCATGATTGAGCCCCAAAAACTCAAAAGGCATATTTGCAGTGAGATGCACAATCGATGGCCCATTTTCTGCTTTAGTGTTCATTCGTTTATTAAGTGCCGAAGCATTTATGGAACCACTTGCACCTGCAAACGAAGGATTGTAGCTATTCTTTATCATCCAAAACTGAGTGAACGATGTATCCCATTGCGCATTAAGAGCAACTGAAAAAAGCCACAAAAATACAATTACAAATATTCCAAGTTTAATTCGTATCATATGACTAAAATTATTTATTTCCCATTTATCATATGTAATTCACCTTAATCTCATGCAGGCATGACAATGATTATCATACTCGCTTCATACATTATTAATAACTTGATAATAGAGAGAAAATTGTATCGCCCAAAGGTTTTTTAACAATAAAAGTCCTAAAACATATAATATATATTTATGCAGCCCATTATCTTTCACCAAATCATATACGGAGAATCTATAGAGGATCTACGGAGGGTCTATAGAGGAATAGAAAAAAAGTGACTAGATTTTGATAACGATCGAATCGTTAATAATAGTTTACTACGAGAAGAAAATATATCTTTGTATTTGCAACAAAAATTTATGTAGCATGAAGCAATGTGTAATAGATATCAGAACAATTCTTAACCTAGCAAGAAACAATGCATATGGAGCAATAGACTCCATAATGATTGAGGCATACTAGAAATTTGGATAACGTATTGTTGAGGAGGCACAAAAATGGAGAAAACAGAACTACATACGGAAAGGAAATCATTAAGAATATATCAATTGAGTTGGGCAAAGGATTTCGCGAAAGAAGCTTTAAGAATATAGACAGTTTTATCTTACCTTTCCTATTAATAAAGAT
>CAYFSV010000182.1:0-1433 GCA_964345815.1 uncultured Proteiniphilum sp. | reverse complement strand
ATGTTTGGCTGATTATGAAAGTATTCGATAAAATGCACGTACCTATTACTTAACCGAAACAGCAGAACAAAATTGCTCGGTTCGAACGTTAGATTGAAATATTTCCACATTGTATTACCAACAACTACTATCATCACAAAACAAAGCTTCTGTTGAAAAAGAGATGATTGAACAAGCGAGGGGCGACATTCCAAATCCAAAAGATTTTATCAAGTGCCTTCTGTATTAGAATTCTTAAATCTACCATCATCTAAATCTTACACAGAGCTACAACTAGAAAAAGGACTTATCGACAACCTACAAGACTTCTTATTGGAATTGGGTAAGGGCTTTGCATTTGTTGCAAGACAAAAACACATTCGCACCGAAACACAAGACTTCTTTATCGATTTGGTTGCTGAACACACAACTTATCAACAAAGTTATCAACATCCTTTTCATATGATTTAAATTGTTTGTTTCCACAAGCACCAAATACAGCTGCCTTTAATCATTTAAAGGCGCAAGAGTGATAATTATGCTCGTTTCACATACCACTAACAATATGATAATAGAGAAAGAATTGTGTAAATGGCTCACTTTAAATGACAAAGACGATGTTTTTCTTTGAAAAAGAATAAACAATCATTATATTTACAAATATAATATACAAACAATTAAAACTTAAACGAGATGAGAAAAACTTTTATTTACCTTTTTATTGCACTGCCACTATCAATTCTGACAGTTTCATGCAATCAACCTAAACAAGAGGACAATATTGATGGAACAGAGGTAACGAAACCACAAGTACAACTAGATTTTAAAGATTATGGAAACGCACCTTTTGTTTTCAATATTGAGGATTATACTGTGCAAAACGAAACTTATCGCACAGCATTGTGGACAGGTGAGTTCATGCAACTTACAGTTATGAATATTCTTCCAGGAGAGGATATCGGGCTTGAAATACACGACGATCATGACCAATTTATAAGAATAGAAGCCGGAGAAGGAGTAGTGAGAATGGGAGATGCTGAAGATAAATTGACTTTTGAAGAGATAGTCAAAGACGACTATGCAATTATGATTCCGGCAGGCAAATGGCATAATGTTATTAATACATCCGACAAGCCCCTTAAACTCTATTCTATTTATGCTCCAGCCGAACATGCTAAAGGAACAGTGCATAAAACTAGAAAAGAGGCCTTAGAAGACGAGCACAACCACTAATATCGCTCAAAAGCAAATTACCCGAGCTTAGAATAAGTAAAGGCTATTAGTATCCACAAAGGATTGCTAATAGCCTTTTTAATTATTGATATAACACAATTATAATCTAAAACTCAACTTCTATCTTAGCTCCATCGTAAGCCAAAGCATAAATTTTAGTACTAGCTCCAACTGAAGAGTCTAAATTGAAAGAAGGTCTATTAGACGCAAATACTAATTTA
>CAYFSV010000181.1:0-3080 GCA_964345815.1 uncultured Proteiniphilum sp. | reverse complement strand
TAATACTATGTGCAAACAACTGGGGTATTTTGATAATGGTATTATTGTGGAGGCAAGAACAGAGTTGGATGGTAGAATAAGTAACTATAAGAGAGGTGAGAATAGCTTGCTTGAGGTGCTTGATGCTCAGCGTACATACAATGATATAAGAGAAAAGTATTTTGAGACATTGTATAGTACTGCAGCTGCGTTGGTGAACTTGGAACGAGCGGTAGGTATATGGGATATTTCTCTTTAGTGAATAATTTGAGGTGTCTAAAAGTTGTCAAAAGTGTGGTTTTGGTGGAAATGTGATATTTCAATTTGCATATATATGTCAAATTGCTCTGCGGGCAGAGATTTATAATTATATTTGCATCGATTTTTAAAAGAAAAAACAGAAATTTGATATGAATCCATTATCACAAAGATTGCAATCGTTGTCTCCGTCTGAGACCTTGGCGATGGCACAAAAAAGCAACGAGCTAAAGGCTCAAGGTTTTGACGTAATTAATATGAGTGTTGGAGAGCCTGACTTTTCGACACCAAAACATATAAAGGAAGCCGCCAAAAAGGCTATAGAAGATAATTATTCTTTCTATTCGCCTGTGCCTGGTTTTCCAGAGCTAAGAAAGGCTATCTGTGGTAAGTTGAAGAGAGAAAACAATCTCGACTTCGAGCCAACGCAAATTGTAGTGTCAAATGGAGCTAAGCAATCGTTAAGCAATGTGTTGCTTTCGTTGATTGACAAAGGTGATGAGGTTATCATTCCTGCACCCTATTGGGTGAGCTATCCCGAGATGGTGAAATTGGCAGAGGGAACTTCGGTGATTGTGTCGGCTGGCATAGAGCAAGATTTTAAGATTAGTGCACAACAACTAGAAGAGTCAATTAATGAGAAAACGAAGGCACTGGTGCTATGTTCTCCATCTAATCCTACTGGAAGTGTGTATTCAAAAGAAGAGTTGAAGCAGCTTGCTGATGTGCTTGCAAAGCATCCAAATGTTTATGTGATTGCTGATGAAATATATGAGCATATCAACTATGTTGGCAAGCATGAAAGTATGTCACAGTTTGAAGAGATTAGTGACCGTGTTATTATTGTTAATGGTGTGTCGAAGGGATATGCTATGACTGGTTGGAGAATTGGCTGGATTGCCGCTCCACAATGGTTGGCATCTGCTTGCAATTCACTGCAAGGACAATATACTTCGGGTGCATCATCTATATCGCAAAAGGCTGCGGAAGCGGCTTATACTGGCGACCAAGGGTGCGTGGAAGAGATGCGTGTTGCTTTTGAAAGGCGTAAGAATCTTATTGTGAAGTTGCTAAGAGAGATACCAGGCTTGACTGTTAATGACCCTATGGGTGCATTCTATATCTTTCCGCAAGTTGCATATTATTTAGGAAAATCATTTGAAGGAAAACAAATCAAGAGCGCTGCTGATCTTGCCATGTATCTATTGGAAACGGCTCATGTGGCTTGTGTAGGTGGTGATGCTTTTGGTGCCCCTGATTGCATAAGGTTTTCGTTTGCCACATCGGATGACAATATTACTCGTGCAATTGCGAGAGTAAAAGAGGCATTGGCGAAACTAGTTTAATAATAATGTTTATATGAAAGAAGGAGAGGTTCTGGGTAATCTCTCCTTCTTCTGTTTTAGTTCAATTTTAAAATTGGGCTTTAATCATCACGGGATAGTGGTCGGAAGGGAAGTGCCCATATTGTATGTCATTTAATGTTCCATATTTTTTTACCCTAACATGATTTGAAACCCATATATAATCTATTCTGGATCTGTTGCTGTGATTAACCTTGAAGTTGTTGAATGTTGCTTCTGTTCCATAAGGTTTTTGTTCGCTCAATAGATACGAGTCTTTTAGTTTCCCGTCATCATAGATAATTTGAATTGGTTCAGAATTGGGTGTTGCATTGAAGTCGCCTGTGCAGAAGATTGGTTTGTTGCCAGCTATCTCATTTATCTTTTTGAGTAACAGTAGTGATGAGTTTTTACGAGCCACTTCTCCTTCATGGTCATAATGTGAGTTGAATATATAGAACTCTTTGCCAGTTTCAATATCCTTAAGGTGCCCCCATGAGCATATTCTATGGCAGCATGTAGCATCCCAGCCTAGCCCTGGCTCGTCAGGATTTTCTGAATACCAGAAATCACCATTATCAATCACTGTAAACTTGTTCTTCTTATAAAATATTGCTGAGTGCTCTCCAGCCTCTTTGCCGTCATCTCTTCCTACACCAAAATATGAATACTCTTCCATGTCGAGAAGATCGTCTAACTGGTGCTTGAATCCTTCTTGAGTACCAAAAACATCAAAGTCGTGAAATCTAACTAACTCTTTAATCATCTCATTGCGCAAGTGCCATGGATCGAGGCTGTCATTTGGGGTATCCATCCTTATATTGTATGTTGCTATATTAATGGTGTAGTTGTCAGTGTGATTACTACTGCAGCTAATTGCAATTATTACTGATAATAGAAGTAGAATGTTGATGATTTTTTTCATTTGAGCCTGTTTTTATGATTTTAAAGTAAGACAAACTTAAATCCTTTTTTACAAACTTCATAATAAATGTGTGATAATCTCACCCACCCCAATGCTTTATTAATATTTAATTTAATGTTAATGCTCATTTATTTGTGCTCCAAATATGTTTCATTTTACTCTTACCCATTGTCTTTTGTAATCTAATATAGTAGTTGGGTTCTGCTGCTTCATATTTAAGGGATGAAAATGGCTATTGATAGGGGGCTTGTAGCACAAAATACCACCCAATTATGACATGGAGAATAAAAATGCTTATAAAATGTATCTATTATTGATTAATTGTTATCTTTGTGCATTAAACTTATAAAAATGACTAACATATATCCTAAAATTCAATATCTGCATATGTAGGAAAATTCAAAACGAGTGAATAGAGAAAAATTTCATCAATTAATTCTTTATTGACATTTTAAAATACTAATTTTGTGCTCTAGAACCTTGCCATTATCAGTACGTGGTGGTTTGAACTAGAGATTTACTTATTCGAATAAGCAGAAAAAAATAAATTCTTAAATTATAATTTTATGAGCTGG
>CAYFSV010000180.1:0-3086 GCA_964345815.1 uncultured Proteiniphilum sp. | reverse complement strand
TAATAGTTGGCAAAGCCATAATAGCAAGAATAATGCTACCTGTTATTGCAGTTTCACCCACGGGTATATTAAACATTTTTTGCACTATAGGGACCAATACTACTAATCCAAAAAAACCATATACGACAGAAGGAATTCCTGCCAATAGTTCAATAGTAGGCTTCATAAACTTTCGTATTCGTTCACTTGCCAATTCTGACAGATAAACTGCAACACCCAATCCTAAAGGAAGAGCTATTAATATTGCAACAAAGCTAACAAGAAGTGTTCCTAATATAAGAGGTAATACACCAAATAAAGGGGACGGGGTAGCAGTAGGCATCCATATATCACCACCAAAGAAATCTTGTAAACTAATATTTTCATTAGGTAAAGCTCTCACTCCTATCATATCAACAGGTGCATATTTTACAGGCAAATATGCAATAATATTAGAGTTGTTTTTTATAACCTCACCAAGCTTTTCTGACAATAATTCATACTCTGGTCCAAAAGCATCTTCCGAATAAAGATCAAAAATATCATCAAATCTAAATATCATTATCTCTTCATCAACACCACCTAGACTACTCCAATTGGTTATTTCTGAATCAAAGATTTGCTTAATATCAAAAACACTCAGATTTTCTACATTATTGTTAGAGTTTACATAAATCTTATATCCATCTTCTATTGAAGAGGAGCTAAACAATCCAAATCCTTCTTTGAATAGAAATACTACAATCAGCAAAACAACTATAGATGTTGTTGCACCGCTAAGTGCTAATATACTTTGTGCTATTCGTTCAAAAACTTTTTTTAGTCTGTTCATAATTTCAGAATAAAATAATTGCTAAAACTACTTCACACTAATAAACCCTACCTCCATCACTATTTTTTGTCCCTCAGGTGAAAGAATATAATCTATAAATGGCTTTACTATTCTCTCTGAATTATTATCATAATAATAATACAATGGACGAACAATAGGATATGTATTACTTTTTGCATTAGCAGCAGATGGACCTATGAATACTTTTCCACCATCATAAGATACATTTATCGCTTTTACTTCTTTGTTAACATACGCTAATCCGACATAGCCAATAGCCCCCTTAGTTTGACTAATTGATTGAATTATAGCACCAGTTGCCGGCATACTTAAAACACCATTCATATAGTTTTTATTTTTAAGTACACTTTCTTTGAAGAATTCATAGGTTCCTGAAGATGTCTCACGAGAATATGCTACTATCTTCATATCAGCCCCACCAACCTCTTTCCAGTTAGATATTTTGCCTGTAAATATTGCTTCTAATTGTTCTCTGGATAGCTTGCTTACCTCATTATCAGGATGTACAACTATTGCCAAGGCATCATAGGCAACAATAACCTCTTTGATATTTTTCCCTTTATCTTGTAATTTATGTCTTTCAGAAAACTTTATTCTCCTTGATGCTTGAGCAATTTCTGTTGTACCTGCTAACAAAGATGATATACCTACCCCACTTCCTCCACCTGTCACAGTTACATTAGAGGATGGCTTTGCTTTCATATAGTTTTCCGCAATTATTTGAGACAATGGTAATACAGTATCAGATCCTTTTATTCTTTGTGCATTTATTTGTATCACACACACAAATGTCATTAATACTAACACAATCGTTTTTTTCATTTCTATTAATTTTTTATTTATCCTTTATTATTCTTTTGTCACCACAAAAGTAAGATGCATTTGTTACATCTTGTTTGAGGATTTGTTACGATATGGTTAATATTAGAACTTATACTGTAACCTTACAGTAAAGTGGTCATCTTTGACATTATATGTATAGTTATTTATGTGCTCTGATTTTTCATTACGAACCCAATCATAATAGGCTTGCATTCGGATATTATCATTTATCACCCAAAGTAATCCCATGCCCAGGGTGTTATATTTGATATCCCCTTGATGGGAATTATGCAATCCAATCTCATTTCCCGAAAGTTTTGTGTTAGGATCATACCAGTCATATTTTGCAACTATCGCTAAAGGTGACGTGGAAATATGTTGCACAAACATTAGGTATCCCCCGATAAAGTTTCGAATATAGGTATCATGTTTTGAGAGAGTGGACGAGTTAGGACTCCTACTATTCAATTGACTTCCTGGTTGTGTGCCGAAAAGAACTTCTGAGTTTAGCTTTGTAATCCCAAATAGTGTTGGTTTACTAACTTGAATATCAATTCCAAAATATTCTCTTTTGGCATACTGTCCTATGTTTAACTCGTCTTGAGAGAGCATAAATTGCTTGCCCGACATGGTATAAACATTTTCTGTTCCTTGATATACTCCTCCATTATAATAAGAAAATCCTAAGTCAAATCGAATACTGTTTGCTATGACTGTATTGGCAATTATCTGTCCGATAAAATCCTTTCGGCTATCAGTTTCTTGACTGATACCATTTCCAGCAAACAGACCCGCCTTAAGTTTCAAGAAGTGAAAAAAAGAATCACTGTGTGGCTGTAGTGTAATCATTGCACCCATATCTCGCTCATCAGGGAATAGGGTTTGAAACACTTTTGAACGTTCTGGAGATTCACGTCGTGAAGATGAGTTACTAATTTCATAGCCAAATGGGCGGTTAAAGACCCCAGCACGAAGTGCATTACTAGGTATCCAAGGGCTACTGATACTTATATATGCATCTTTGACTCCTATTCCCTTTTCCGTTATATCAACTTGAAACACTCCAGTTGCTATTCCTTCATCATAAGCTACTTTGAGCCTTCCACGACGAATTCCTATACGATTGAATGAGTTGCGATAAGAGTCATTGCCTGCCCCAACATTTAGGGTTGCATCTCCTTCCCCCCATTGATATTGGGTTTGAATATATCCAGAAAGGTTTAGCTTTTGCGTAGGCGTTGTTTGTGCATACGCAAAAGAAAATATGAGAAGACTAAGTAAAAAAGATATAGTTCGTTTCATTAATTTAATTACATTAGATGTTGCTTCTTGCAAAAGTACCTCTCATACATTACAATTATATTACAAAAGAATTAAGATTGATTTGCTGTAAATTATTACATGTTGCGGTAATAATCCAATTTATTACACA
>CAYFSV010000179.1:0-3100 GCA_964345815.1 uncultured Proteiniphilum sp. | reverse complement strand
CCAGTCCCACCAGTAGAGAGCGGATAAGTACGTTCATCGCTTCGGTAAAGTCGCGTGCGCCGTAGGCTTGCGAAGCAAATCCGCTGGTGCTCATGCGCAGGAAACCGAAGTTCCAGTATATCATGTTGAAGATGTTGGCACCAAGTGCAATGGCACCTATATATACAGCCGAGCCCAAACGGCCTGCAATTGCAATATCAATCATTCCCAGCAGTGGGACGGTGATGTTGGTGATAATATTTGGGACCGCAAGGCGGAATATTCTTTTATCCATGGCTGCAAAAGTACGAAAAATAATGGGAACTCCGCTATTTAATTTTTGTGTGCTTTTCCTTAAATAGTATCTCTGCTATTTAAGTTTTAGGGGTGTTTTCTTAAATAGTAATCGCACTATTTAAGTTTTTGGTGCTTTTTCTTAAATAAGAACTTGGCTATTTAAGTTTTATGTTATCTTTGCATATAATATAATATGAGGAGAAATATGAACAAACAATTTGAGTCAGGCATATTAGTAAATCAGGGATACCACAAATCATTTATTCCAAACAAGATTAATCATGATTGGGAAATAAATGATATGCAAGTTATCAATCTGTTGAGTCAGGCAGATAGATATTTAGGCAGACTGGATATGTATTCTGAGTATGTGAATATAGATTTGTATATTTCAATGCATATTGCCAAAGAAGCAACTCAGTCTTCCCGAATTGAGGGAACCAGAACAAATGTTGAAGATGCCTTTATTAATAAGGAGTCTGTAATCGACGAAAAGAGAGATGACTGGGAAGAGGTGCAAAACTACATTAACGCAATGAACAATGCTGTTATACAATTGCATGAACTTCCGTTCTCAGGACGTTTGATTAAGCAAGCTCATCAGGTATTGTTGTCAGGCGTTAGAGGCGAGCATAAGTTGCCGGGTGAATATAGAAAGAGCCAGAACTGGATAGGAGGAGCAACGCTCAATGATGCTGTTTTTATTCCGCCTCCTGCTCAGCATGTTGACGAGCTGATGTCTGATCTTGAGAAATTTGCAAATGATATTTCAAACCCTTTGCCTATTCTGCTCAAAGCTGCTCTTATTCATTATCAGTTTGAAACAATTCATCCCTTTCTTGATGGAAACGGCAGGGTAGGAAGATTGATGATTACTTTGTATTTGGTGGCACAAGGGATACTTAAACGCCCTGTTTTGTATCTGTCAGATTTTTTTGAGAAGCACAAATCACTTTATTATGACAACTTGACACGTGCCAGAACTCATAATGATATAAACCAGTGGTTCAAATTCTTCCTTACGGGCGTGATAGAGACAGCAAAGAAAGGAACGGAAACATTTGATGGTATTCTTCAAATTCAACGCTCATTGGATGAACTTTTGAAACCTTTGGCGGGCAGGACTTCTGATGCACGTCTTGTGCTTGATGAAATGTTTAAGAACCCTGTTATAGATGTTGCTAAAGTTAGTGGTATCATCGGAAAATCCAATGTATCGTCATACAAGCTGATAACAGACTTGGAGAATCTGGGCATTCTTGAAGAGATTACGGGTAGCAGCAGGGATAGGCTGTATGCGTTTAAAGATTATGTTGCGTTGTTTAACCAATAGTTTAGGCTATTGGTTGATAATTTTGGAGCTATTTGATTTAATCCTTCTCCAAAACTTTTCTCTCTTTTTTTAACCTGCTTATTACAAAAAAATGTACCTTTGTAATAAGAGCAATGGATGTTAGTCCCGCTCTGATAAATTAGAATTTTAATAACAAAATATTAAAGGTAAAGAAAATATAGACAAATAACAATTATGGCGGTTGTACGCCTAATTACAAAGACATATAAAAAAAGCAATTAGCTTTTATTCTTGTGCTCTTAAATTTCCACAAATAAAACAGCAACAACAAAGAATAAGTAGTGAATGCTCTCGCCTATGGCGTGGGCTTACTTATATTGTTGTTGAAGGTTGTGGAAAACCTTAGAGCGCGGATAAGTAAGTACCCACGCTTTTTTTAATCTTGATTATTAAGATGAATTATTAAATAAAAAGTAGAAAAAATGAAAAAAAAGATTTTGTTAATTACTGCCGTGATAACACTTGTATTCCTTGGCTGTTCTAAAAGTGAGAAACTGGATTTAGTGACTCTTAGCGAGGACTCTAAAGAGTTGTATTATGAAGAAACCTATCAAATTCGAGCAAATTCAGATTCAGAGTTGACTTATGCAATTGAGAATAGATTTCATGGAGAAGTGTCTGAGAGTGGACTTGTAACTGCTGGACGAGTTGGTGAAACAGAAATTATTGTTTCTAATAATGAAGACAGTAAGAAGTTTAAATTAACTGTTGTGCCCAAACATAACTTATATCCAGAACCAGACTTTGACTTTGGATCTACTAAGGAAGATATTAAAGCTTTATTAGGAGAACCAAAGACGGAAACTGAAACCTCTCTGGGTTATATCGATTATTCTGTAGCTGCACCAGGGCTGGCTTTACTTTTTGATGAAAATAATAAGTTGAGCTCTTATGGACTGATGGTAAAATCTACGTTTTCTTCTAAATTAGCAGATCATCTATTGGAGTATTATATGCCTATATCGGTAAAAGATGGTTTGGCTATGTTTATTAATAGTAATACTGCTGAGACAACAACTAAAATTATAGGAATGAGTTTATATAGTTATCAATATTGGCAAGTACTTTATATACCTAAACCAGATACAGATGATCTTAGGTCAGTAAAAGAATTATCTACATTATTTGAAAATATTGAAATAGATCTATAAAGATACATTATGGCGGTTGTACGCCTAATTACAAAGACATATTAAAGGAAGCGATTAGCTTTTATTCTTGTGCTCTTAAATTTCCACAAATAAAACAGCAACAACAAAGAATAAGTAGTTAACGCTCTCGCCGATGGCGTGGGCTTACTTATCTTTTGTATTGGTTTTTTAAACCTTAAGCAAGGATAAGCTAGTCCACGCTTCTTTTTATGTGTTCTTGAAATCAAGAATCATAAAATGGAATATAACCCTAAACAAGTTAAGTCGCGCAAGCGAGTTGCCGACCATGGCGAAGTTTTTACCAACATACGTGAGGTGA
>CAYFSV010000178.1:0-3134 GCA_964345815.1 uncultured Proteiniphilum sp. | reverse complement strand
ATATAATCGCCCTTCTTCATTTTGGTAAGTATCTTTGCGAAACGCTTTGCTGAGACAAATGAATTTGCAGCTTCACCCGATTCGGCATAATTGGCAACAGCAATCTTTGAATTCATAAAACGGGGAAGTATTTGTCCCCATCCACACCAGGGTTCACTATCCTGATCAACAACCGTTGAGTTACCTGCAAGGAATATGGTAGGAACGTCAACCCTTTCTATTGTCATGGCAACCAATCCCGGTTTACTGCCGTTTATTTCCAAAGTAAGCTTATTGTCCCAATTTAGTTTGCCAACTTCACGCGGCTTTATCCTTACAGAGTCATTGTCGCCAATCATCTTGTTCCTGACATTCACAACAAATGATCGCTTCACAAGTTTACCCTTCGGGGTATTCACATTTTCCAGCATCAACCTTCGCGACTCTGCTTTAATGGTCGTGTTAGTCTCTGCATATTTGTTCCCTAAAGTCAAGGTTACTCTGTAATTACCTTCAGGCACATCAACCGAGAAAAAATAAGGATTATCACCTCCTGAAATCATGTTGAAGTCATAGCCGTAAGAAGAGTCATTCGCTCCATAAATATCTTTTTCAGAAACATTTATAGATTTACCCTTAACCTTACCATCAAATCTAAAACTATACTTTTGAGCTAAGGATAACTGCATGAAGCAACTGACAAGCGCTAATGATAAAAATATTTTTTTCATTTTCAATTATCTAGTCCATATAAAACAGTTCCGACAAAGGAATCGATACCGGAGAATTGTCCGGGTTTGTTTCCATAATATCAGCCATATAGTCCCACCACTTCTGCACTATAGGGTTGCCTCCCAAATCTTGTGAGTTTCCGTCTCCTTTTGTTTTCTGCACAGCAAATAAAATATTTGTATCCTTATCCCAAAATATTGAATAGTCATACACTCCCGACTCTTTAAGCAATTTGCTCAACTCGGGCCATATCTCGCTGTGTCTCTTCTCATATTCAGCCTCACATCCCGGCTTCAAGAACATTTTAAATGCACTTCGTGTCATAAGGTATATCTTTTAAAAGTGTTATTTAATAAAATCATTCAAAGGGAAATCCTTTATATCTTTCATCCCCTCAATTAAAACCTCACAGTTTAACATTGCACCTTCAAAGCTGCTATGCACCCTGTCTTTAAATAATTCATTGGTTTTCTCCTGTCCAATAGATTCGCACTTCGATGCTGACAAATCATTCATGTCTATAAACAAAACATTTTCCTGCTCTGCAATTTCTTTCGACCATTTTCCGTAAGTCTCATTGTTTCTTACCATTTTTCCATCTTCCCATGTGTTGCCTGGAGTATGAGATAGTACAATGGGAATTGCACCCTTTGCTTTAGCCTCACGTATATAACGTCTTATATAGTGTCCAAAGGTAAAAACTTCTTCAGGATCTCCGGTTTTCTCCATAATGAAGACTTTAGATTCATCACCAATACCTTTGATTGATGCTCTTGCGCGACCTGTATCAAATGGTCCGCCGTCGTTATGTCCAAACTGGATAATAAGATAGTCGCCCTCTTTAATACCCGGTAACACATTGCCCCACAATCCCTCAGTTATGAAAGTACGACTACTTCTTCCGCCCAGTGCATGATTTTCAACAGTTATACGGGTAGTGTCAAAAAACTGTTCAAAGAAGCTTCCCCATCCCCATTGTCCGTTATCTCCTTTGCCTTTGCCATTCTTCATGGTTGAGTCACCAATAAGAAACAAAACGGGATTTGAGCCCTTCCGGGTGCTTCCCGACAATATTCGGTCAGGGCGAGAAACAATGTCGTTCTTAAGTTCAGGTGTAACTGCTTCTACTACCTTACCGTTAACAACCACATCTTTCAAACTAAAATTCTTTATATGGTTTCCTTTAACCTCCGGGTCGTCAGCTTTAATTTTAAGGTTATCAAAAGTAAAGTCCGACAAAGTATATTGGTCTGAATTAACAACACTGAAAAATGTCTTGCACGACATGTCAATGTTTCTGAATGTTATATTATGAGAATATGAGTGAGGAGGAGTTTCCAATCCTTTCAAATCAAAAAACTGAGTCCAGGGACGAACAAACAAAAAGTAGTCAACACTTCCTGTCAGATCCTCAAGCAATATATGCTCATAGTTCTGTGGAGTATCACCACGCATCTTCAAATGCAGCAATCGCGTAGCATCTTCAGCAGTACTGCGACGCAATATAATATTCCGGTTATGAATAGATTCGCTTCCGCATGTGAGCACACTGTGGCAAAAACCAAAAGTACAATCTTCGATTATTACATTCTTATTGGCTCCGTTATCTTCATCTTTGTCAGCAAAAGGTCCCTTGCCACCCTTAAGAGCAATTCCGTCATCGTTGACAGACACATAGCAATCCTTAATTAACACATTTGTACAAACATCTATATCTATAGCATCACTGCTTGGTGCTCTCACCGGCTCTTTGGGTGCTGTAAAGGTAACACCAAGTATTTTCAGATTGTCACACTTGTAATAATGAGATGTCCAAAACGGAGAATTAATCAGGTTTACACCTGATATCTGAACGTCATTACTATTAGAGACATAAAGAACCCTCGGGCGCATTTCGTCCATATTTGTGCATTTAGGATTCCATTCACGACGAAGCCAAAAAGCCTTCCAATAACGTTCTCCGTTACCGTCCAGTGTCCCTTTGCCCGACAACGTAAATCCGTCAACCTTGTCAGCATTGACTAAAGCAGGGAAATACTTCACTGTCTGTCCCTCTATTCGTGTTGTCACCACAGGAAAATCACTGATGTCATCACTGCCTTTTATTTTAGCTCCCTCTTCCAGATGAAGGTGAGTATTGGGCTTAAAAAATATAGAACCACTCAGGAATACTCCCTTGGGAACGATAATCACTCCGCCACCTGCAGCGGCAGCCTTGTCAATCACAGCCTGAATTTCCTCAGTTTGCAAAATTGTACTGTCATTGACAACACCATGGTCGGTCAGTTTATACTTCTTTCCCAGTTTATTAACATTCACTGTCTCTGTCTCATAAAACCATTTCGTAATGGGAGACCCGTCAGGAAAAGTTTCCTGAGCACTCATTTTCATAGTAAAAAAACTTACTGCTAAAAGCATACAGT
>CAYFSV010000177.1:0-3135 GCA_964345815.1 uncultured Proteiniphilum sp. | reverse complement strand
TTACATCGCATGTCCGCGAAACTCATTCATATACTCATTCACCACCAATGTGTTGATAAATGTGGATACTTCGGAGTTAAGCTTTATATTATTATTATTTCTAAATTCGTTTATCACCAGTTTCATCATCTCACGCTTAAAGTAGCTTTCATTGTCAATGAGTCGGCTATTTTGAAGCACTTGCAAATCGGCACTATTTTTCACATTCATCAGCGCCCCATGCAACACGCTCTCCATTTGGGTGATGCCGCCTCTCTCCATTATTCGTTTATGGATACGTGTGTATTTTGCATCACCATCATACACCTCTCTCAGCCGGTTGTTGGCATTGTTTAGTTCCTGTATCTTTGCATAAATCTCTTTTAGCGCCCCTATATTTGTCACCATCTCCTCTTGGGTGATGTCGCCCATGTTTTTCTTATCAAACAATCGTTTCAACTCATCATATAGTGTAATAAACTCTGGGTCTTTTTTGTCGAAGTTGTTAGCCAATCCCTCTCTTGCTTTCCGCAACGAGTCTTTTAGATTGTCAGCCAACACTAATTCCTCTTCTTTCACTTTGGTGAAATGAAAAATTATATCTTCAAGTGCAAGATTGAGCAAGTTGGTATTGTCTGATTTGTTCTTTAGGCTCTCTTGCGTGTTTAGTAGCGACAAATGGTTTTCGGTTTCAATAAGCAGTCTTGCTAATTTCTTAAAATCCAATCTATCTAGCAACTCATAATGTCCAAGCAGGCGTGCAAGATTGTAGATAGATTTTGCTTCGGTCAGTGCTTTCTTAATCTCAAGTATAGTTTCTCTATCTTTTATTTTACCTATTTGTTGCGAAAACACCTCCGCATTTTTAGTGTCAAATTGAAATAGGGTCTCTTCAATCTTTTTAATATCTTGATCTACCTCTTCGGTAGATTTAAATATGTCGGCATAGTGTTGCAAATCATCGCCAAGCTCGCTTTGCAATTCATCAAAGTAGGCTCTATTGGTAGCATCAAATTCGGCTCTGATATCTGCAAAGTCAACCACATAGCCATACTTAAAATCTTTGTAGCGGCGATTCACTCTCGTTAATGCTTGCAGCAGATTGTGCTTTCTTACTATGCGACCAAGATATAGCTTCTTAAGTCGTGGCGCATCAAAACCAGTTAAAAGCATATTGTAAACAAAAAGTAAGTCTATTTTTCCATCTTTAAAGTTTGCTACCCAATCTTTGCGCTCTTGTGGCGACCCCACATCATGCAATATGATGGCTGCAGATTCGGGCGCAAAACTTTGTGTTCGTTTTGCTGAATATGTTTCTGCCACTTGTGCCACCCCTTTTTCTCTATATGAATTAGAGTCTATATTGTTGGGATTGTACTTGTCATTGAATATCTCAAACATCATCTTAGCTTGCTCCGAACTGTCGCATATTATCATGCCACCTATGGTGTCGTCATCAAGCATTAGACGGGTGTTTTTAAAATCCTTTATTATATAATCGAGCATTGGCTCGGCAAATCTGCGGTGAGAAAATGCATCTTTTTTTGCAAAGTCACCCTTTAGCACTTCCACACGTTCTAATGCCTCTTGCATTTTCAACTTATAGTTGCTTTCAATTTCCTCACGTATTAGTCGCAAAGTGTAACCATCGGCTATGGATGCATTGTAGTAGTATTTGTGAATGTAATCGCCAAAGAGATCTTTAGAATAATAGTCTGACGAAATCAGTGGCGTGCCTGTCAATCCAATCTTTATAGCGTTTTTGTCTGATTGTGTTAGGTTTGCCAAAAAACTACCTCTTGGGTTATAGCTTCGGTGCACTTCGTCGAGAAAATAAATTCGCTGTATGTTTATATCATAATCTTTGGTTGTGCCGACGAGAGAGTCCTCGCTAAACTTTTGAATGTTTACTACCGTTATCTCTGGTTTGCCCGAATTGTTGTGTAGCGCTGTGGTTTGGCGTATAGATTTCACAAAATCCTCTTTCGACTCAACAATGTGAACAATAAGTCCACGAGCGTTAAACTCTCTTTGTGCTTGTGTAAGCAAATCGAGTCTATCTACAATAAAATAGAACTTTGGAACTACTCTTTTTTTCTGAAAATAATCGGTCAGATATCGCACATTGTAATATGCAAGTGCAGTTTTACCACTTCCTTGCGTGTGCCATATAATGCCTTTGCGTATGCCTTCATCAAGTCGCTGCTCGATAGCCTTGGTTGCAAATATCTGTGGATAACGCATTATGTGCTTCTGATAGCCACTCGTTTGTTGCACATAGGTCAATGCATATTTAAGCAAAAATGACAGCCTATCTCTATGCAATAGCGATGTCAGTATTCTGTTTGTGGGACTATCAGCAGACTTGTTTGTCAAAAACTCGGGTGAGTTTTTTATTACCACCAAATTGTTATCTCTAAGAACTATATCCTCTAGTTTGTCATTCTCGGGTAATAATATTTTCTGTAAATCAAAGTTCTCTTCCTCTCTGAAATAGTTGAATATTGGTTTGTGATACGAAGGTGATGCATAAAACGCTCCTTGCAATGGCTCTATATCGTCATCATCATATTCCATATTGTTTGAGAATATCATAAACTGGGTGATATTTACAAAGCGTCTAAATTTTTTGTTTTGAAACCTTTTGTTTATTCTATCTCGCTCAGCAATAATGCCATCTCTGTTGTGTGGCTTTTTCACTTCGATAAACACCAATGGCATACCATTGACTAATATTGTTATATCAGGGCGAAACTCTTCATCATCGCTTTTGCACGGCAATTCGGTTACTACATGAAATGAGTTGCTATCAAAGTCGTCGAAGTTGATTAGCTTTGTTCCTGATTCATTTGTTAGCTTTTCGAAGAATGCTTTACCCAAATCTTCATTTTCGAGCAGGAGTGATGTTTCAACAAGCAATCTCTCTGCTTCCTCCTCATCAATACCAGGATTAATCCTCTGAATTGATTTTTTAAAAACATCGGGAAAGATGTTTGTATGGTTGTCCCACTTTGCATTGCGAAGCGGTAGATATTCATACCCTAACCTGTGTAGATGAAGTATTGCAGGTATCTTAACTCTCGAATCCTCATTAAATTTTGTCATGCCATTACATCTTTTGGAACCTTTAGCACAAAGATACATATTTTCAAGATG
>CAYFSV010000176.1:0-3139 GCA_964345815.1 uncultured Proteiniphilum sp. | reverse complement strand
CTTAGGAGCACAAACATGGCGTTTTTGCTGCATTACCCACAGTGTTGTGTGATGCTCAGAAATCCATACAGTACAAGGGAAAACTGCGATTTGTTTGCTAAGCGATGTTGCCTGGTATTACCTAATTCTACCCTGTTTCAAATCGTCCTCTTAGCAAATTCTTAGCAGGACATGATATCAAAAAACCAATCCCCGAAGAACGAAACAATCTATCTCAAGGGAATGGCACGACACTCGTCTTAACAAAACACCCAATAAGAAGAGCTGAATCCTCATTGATTTGGCTCTTTTAAATCGTGGTTTACTCTGCAAGTGTAAAAGAAGAAATCGGGTGAAATATGCCACCTTGACATGTCTTTACATTCTATACGTATATTAGATACACACAACCATGAGCTCTTGTAATTGCAACATATAATTTGTTTCTTGTTGATGGTGCCAACTCACATAGTTTACCTTGTTTATGGAGCTTTGCTGTGTTTTTATTAAGCATCACACAAACATCCTCGTAGCAGTCTTCCCCTTTTGTATCGCCCCAGTTTTTGCGTCCTTGGCCAAATTTATAACTTTCCTTAAAATGTAACTTAATAATATTGGAATTATTGATTATCGCGGCTTTCTTAGCTTGTTCAGAAACAAAATGTATTGAACATTCCTCTGTCTCATCATAAGGAAAAATATCAATACCAAGGTTCAAGGTAACAAATTCACAAATACTTTTTCGACAGCGTCTACTTTTAACAAGCGTAGTGGAATCTGGAATTACACCTTTGTTTGCAAAGCGTGCTTCATAGGCTTCCTTATTGTCAAATAGGCCCTGATTCGTATTCCCGTCCCTACTCGTATCATATGTATGTTGGTAAAAATCACCAACAAATAGCATGTTTACGTTAGTGTCCATCAGTTGTTCTAAAAAAGTGAAATCTCGTCCAGCAATATCTTGTACCTCGTCAATGATAAACTCATCAAAATAATCAACGATTCTTTGCCTTATTTCAGGCAAAACATTCTTTTTTTCCAAATATAAAGATAATCGATTGCTATAGAAGTATCTCCCAGGAGATAAATAGAATGCATGTTCTGTCTGTCTTGCGAATCGATTTGGGTTTTGTTCGTAGATAATACCATGCGCCCTAACCTTGTCAGATAAGAATGGTTTGTAACAGAAACGATAGAGAAACTGGAAATACGACATCAATGTGACGTTCTCTGGCCATTTTCCATCGAATTTATCTGCAATTTTTGCTGCAAGATTATTAAAATTGCTTCTTGTATAGGTGACGATTAAAGACCTCTTATCGGAAGATAGAGAGTTGACAATATAAGTGGTTTTTCCAGAGCCTGCAACGGCAAAGATTACTCTCTTATCCATTTTATAGCTCTCTTGATATAGTCAGGTGTGGTAATAAGTTGTTCTTGCGATAGAAGCTTGAACGCAGCTTCCGTTTTATTATTGAGCATGTACTCCTGCGCACCGGTTCCGAAAAGAGTATCGCAAAGCGTGCCATTATCGGTATAAAGGACTGTTTCAAAGGTTCTTTTCGCAGTATCTGGCTCATAAAACACTTCAATATTGTCATCACCAGAATAGGCAGAATACTTATCAACGCAGTGCTTTTGAGCGTCCCCATCATTATCGGTAATGACAGCTACTTTTCCTCCAGTTAGTTTTGCGATCTCGAGATAACGCAGAAAGCTTAATCCTCGAACATCAATAACATGAACATCATCCATCTCAGGGGTATGGCCCACAACGCTTGAATAAAACCGTTCTAAAAGCATAAACTCAGATGGTCCCTCAACGAGTAACACTTTCTTTGCCAGTGCAAATTCTACGATGCTCGCTGGTGGAGCTTTCATAAAATACGTTGCGGTATCTTCGTGAAGATCAACGAGCATAATTGGTTTATCTTCGCCGTAAAAATGCATAATCAAAAGATTACGCAATTCCAGACGAGTACTAATTAAGCTGTTATGGGTTGTAATAAACAGCTGGCCAGTTCGTGTTTCAGACACACGTTGAACGAGCTTCCTAAGATTGACAGGACTTAAGTGGTTTTCCGGTTCTTCAATCAAAATCACATCAATATTTTCGCCAGAACGTTCTAAAGCGAAATTTGTCTTGATGAAAGTCTGCCTACCAGTACCTTTACTATCGATCCCAATCTCATTTTCATAAATCATAAGATCGTTTTCAAAACCCATTGAGCTGCCACCTTTTAATCCGAAAGCGTAGTTTTTGTCAACTGGAACACGAGCATTTAGCGTTTGAAGGTTATTGTTACGGAATTCAGTTCGCATCTGACGATATTGGTTTTTGTGTTGCGCTCGTTCCTTTATATCTACTTCGGTGTATTGCATATACATTCGTCGAATAAAATCATTCGTTGCGTATTCTGAATTCATGTTTGCGCTATCAATTAGTACTGTTCGAAGCTTTTTCTTATATCCCGTATAGCCTTCGTCGGCGAAAGTAGAGAAACGTACCGAGTAATAATCAAAGGGGAAATAATCAGTATGCGCACTCAATATGTCCACTATTTCTGTTCTATAATCAGGATTAGGTTCACAAACAAGCCTAATACCATCACACTTGACGTCATCGGTATTATTCTTTCCATTCATCAAATGGTTAGGCTGGCTCAACTCAAGATAAAGTTCAATTCTGAGAACGGGAAGGTTCTCAAAATTCCTCACTCCAGAATTAAAAGTGCGCACAGCTTCAATGTTCAATAACTTATCAATGCCTATGGATTCAACACGGCGATTATTGCCGCTCGCGACAAGATCAATCGCATCAAGGACACTACTCTTCCCAACCTCATTGTCGCCGACAAGAATATTAACTCGTTCATTAGGTTCTATGGTGTAGTTCTGAAATCGCTTATAATTAACTAACCTAATCTTCTTGATAAAAGTCACAATGGCGCATCTCCTTGTAGCTAATGTCTTGATATCACAATAAGTATAACATACCATTAATGAGGTAAATGCATGTCAAAAACTAACAATAATGATTTTACGCCCAGTTATAATTTCCCCATCTGCATAGTATCAGTTGTCGATCTTCACCCTTTTCCCAATCATCCCTTTCAAGTCCGCTCGGATGACACCATGCAAGCAACTATCGAAAGTATAA
>CAYFSV010000175.1:0-3175 GCA_964345815.1 uncultured Proteiniphilum sp. | reverse complement strand
GTTGCCGAAAGCACCATCACGGGAATCATGTCTGAGCTAAACTTTAGCAACATTGGGTCTTCGGTGCCATCGGGGAGAAATCCTGAAATCATGTCCACCTTGTCTCGGACATCATTCATTATCTCCGTCATATCAGACCCAAACTCAAACTGTAGCATTATCAGCGACATACCATCACGAGAACGAGATGTGATGTGCTTGATGCCCTCTGTGGAGTTTAGAACATCCTCAAGAGGACGTGTTACGTTTGCCTCAACGTCATCGGCTCCCGCTCCTGGATAAGCCGTCATCACAGATATCATGCTTAGGTCGATATCTGGATAGAGGTCGATAGGTAGTTGACGGTAAAACATCAATCCGATAAGCACTACTCCAATAAAAATTAGAGAGGTACCAACTGGATTCTTTACCGCATTATTATATAACTTCATATTTGTCTTCTTTTAATTTTAATTTAGTGCTTATTATTGAACAACTTCCACTTCGTTTCCATCGATTAGGTTTGAGCTGCCCTCAACAATTACTCTATCGCCAGTGTTGAGACCCGAAATAATCTCATATTTATTATTAATTCTTGTTCCCAATTCCACCAATGTATAGTATGCCTTGCCATCTCTTTCCACAAACACAAATCTGTCGTTTGAGCCTGTTTGTTTACGAACAGCCTTGTCTGAGATTAGAGGACGATCGTGGGTTCCAAAATTAATTGACACACGCGAGAACATACCAGGGCGCAGACGCAAATCGTTGTTTCTAACCTCAATTTCAATTGGGAAAGTGTGAGACATGGGATTGATTGTTGGATGTATCAACGACACCTTTCCTTCAAATGTTTCGCCTGGCAAAGCATCTGCCTTCACTTCAACTGTCATCCCTTTAAATATCGTACTATAGTATGTTTCGGAAACATTAATAACCACTTTCACAGGATTAATATTTTCGATAGTGAGAATTGGTGCACCAGCAGCCATATCACCAGCATCAAAATTTCGAGCAGTTACAATACCACTTATAGGGCTAACAAGTTTGGTGTTTTCGCCAAGATTGTTTAGCGCAGTTTGTGCTACATCTAGTTGCACTTTCATCTGATCAAGTTGTTGCTTGGACACACCACCCACTTCAAACAACTCTTTGAAACGCTCATAGTCTTGCTTAAGATTGGCTAGTTGTATCTCTTGCTGAGAATAATTTGTGGCATCCATAGTAACCAATGTTTGACCTTTGGCGACATTAGAGCCAACATCCACATTGATAGTGCGGATACGACCGCCCATTGCAGGAGCAATATTATTAACAGTATTAGCTTCGATGGTGGCAGTGAAAGTTGACAATTGGTCAACAGATTCCATCTTCACCTCTTCGACGCGCACCTTTCTAACTTCAGATTGGCTGCTTTTATTAGCCTCATCAGATTTGCTTCCACATGATGAAGCAAAAACTAAAAGTGCCAGAGGCATAATTTTTAATAGTTTATTTGTTCTCATTATTAAATATGATATTTCTAATGTTATATTCTAATTCTCAATTAATTGTTCTGTGTATCGATATCGTAGCCTAGTGTTTTCTCTAAATCAGCTTTAGCTGCTAGATAATCATATATTGCATTACGATATTGCAGTTCGGCGCTAGTAACAGCCAAAGCAGCTGCATTTACGTCAACTATTGTTCCCATTCCAGTTTCATATCTTTTTTGTGTTATTTCGTAGCCTTTTTTAGCCTGCTCCACAGACGACTCAGTAGCCACCACCTGCTCGATGCTTTTATTCATCATCTCGATATTGTTTTTAACAGATAGTTTTAGCCCACGCTCGATATCTTTGCGCTGCTCTTTCATTTGGAAAAGTTGAATCTCGGATTGTTTGATGCTATTATGTCGCTGACCACCATTGAAAATTGGAATGGCTAGCGTGATACCCGCCACAGAGTATGGGTCCCAACGATAGGTGTTAATCTTGAAGTCGTTGTTTTGACTCATATACATATAATTGAAAGTGGAGGTTAGCGTTGGCAACAACTGCAGCTTCTGCATCTCAAGTCCCTTTTGAGCCATATCGGTTTGCAAATCAAATTGTCTTAAATCACTATTTGACGCCAAGTTTTCGTCGGATGGAACAATAGCATTAAACATTGTCTCTTCATAATCCAGCAACGAACCACTTATCTCAATAGGTACATCAGCATCAATACCCATAAGCATTTTAAGTTGCAATTCGGCAATCATCATTGCATTTTGGGCTTGAAGTATGTTTGGAATAATACCCTTTAGGCGAACCTCAGCTGTGATAACATCATACTCAGCCACCACACCCTGATTGAACTTGTGCTTGATGCTCTCAAGATTGATCGAGTCGGTGCGATAAGTCTCCTTAAACACATCGTAGCTCTCCTTTGCCAACAAATTGCTATAGAAAGACTTCTTAACCTGATTTGCCATATCTATTTTAGAAGAGCGAGCCTGCTCGATAGAAAACTCCAAATCAACCTTGCTTAATTGAATATTTTTCCAAAGAGATGGAACCACAATGGGCAAGCTAACATTGACGCCACCCGACCACATATTGTTACGCCCCACCTGAATACCCTCGTTTGGATCGGCTGGCTCGTCGGGAGTCATAGCCTTATTGAGAACCTGAAGAATTTCAAGCTCCTCGGGAGTAAACTTACTGGGGTCAACATCACCCATAATATTAAATGCACCATCAAGATACATAGTTTGACGCTTGATGGTACGTTGGTATTGTCCAATCAAATCTACCTGAGGCATAAGTGCACCATAGGCACTCTTTTTGGAGTATTGCTTTTTAGTAATCTCCATATCGGCTACCTTGATTGATGGATTTTCGTTGAGTGCAATGTCAATTGCAGTATTTAAATCCACAACAAGCTTTGTAATTTGCTTTGTTTCTTGCTGAGCCTTGAGGGGCTGCAATGCAAACAATGCACAAATCGTCATTGCGACGATACTTAGTTTTTTTGTTGTCATATAATAGTTTTATTATTTGTCGTTTTCCTTTAAAAAATTATCGATTATCTCTATCCCTTTAGAAGTAGATATTCCTCTTATAAAATTAATCATCATTGTGAAGAACAACTCCTGAAATGAAAATGTGGGTTTCTCGATATATGAAGCTCTCATATAGGTGTAGTTGCTCTCTTCAACTAAAAAGGCTGCAAC
>CAYFSV010000174.1:0-3177 GCA_964345815.1 uncultured Proteiniphilum sp. | reverse complement strand
CCCAGTTTTATTTCTAATATTTATGTTAAACAATTACTTGAACTGCTTATCAATATCACTTGTTCTTGAAATTGGAATAATCATAAAGCTATACTCCACATTGGTGTCTTTCGGAACAATTCTATATTGTGGCTCGGGCCAATGTCCCCAACTATTATTGCCACCCACTCCTTGCATTTTGTAGTCTATAAACAGATCCACCTTATCTGAGGGCTGGTAGGCATTTCGATGTTTCTTTTCGGGAGCCGTGCCCACTGCTGCATCATTGTGCCAATCGTCACCATTACTAATAGTTTCAAGCAAGTAGTTTGATACATTGAATTCGAAAGTGTCATCCGATGCAATCAATAAGCCCTTGCCCGATTTGGTGGTAACGGCTAGCCAGCTGGCATCAATATGATGAGCATTTTCTTGTGCAAACACATATTTCTCAACCATATCTTTAATTGGCGATTTATATCTGTCGATAAATGTGGAGGTTTTACGGTCAATATAGTTGTCCCACGGACCACGACCATAATACTCGGCATTTACAAACTGTGAAGGCATTTGCATGCGCATTCCAACACGGAATACCAATGGCAACTTGCTTTTGGTGGCATCAAAATGATTGTCCACCTTTATTTTGCCATCATTGTAGATTGTGTATTTCACACTCCACACGGCTTCCGCTTCGGGATATGTGTAGCTATAGCTAATCACAGTTTCATTACCTTGATAAATTGAAACATTTTCTGCTTTCAAATCTTGATAACTAGCTTTGTGCCATGCAGCCAATGTTTTTGGCATTCGTGCGCCATAGTCATTATCGAGCGGAGCACGCCAAAAGAATGGGCGTGGACCAAATGAATCATCAATATATTCAGTTCCCTTATATTTGTAGGATGTCATAACCCCCGAAGCTCTATCAAACACAGCATTAAAGCCACTGCCACTCACTTTAATTTCGTTGTCGGTCTCTGTCACTTTTGCAGCCTTTGCACTGATAGGCTTGATAGCAGCAAAATTGTTTACCACAAACTGATCACGAGCCACCACCCACCCCGCAGGAATTAAGCGTGTGCTCTGTTTTTGCTTAACATAAAAGTTTACAGTGGTTTGCAATCCCGATTTCATATATTGACTAATGCCTGGAACCACAACGGACTTTGTTTCCTGTGGAGCAACATTTACATCAATTATTCCTTTTTTAACGGTGCGCCCGTTCGACTTCACCTCATATTCTATATTGTATTGACTTAGGTCGATAAAGAAATTCTCATTATAAATTTCTACTGAACCTGTCGCAGAATCAAAGTTTTTGAACCACACATTTTGATACACCTTGCGCATCTCTTCTGTGTGTGGCTTCACAGTTCTGTCTGGATAAATCAATCCGTTGATGCAGAAATCTCCAGCAGAGGGAGTTCCTTTTGGTCCATAGTCTCCACCAAACGTCCAATATTTCACACCATCCTCATCAAATTCTTCAAAACCCTGATCGACCCAATCCCAAATACAACCACCTTGAAGAATTGGATATTTACGAATCAAATCCCAATAATCTGTGAAGTTCCCAAGGCTATTGCCCATAGCATGAGCATACTCACACTGAATGAATGGGCGATCGGATGCAGGATTTTTTGCATACTCTTCCATCACCTCAGGAGTGCGATACATAGGACAAATTATATCTGTGTTCCATTCATTTTTGGCCTGTTCATATTGTACAGGACGAGATTTATCTCTGTTTTTTATCCACAGGTATGTCTGATAAAAGTTGTATCCATTGCCCGACTCATTTCCTAGCGACCATGTTATAATGGATGGATGATTCTTATCTCGCTCCACCATTCCGATAGTACGGTTCATATGATCTTCATAAAACAACAAATTGTTTGCAAGCGTGCCGCCCACTTTTCTATCATAGCCCATACCGTGGCTTTCGATGTTGGCTTCATCAATTACATAAATGCCATACTCATCGGCTAGCCTATAAAACAATTCGGGTTGTGGATAGTGTGCCGTGCGAGCAGTGTTCACATTATATTTACGGAACAGTTCAAAATCTTTTCGCATCAGTTCCTCTGTCACATAGTGCCCAGTGTGTTCGTTGTGCTCATGAATATTTACTCCTTTAATAAGCACTGGCTTTCCATTCACCAAAAACTCAGTTCCGCTAACCTCGGCAGTTCTAAATCCTACCTTGATTGCAGTAGCTTCGGTGGTATTTCCTTTATCATCTTTTACCTCCAATGAAAGAGTGTAGAGATTGGGCTCCTCTGCCGACCATTTATTAACATTTTCAATCTTATCGTCAAATCTCAATGTAGCATTATTAGTAGCCTTTTTCGAATCGGACAAAACCACACTACCTTTATCATCAATCAACTTGTATTCTAAAGTGAACTCGCCGTTGGCTGCAACATCAATATCAAGACCAAACACTCCATCTTTGTATTCGTCATCAAGACCAGCATGAGCAAAGAAATCTTTAATGTGAGTTTTAGGACGAGCATAAACGTAAACATCTCTCTCGAAACCACTTATACGCCAAAAATCTTGACACTCGTTGTATGTAGCATCGCTCCATCTGTGTGTTTGCACCGACAAAACGTTGTTGCCAATCTTTGCCTTGTTAGTAATATTGAAACGAGCAGGCAATTTGCTATCTTTGCTCATACCCACAAATTCACCATTTAGATACACATACGATACCCCTTTGATACCATCAAAACTAACAATGATATCTTTTCCATCCCACGATGCAGGAATCTCAAATTCCTTTCGATACGTACCAGTAGGGTTAAACTCTTCGGGAACTAGTGGTGGATTGGGGCTGTTCCAAAAAGGCTCGAAACCGGGTGATGTGAACTCATATGTAGCATTCACATAGATAGGGTCGCCAAACCCCTGCACCTCCCAGTTGCCTGGCACCTTAATGTCGTGCCACGCCGAATCATCAAAGTCAGATTTATAAAAATCATCCATCGGGCGTTCGCTAAAGTTTTCAACATAATTAAACTTCCATGTTCCATTGAGCAACAAATAGTTGTCGCCCTTTGACGAATATGGAGCTTTAAGTGCATTGTCAACTGCATTGAACGAGAAAAAACTAGCCCTTGCAGGCTCTTTATTGATATGAAGCAACTTCGGATTTGTAATTTCCGAATATCGCTCAGTTTGATTTTGAGCTTT
>CAYFSV010000173.1:0-3256 GCA_964345815.1 uncultured Proteiniphilum sp. | reverse complement strand
GCATCAAAGGGGTTTAATAACATAAAAAACGCTCTAAAAACAGCTTGTTATGCAATAACAAACGTTCAAGGTCGATTCGAAAAGACAATCATACCAAAATTGGCAGCTTAAAACTCATTTAAGAAAATAAGCATAAAAAAGGAAGAGGGTGAATCAAAAACTTAGTTTTGACACACCCTCACAGAATTAATATCGTACAATATTAAATTCGTACATCACCAAGCCCGCACAATATCAAACCACGAATAATCATTGTTGGTTTTTCAAATCATCCTACTAGATTTCACTTCTCCTTCATCAATTCATACAGTCTAATATCTAATCCCACACAAACTGATTGACAAAATATTTTGAACACTGTAAATGATAAACAGATTGATTTGTTTATCAAATTAATCGCTTTTCAATAAACAAAACAATTTGAACACCGTAAATGATAGACAAAATGTTTTTCTTATCAAATTTAATGATTTTCACCCCACATCTCTTCTAAGGTGCATCTTTGATATTCAGAACAACTCTGGACAACCACGCCTGAGGTTGTTGAATTAAATTTCAATGACGAAAATGATAAAGTTGAAATTATAGAAGAGCCCGATGCAACAAAATTAAATTTAGCAATAACATTATTTTCTGAGTGAGAACAATGCCTATCTATTGAATATATTGGTCTCACTTTATGAATCTAAGTCAAGTAATGTTAGAATTATAATCTATTACATTCAGGCATTCCAATTTATATAACACCCTTATATTCACATAATAAATATCACAATAACCGACAACACTATCAACAACATGATATTAATAGAAATCAGCCATGTATAATACTTTCTAGTTTTGGTCTCACTCTTTTTTAATCGTGATAGCAATGTCTCCATTTCATTCAAAACCACTTTGTCTTCATCCACTGCTTTCTTCAAATCCTCCAAAACCAACTTTGTATTTTCGAGTTCCTTACGAAAGTTATTCTGCAACTCATCTCTTTCTTGCAAAATAATCTCACGCTCCTTTTGACTGTTTTCAACTAATAGCTTTGCCTCATCTACATAGTCAACAGCCTTTCTCAATCGCATAAATTCGCTCTCTAATTTCTGTGTAAGCATATCAATCTTATTCATAATATTTAAACATTTAAGTGTTCTGTAAAGTAATCGTTAAATTTTGTAAGAGCATCAACTAGTAACTTTAAACTCAGAGATTCAGTGTTCTTTTCTTCAACACTGTCATGAGCTTCCAAAAGTTCAACCACAGGCAACTTATCGACATCTAATGCCTCTTTGTTTTTTTTCAATTTCGCAACTGATGATTTAACACCTCCTTTTGATGAATCGTCCATCAATATAGAAACGGAACTAAAGAAATCAAACTCAGAAAGTTTAGCCTCCTCATCTTCATTTAAAACCTCTGGCAATGGCTCATTCAAAGCTTTTTGCAATAACTCCTTCCACAATTCAAACGCACCAGTTCGCCCATATTTCTTTCTAATTGAAGCCACAAACCCATATTTTTTTCTAAAAAGGATATACTCGTCACCGGGCTTCAATATAATAGATCTAAATTGCTCAATTATTGAAATCGATTTTTCAAGAACTTTACATGTCTCTTTATAATTTTCTCTCGTACATTTAAAAACATACGTTGGTTTATCTTCTAGATAGCTAACATACTCCCAAACTAAAGCAATACCATCATTCGTTTTTAGTGTGTATAGTTTCGATATATCTGCCAATACAGCACCACTCTCACTTCGTCTGTAATACCCCGCAGGATTTACTGTAGGAATCTCAAAACCATAAATTTGCTCGCGCTCTAAATACTCAATTATTTGTTTTTTAAGATTATAATCTTCTTCAAACTCATATCTTTCAGATGCCTCTGTCTCTTCATCTATCTTACTAAGCAATGCCAGCTCAATATTTCTTAAATGAAGAGTTTCAAATATTTCATTAAGTCCCTCAACTTTCTTAATTTCATTATACTCAACTGTAATATTTATTATCTTTCTATTCAGTAAGTCAAGTGTTGAAATCCTATTCATTTCAATACTCGATTGTGCACAGAGAAATTCTTGGGTATAATTACCATTTTCAAGCCTCAATTGAATTTTATCTTTTCTGAAATATATATTTTCAATTTTTGCATGATAAACTCTCATGTTTGATATGCTACCCTCAGTATAGTTTTCACACGGCTGCACAATCCCTGAAGCAGCTCTATCACTATCTAACACATCCTTTTTTTCGAGCAAAGAAGACAACAGCTCACGCTCTTCTCGTGTTAAATTTGCAACATTACTGTTTATTCCCACTAAGTCATAATACTTGTCATTAGCATTCAAATGATAAAGCCACAACCTTAAATGAACTATCGAGTAATTAGCTATCGAATGATAAATAGCCTCAGCTAAATTTGCTATGTTTATATTTTGATTAAAAACCTCATTATAGCTAGCCACATCATCCAAAAAAGAAATAACAGAATTATCGCCTAAAATCTTTGTTGCATATATTGTAGAGTTCCAAGTGTAGCGTTTTGCAAATTCCAGCAAGCTCTCCTCATTTATTTCACTAACACTCTTTTTATAGGCATCAATTGCATCAGGATTTTCATAGTGTAGTCTCAACAAATACTTCAACTTAAAATAACTTTGCATTTTTTCAAAGATCTCATCATTTGTCAAAGAAGAGCTTTCAAAAATTAAGTCCACACCAAGTGCCCACAAAATAGCAAGATGAATATCAGACATTTTGTTTATGAGCAATTCCATTATATCTGAATAATGGCTAGGATAATCATTTTTAAATATTGCTAGTCTTGTTATGAGCTTTGATAACTCATCATCAAAGCTAACAGTTTCCGAAGCAATTTCCATAAAGTATTTAATGTACACTTCGCGCAAATCATCTTTCAGCTCTTTATCAGCTAAGTCATTTTTAATCAGGCCTCTCATTTTGGCCATAAGTCTTTCATCATCCAAATTAGCTCCATCCTCAATAGCGCCACCGTCAATCTGGTCAATATAGCCATCAGCCCACAACCTGATTAATTCACTTGGCGAGAGCGTATCAAAAAGTCTTTGCTTAACCTTCTCATATAATTCCTTCACTTCTTTGTAATGAAGGCTTGATACAATTCTCAAGAAAGATTTCAGTTTATTGTTAACGCTATTAAATCCATTGACTCTTTCAAGATGCGAGTGATAGCTATGTATCAAGCTTATCTTTGTTTTTTTTGAAGCCCTCTCAACGATCTT
>CAYFSV010000172.1:0-3260 GCA_964345815.1 uncultured Proteiniphilum sp. | reverse complement strand
TTGTAAGCACGATACATTTCATTAAGCACAGGGTGATGTGCAGGAATAGCATTTAAATAACCATATCCATATTTATTCCATTCAGCTTTATAAATATCAAAGTCAGCCCATGTACCTTTCATCAGTTTTAATTCTTCTTCAGGGGCGAAGTCTCTCGCTTCCCAATAACGGTCAAGCTCATCATTCCATACGAAGGTTCGCTCCTGACATTCTCGCAATTCATCAACCATACGACGCATATTATTTCTCAATTGCATCTTTTGCTCTACATCAGTAGAGCTTGCAAAAGCAAAAGCAAGTGCCGACATATAGTGTCCTGAGCCATGTCCTTTTAGTTTAGTGGTTGGAGAATCCCACCCATCTGCCTTTTTGTACCCATCAGTGCTCAGTCCGTAAGTATCACGATAGTTATATAGCTGCTGAGAGACATCCCAACTAATAATTTCCCGTATTGCCAACTCTCTATTAGAAGTTAATCTGTTTTCTCCTTCAAGTATTACTTGATTTAAAGGTATTGGTTCTGCTATTGGTACATTTGAAGGAACCTTTGCAGCTCCCGAAACCACTATTATAGAAGCTTCAATTGGGAATCCACTATCAGTTGTGTTGTCACCAATTATGAATCCTTTAATTGAATATTTACTTCCTACAGGGTTTTTAATGGGGTCTGCCTGTTCTAACTCAGTCGCTAATGTTGAGTTCGACCACCTCACTTGTCTGTACTCTGATTTGCCATCAGAATAAGTAACCCACACCTGATAAGGCAACCTTGGAACAGTACCAATTGGACAATCAACCTTTATAGATTCAACTTTGCTGATTGCTCTGGCAGAAGATGTGTTTGATTTATATAATGACACATCATTGATGTTCGATTTAAGTGGCTGCGTAATAAATACAAATGCAAAAATCAAAACAAAATAAAATAAATTTTTATTCATCTTTTATAATCAATTAAAATTACAGCTTAAATTATGTTTGATATAAAGTTGAATTTCTTCAACCAATATCCATCTTTAACAAATACCCTCTAAATTATCTACTCGCTAACACTTCAAGACAACAAAATTAAAATATTGTTATAGCAAGCAATACAACAAAACTACAATTAAATAACAAAAACCTACTATAAATGCAAAAAACACACAATTCAATAGCAATTCCTCATAAAGAGTCATATTTTAATCGTAAATTTGAAAAGTATTAATAAAAAAACATACTAACTCAAAACATGAATTCAAGCTTTTATAAACATTTTCTCTTGTTATTATTATTACTCGTATTCCATTTTAAACTATTTTCTATTGAATTAAACTTTAAGTATTACAAAGTAGAAGATGGGCTAACGTCCAATACTATATATACAGTCCTTCAAGACTCAAAAGGATTCATGTGGTTCGGGACAGAATATGGTATTAACCGATTTGATGGGTACACTTTCATATCTTACGAGAATATTCCCGGCGATGAGAACTCGTTAATAAACAACTCTGTGTACACCATTGTAGAAGATGAAACGCAAAGACTATGGATTGGAACAGAGAAGGGAGTCAGCATTTTAGATTTAAACAAAAACTTCATAAAATGCATTACAGAGCAAACACCAAATGGTTGTGATATAAATGACAGAGTTGAAAATATAATTCATGATGTAAATAAAACATGGATATCATCCTCTAAACAAGGTGTTTTCTTATTTGAAGATAACACTTTGACTTTATTTTCTTTTGAAGAGTTTCAGGAAAAACCAAACAGTTCAATCTGGGTTACTAATATATATATAGATAAGAATGGCACATTATGGGCATCTGTCAACAACACCCATCACCAAATTTACATATTTGACAAACAAGCTGCCAAGTTTATTCCTGCATTTCCCGAGCTAAGTAAAGCTGAGTTAAACGAACTCAGCTCTTATACCATGCTCGAGACAAAAGACGGAATCATATGGTTTGGAACTTGGAGAAATGGCCTTGTCAAAGTCAACAAAAACAATGGGGTTATAATGGGAAAATACCTCAACAGACCTGGAATTGATAAAATAACTCATATTCATAATATAACAGAATATGACGACTCAACACTCTTGATAGGCTCAAATGACGGGTTAACCTCTTTCAGCACAAGCAACAATAAACTTGATCAACATTTCACAGAGCCTGTATTGTCCAATCGTTTCGTTTATCCGATTTATAAGGATTGTGAGGGAGGGTTATGGATAGGTACTTATCACGGCGGTATAAACTATTCATCTCCCAATCGTAATTACTTTAAGAGCTATGTAAATAACAAATATGAAAACTCGCTATCGGGAAACGTTGTTAGTTGTTTTTGTGAGGATAATAATGGAAACATTTGGATAGGAACGGAAGATGGCGGATTGAGCAAATTTGATAGAATAACTGAACATTTCACTTTATACAATCGCAACAGTACACGTTACAACCTATCACATGATAATATTCATGCTTTGGTAGCTGATGGAAACGATCTTTGGATAGGGACCTATAGTGGTGGTATAAACAGAATGAATCTGAATACAGGTGTAGTAGAGCATTTTTACTACAACAAATCGGACGAAAAAACATTAGATGAAAACAGCATTTATTCAATGCTTATTGATTCGAAAAACAATCTGTGGGTTGGAACTACCGATGGTGTAAATCTATATAATAGAGAAGATAATAATTTCACAAGAATGAAACACATTGGCGAGTTAGTATTAGACATTTGTGAATGGAGTGATGAAATTTGGGTAGCTACTTCAAATAGCGGACTGCACAAATATAATACGACAAGTAAACAATGGACAGAATATCAGTACAACAAGAATGATAGCAGTTCGATAATCAGTAATGCCGTCATAAGCTTATCGTCTCACGACAATAACTATTTATGGATTGGCACTACACATGGATTATGTAAATATGACAAAGTCAACGATGTGTTCATAAATGAGGAAGTTTCATTTCCTAATAATTATATCTGCAAAATATTTGAAGAAGATGGTAATTTGTGGATTACCACTCTTAAGGGACTGGTACACTACAATCCAGCTATAAGGAGTTATCGATACTTTAGCAAAAGTGACGGACTTTTAAGCGACCTTTTCACAGCAAACTCAGGAATTAAAACCAGGGATGGAAAAATATTTATGGGAACTCCTTATGGATTCAATTATTTCTGTCCCACTCAAATATCAATTAATGAGAAAGAACCCAATATTGAAATTATAGACTTCAAATTATTTAATAAAAGCG
>CAYFSV010000171.1:0-3273 GCA_964345815.1 uncultured Proteiniphilum sp. | reverse complement strand
TTCGCTATATTCCTACTTTTAAATGGATTTTCTTACATCGAACTCACGTTAATTATTATAACTGACTGTTTTTAACAATTGTGTCCCATTCATTAGATATATCGTCGATTTACAATCAATTCAGCAATGACTTGTATGCGTATGCAAGACATTTGGGTTTTGATGACGATACAGCAATGGATGCCATTCATGATGTGTTTTATAAGCTGTGTATCAATTTCCGCTCTTTGAGCAAACTAGATAACCTTAAATTCTATCTTTTCCGCTCTCTGAAAAATAGGCTGATCGACATTCAAAGAACCAATAGAGAATTTGCCGGAACACTCTCTCAAGACAACTATCTGTATGAAAACTTGAAATTTGAATTTAATGTTTCCATTGAAGATGAATTGATTAAGAGAGAAGATCTGAAAGCCATCAAACAAAAAGTTGAAGAGGTTTTGTCAACTTTGACCGACAGACAACGTGAGATAATTTATCTTCGATACATACATGAGTATGATTACGAGCAAATTGCTCAATTATTAAATATCACTATTGAATCTGCGCGCAATCTCATCAGCAAATCTCTCACCAAACTTAAAAAGTCAACTTTATCTGTGACTGTTATATTGCACATTATGAGCATAATGGCAGTATATGACAAAATGAATTGAAATTTTTTCAAAAATTGTTGAAAAAAGGGGTGATGTTTTCACTTCTTAATCGTCTTTATACCAAAAGGAGCAAAAAATAGAACATTTAATCCAATATTTCTTTTTTATATGATAAATGACAATAAAAATAGAGGTTTTATTTACATTCTAAAAGATGAGAGATTTATTGAGTGGAAATTATCTCCAACCGATGAAACGACTGAGTTTTGGAATAAATATTTAGAAAACAATCCTCATGAACTTGAAAACTTTAGATTAGCAGAGCAATTTTTTGAAAAAATAGATCTTTCAACCTATAAAATTTCTGACGATAAGAAGAAAAGAGCCATAAACAATTTAGAAGCAGCTGTGGCAAAATATCGAAAGCGGCGAATCTTGAACACTTTTTCGTTTGTCGCAGCTGCATGTGTCGTTGCATTTGCTTTTATCTTGATTTTTTATCAAAACAACTCAGTTGCCGATCAAAACGAATATATTGTGGGTAGTGAATTGCAATCGGAAGATATACAGCTTATTGTGGATGACAATTCGAAATCATTTCGCAACAATATCGATATTGAAATCACTTCATCAGGTGAAGTCCAAATTAAAAAATCTGAAAACAATGATGAGAAAATTTCGATTGAAAATGCAACAATGAACAAACTCATTGTACCATATGGAAAACGCTCAACCGTCACGCTTGCCGATGGCAGCAAAGTGTGGTTAAACTCCGGCTCGGTATTAGAATTTCCGACTCGATTTATTGGAAAAACAAGAGAGGTTTTCTTGAAGTCCGGCGAAATATACATTGAAGTTGCTCCGGATGCACAAAAGTCTTTTTTTGTGAATACAACAGAGATGAGCGTAAAAGTTTATGGAACAAAATTTAATGTTTCAGCATATGACCGCAGTCCGCAATCTGTTGTGTTGGTTGAAGGCAGTGTTGCTTTAAAAACTGCTCAAACCGAAGAATATTTCTTACAGCCCAATCAACTGGCAAAATTGAAAAATGATGGAGGTTTCGCAACACAAAATGCTGATGTGAATGAGTTTATTAGCTGGAAAAATGGTTATTTGCTGTTCGATGAAACTCCTATGACGGAGGTTTTAAACCAAATTGAACGTTATTATAATTTATCATTCAATTACGATAAAGATGTTTCGTTGAAATCGCTGACCTGTTCGGGCAGAATTGTTTTGTCTGAAGACTTGGATATGGTGATGACCACCATTGCCCTTATAACCTCGACTCAATTTAAAAAAGAAAATAATAAAATATATTTAAGTAATAATCCTAATTGAAAAAATGCCTATGAGATATTTTGATGCATCTTAAAACAATAAAAGTAGAACCGAACGACAGTGCGAATATCGTTCGGCTCAAATCGAATTTAATTACCTGTTTATTAATAATTAAAATCATACAAAGATATGAATAAACTTTCTATTGAGGCGGATGGATTCCTCAATAATTACAAACATGTTTTGAAAATTATGAGAATATCATTATTCTTACTTTTCTTTTGCTTGCTGGTCACACAAGCAAACAATAGCTTTTCACAAGAAACTAAGTTGTCAGTTACTTTAAAGTCGACAAGTATAAGAGATGTGTGCAAAGAAATTGAACGTAAAAGCAATTACAGTTTTGTTTTCTCGGGCAATGCTAGCAAACTGGCTAATAAACATGTCGATATTAATGTGAACTCTCAAGCCATTGAGCAGATCTTGGATCAACTGCTCGAAGGAACAATTTTGGTTTATCAGATTTTGAATGATCAAATTGTGATTTACGAAGATGAGGGAAAGCGTTCATCAAACAAACCTAATGACTCTAAAAGTCAGACAGTTGCTCAACAGCCTGCTATGCTCACAATTTCAGGAACAGTTTCGGATAACACCGGAGATTTGTTGCCCGGTGTAAATATTTATCTTAAATCCAACAGAGCAGTTGGAACCACAACAGATGTTGAGGGTAGATTTATGATCTCGCTTCCTGCCAAAAACGATGTTTTGGTGTTTACATACATTGGTATGAAAAACTATGAAATTGCTGTTTCTCAAAATATGGAGAGAACGCTGAAAGTGGTGTTAGAAGCAGACGATGTGGCATTGAGCGAAGTTGTTGTTACAGGTATTTTCAATAAGGCGAAAGAAAGCTTTACGGGTGCAGCAACAAGTATCAGTTCTGAAGATTTGAAAGAAGTTGGAAACCGAAGTTTGCTGACATCAATTCAGAACATTGATCCCGCTTTCAATATTCTGCAAGACATTACCATTGGTTCCGACCCCAATGCTTTACCCTCGATTACTATTAGAGGTAGCTCAAGTTTAACAACCGATGTGCGTGATTTGCAGGAAGATAACAAGAACTTAAGAGCCGCCAATCAACCATTATTTATAATGGACGGATTTGAGATTTCACTTTCAAGATTTATGGATTTGGATGAAAACCAAGTTGAAAATATTACTCTTCTAAAAGACAATAGTGCCACTTCACTTTATGGATCACGAGGAGCAAACGGCGTGGTTGTGATAACAACCAAGCGACCAAAAGTTGGGAAGTTAAGAGTAACCTACAGAGGTAATCTTAATATTGAAGCACCGGATTTATCATCCTATAATTTATTAAATGCGA
>CAYFSV010000170.1:0-3350 GCA_964345815.1 uncultured Proteiniphilum sp. | reverse complement strand
TTTTGGTGACTTTCACATCATTTTTTGTTACAATCAAGTGCTTTTAGGTCCATTTCGGATATGTGATAGGAATAAATCAGTTTTAATTGGAGGTGTTATCATGTGTGTTTTACGCATTTTGGTTTGAAATGGTGATAAATACAAATAGAGGGATGTAAAATATAGATATGTTTTGTTGCTTTTTGTCATCCTGTTATTAGCGTATGAGTGGCTTTCTTTAAATTGCTACTTAATCTATAACTTCTGAAAAAATGAGGTCTCTAGCTCTAATAATGTGTTTTTGATTAAACCATATGATTTGATAACTGTCATAATAGTTTGAAGGGACAAATATTTTTTGTACTTTCATACCCAAATAAGAATCTCTTAATTTGAACTAGATTGTCTAACTATTATAATAAAAACAAACACAATGAAAGATAGCGCTTTAAAGGACTTCTTGGTGGTTGCTGCAGTTTCCACATTGTCTTATCTTGTAGTGAAAAACTACATTAACAGAAAAAAAGCAGAGAAACAAATGAAAGACTTTATTCATTTCCAGGTATTTTAGTCTGAGAAAGTCTTGTTAATATATTTTAGTTTCAATTATTTTTGCACAATAGATTTTATTATCTTTGCACTTTACTCATACAAAAATAGTTGAAACTTTTTTTATGCTTACACTTAAAGAGATAAACGATAATCGCGAAGAGATAATTCGCAAATTAGCTAGAAGAAATTTTGATGCCACTGACATCATCGATCGTATAATAAATCTTGACGAAACTCGTCGTAATTCCCAAACTACTCTAGATGGTAGGCTTTCGGAAATAAATGCTTTGTCGAAATCTATTGGAAACATGATGAGGGAGGGAAAGCGTGATGAAGCTGAGTTGACTAAAAAACAGGTTTCGGAGCTTAAGGAGTCGAACAAAGAAATTGAAGAAGACTTGAGAAATGCGGAAACTGAAATTCATGAGCTTTTGGTAACTATTCCAAATTTGCCTCACGACTCGGTTCCTGAAGGAAAAACTGCCGAAGACAACCTAGTGGAGCGTTCGGGTGGCAACAATCCTGAGCTTCACGATGGAGCAATGCCGCACTGGGAACTGGCTAAGAAATATGATTTAATTGATTTTGAACTTGGTGTTAAAATTGCTGGAGCAGGTTTCCCCGTTTATAAGGGTAAGGGCAGCCGATTGCAACGTGCATTAATTAATTTCTTTCTAGATAGCGCTCGTGATGCGGGTTTCATAGAGGTGCAACCACCTTATGTGGTGAATGCTGCATCGGGTTTTGGAACAGGACAATTGCCCGACAAGGAGGGACAAATGTATCACGTGGGTCTTGATGATTTATATCTAATTCCTACTGCAGAAGTGCCTGTCACAAATATCTATCGTGATGTTATTTTGGAAGAGAGCGACTTGCCTGTCAAAAACACTGCCTATTCGGCTTGCTTCCGTCGCGAGGCAGGTTCGTATGGTAAGGATGTGAGAGGCTTAAACCGTTTGCATCAATTTGATAAGGTGGAAATTGTGTGTATCGATAAACCCGAAAATTCATACAATCGTCTTGAAGAGATGGTGAACTATGTGCAAACCTTGGTTGAAAAACTTGAATTGCCTTGGCGTATTCTTCGTTTGTGTGGTGGCGATATGGGTTTCACATCGGCGCTTACTTTCGATTTTGAGGTGTATTCAGCCGCTCAGGAGCGTTGGCTAGAGGTGAGCTCGGTGTCAAACTTTGAGGATTATCAAGCAAACAGACTTAAGTGTCGCTATCGTGACAAGAATCGAAAGATTAATCTTTGTCACACTCTAAACGGTAGTGCATTGGCATTACCACGAATAGTGGCTGCACTTTTGGAGAATCATCAAACGCCCGAGGGTATAAAGATTCCTGAAGCTTTGGTGCCTTACACTGGGTTTGATATTATAGATTAGGCAAACTAAGAAATATTATAAATTTTAAAAGCGAGTTGCGGATATTATTTCCTGCAACTCGCTTTTTTAGTTTATTGTTAAGCTAAGTCTATTTTCCTATCTTCTCAAAATAGGGTAGTCGATCAAGAGGTACTTCAATATCAATTGTTCGAGCACCTTTGTGTGTTTTGCCAAGGTCGTCTTTCCATCTTCCCTTTGGCAAAACTACTGAGCGCTTATTGCCAGATTGAACCATAGGAGCTACAAGGTATTTTTCGCCTAAGAAAAACTGATCCTTTATCTCTTCATATCCATTGCCTGGATACATATACTCCATGCTTCTTAAAATAGGCTCGCCATCTTGAGAGGCTTGGTGTGCACAATCAAGAATATAATCAGCCATGTTTTCGTGAAGCCTAGCAGCTTTGCGGGCTGCGGCTAGGTGCTCGGCATCGAGAATGCGCCATGGAGCTACCGAGAACTGCATCATGGGCATCAGTGCATGCACTTGTGCCGAACGAACTATTAGCTCTTGATTGAACGATTTGGAGTCTATGTTTAGGAAGTTTGAAAATTGTCCACCACCAATCATGTCGGGGCATAGATAAAGATGTCCAAGCAATCCTGCAGTTATCATTTCGGGAATCAACAGACCCACTGCTCCCCACGAATAGGACTTATCGCCCAAACGCTGAACCAGCTCAGTACCTCCCATCTTCCAAGTGGCTCTATATTCGTTATAAGGAAAATGCAAGCCTAGCTCTGCCCACTTTTGTGTGTAGTCGGAGTTGGTTGCTTCTTTGTCATAAAAGTCATATGCTCCTTCTGTCATATATGCCACATCGGCTCCATCAAACTTGAAACCATCAATGCCATATTTTTCTTGATTCTCCTTTAGTGTCTCCACCAAATATTCCATTACTTTGGGATTGGTGAGATCATAAAATGCACTGATTCCATTCCACCAATGGATTAGTGCGGGTTGATTGCTTCCTTTTTGTTTTACTAAATAGCCTTTGCTGTTTAGGTCTCTGAACTCTCGTGAGTCGGGCGAAACATACGGACACACCCACAGCATCACTTTAAATCCATCGGCATGCAGCTTATCGCTCATAGCTTTGGGATTGGGAAATTTGTCGGCTTTGAAATCATAGTTTCCATAATAGTTTTGCCAATTGTCATCTATCATAAATACGCCCGTTGGGAAATCATTTGCTAGCACATTATCCGCATATTTTAGAATGTCTTCTTGATTTTGATCATACATTAGCTCAATCCATGTGTTGTATTGTGGAAGTGAGAAGAATTGTTCAGCAGGAATTTTACCCGTTGGCGGAAAATACTTTTGCGATGCTGCTATGTAGGCATCTCTCAGTGTTTTGCCTGCAATGATTGCCTCTACTGTTTCAAAGTTTGACTCTATAATGACAGTGTCGTTGCTAAATG
>CAYFSV010000169.1:0-3419 GCA_964345815.1 uncultured Proteiniphilum sp. | reverse complement strand
AAAACCTGACACCTGACACAAAAAAGGTGACAAACTGACACAACAAGCAAACCATGACACACAACTACCATAAAAACATGACAGAGGCAGAAAGAAAATCTTTGGCACGCAAATTGCACTAATAAAAGAAATTAATATCAAGAAATGGCACTTTGCCAAATCGAACCATAATTTGGAAAGAGACTTGATGGAAATATACCCTCCATTTGTCTTTGTTCCGCCTACAAGAATTGAAAGAAGGAGTCAATATAAAGGCTCTTTCGATACATCCAAAAATATTTTTGGCCAATTAAAGTGAGCCAAATCAATACATAGCCTATGACCTAGTTGCGCCTAGGAAACAGAAAATTGATTTGTCCACACCAACATAACTCTCACAAAATGTGCATATTGTAGAGTATACTTTAGTTAAAAGTCGAATCATTTTCGATTTACTTAGGGAGGAATGCACAAAAAAACAACCAACCCAAGAGGAATCGAATTTGAGGAGACTATATTTATTAATCCCGTAAAACAATTTAAAAATATGGGACAACTTACTCAAATCTCCTTTATGAGAGATTTGTCAAACGACCAGTTCGTAGCGCTATACGAACAAATTCTTGGAGTGCTCAATGATGTTGAACACAACATCACGAGCGAAATTTATGAGAAGGCTCTCGAAAATGTGACAAGACACTATCAAGAGGCTGCACAAATTAAGGCAAAGGACCAGGTGCACTACCTCACAGCTCCAATCAATGCCTTGCACAAAAAAAGGTCGAGATCGTTTAGATCTGTCAACCATGAAATCAAAGCAAGACTGTATCATCCTGATATTATGGTGCAAGAAGATGCAGATCACTTTGAAAAATGGTATCGCAAGCATGCAAAGAGCCTAGTTAGTGGATCGAAAGACGTAACCACCAGAAGGATTGACAGTATTGCCAATGATTTGGAGGAAGATGAAGTGACATTGGATTTGTTTAAAAAGCTTGAACTTATGCCTTTGTTCAACTTAGTGCTTGAGATGAACAATGAGTTTAAAGACATGGTTAGCATCAGGGCTAAGGACAGAGCAAGGAAGAAAACCAAGTATGTGGACAGTCCACAAATTCGCAACAACATTATGGATGATTTGCTACTATTGCTTCGGGAAATCGAGCGAGAAATCGATTGGAATCCAGGCGTGGATGTGGCAAAGCACCTAAAGCTTGCGCTTGTAGATGTAATTGTTAGAGCAAAAACCACCTACAAGCAAAAAAAAGCGAGGAACCAAAACCAGCAAACAAATGCTGAGGATGCTAACAACACCAATGAGGCACCTGCTGCCTACAATGGTTTGGAAGCAGATGGGGGCAACAACAAAGAGCAGCCCGAGGGTGCAAGTAGCCAAACAACCGAAACAAAGAAGGGAGGTGATACCGAAACAGCATAGAAGACGAAATAAAACAGGAATGTTTTTTATTAATAGAATAAAAAAATATTGCACTGTTGAATAATAAAGTTAAATACATCGAGAGGGTGCCACATTGTTGTGACACCCTTTCTCTTTTTTGTATGAAACATTTACAATAAAAATAATCATGTCACCGTTCTACAATCATATCACCCCTAAAGGGGTTTGGGTTCCGTGTGGTTATTCTTCATGCTACAATCATGTCACCCCTAAAGGGGTTTTGGTAATACCTAAATCCGTTGGAGCGGATGCACTCATTATCTTGAGATAATAACTACCACACGAAAACAACCTCAACAATTAACCACCAAATCAGGCACACAATATTTCACAATCTTTTTGATATTTCGAAATCTAATATTAATTTTGTGGAAAAACCGAACAAGCAGGTGCCAAACATAGCAAAAAGGAAGATAGAATTTGAAGAGGTGTATATAGCCCACTACTCCAGAATGAAATATTTTGCACAAGAATATGTGATCCGTGAAGAGGATGCCGAAAATATTGTGCAAGATGTTTTTATGGACTTATGGGAAAATAGCGCTCTGATATCATCTCACACAAATATGTTTTCGTTTTTGTTTACCTCCGTCAAAAATAGATGTATCGACTTTTTGAGGCGCAACACAGTGGCACAAAAAGTGAAAAACAAAATACAAGACGAGCACTCGTTGCTGTTTGAGATGAAGCTGCAATCGCTAGAATATTTGGACGACAAGATATTTGCTAGCACCGACATAGAGACCATTGTGCAAAATGCAATAAATAGTTTGCCCGACAGATGTAGGCAAATATTTGTGTTAAATAAAATAGAGGGCAAAAAACAAAAGCAAATTGCCGAACAACTCGAAATTTCGATACACACCGTTGAAAGCCAGATGTCTATAGCCAACCGGCGACTAAAAGAATTGCTTAAAGATTACATTCCATTGCTTATTTTTCTGCTATTTTGAATTTTATTGATATTTCTTTAGCGGTTTTTTAGCACTCGCTCGTTTATATACTAAAGGACGCAAAAAATAGCAATGAACGATAAACTCTATAAATATTTCGCAGGTGAACTCGCCAATGATGAGAAAAGAATCCTAATGCAGGAGATAAACAAGGACGAGAGCCTGAAAAAAGAATTTGTGAGAATGCAAAACATTAGTGCACTTTCGCAAATAACTCCCCTATCAGTCAACGAACAAGAGGGAGCAAGAGGTTATCAAAACTTTGAAACACGACTGAAACAAAAACAACAACGCCGCATCATCCGCCAAACGCTGCAATATGCCGCTGCGGCAGTGCTACTTGTGGCTTCAACCTTTTTTATCACGCATTATATATATAGCGACAAAGGCAATGAAGAGCTAAATTCGCTTTATGTGCCAGCTGGCCAAAGGGCTCAACTTACGCTTGAGGATGGCAGCACAGTGTGGCTAAATGCCAACTCGACACTAAAATATCCATCACACTTTTCCAAAAGAAAAAGACATGTGGAGATTGAAGGCGAAGCATTTTTTAATATTGCGCAAAACAAAAAGAAACCCTTTGTGGTGAGTACCAAGGATGTGGAGATGAAGGTGTTGGGCACTCAATTTAATGTGCACAGCTATCCCGAAACCAACTTTGTGAAAACCGACCTAGTGGAGGGTTCGGTGAAGGTGTATAAACAAAATGCTGAAGACAAGGGCGTGACCCTAAAACCAAATGAACAAATAACCGTGAAGGGAAACCAAATGGAGCTGGGGCGAACCGAAAACAGCGACTATTTCCTATGGACCGAGGGGGTGTATGCATTTGATAACGAACGACTAATAGATATAATTGAAAAACTACAACTATACTACGATGTGAAAATTGTGGTGGAAGATCCCGAAATATTCAACGTGAGATATACAGGCAAATTTAGACAACGCGATGGCATAGACGAAATATTGCGTATCATACAGAAAATAAGAAAGTTCAACATCAAAAAAGATATCGAAAACAATGTGAT
>CAYFSV010000168.1:0-3435 GCA_964345815.1 uncultured Proteiniphilum sp. | reverse complement strand
TTTTAATTTGTTATTTATTTGTTCTAATCTCCAGTTCTGCCCATCTTGAAGCCATTGCCCACAGCTCCATTGCATGATAATTTGTTTTTATGGCCACACTATTTAGTTTATTCCCGGTTGAGCAAACTTCATTCTTAAAATTATCAATTACCATTCGGGCATCTCTGTCTTTTATTCTGGCTGCCATTCGACTCATATCATAAGAAACAATCCAAAATGTTTTCAAGTGATTAATTTTATGCTCATTAATATTAGCATTGGCAGTATGTTGTAATACTTTACTAATAAAAGATTTAGGAATAACTCCATTGGTAATTAATGATACAAGATTATCCTTCAACTGTTCTACTATAGGATATTCCTTATCCCAGTTTAATGGAGTATCCATAAATGAAATTGAATTTTTATCTGCATCTCCCGCTCGATGTGTTTTAGCTAAATGTTCTTCAATCCCACTTTCCTCAGCTCCTTTCATGATAGGGAACTTAGGTGGCACAATAGCAACACCTCCTGACACAGAGAAAGAAGGATTGTGGCACGTAAACTTTCTAAAATCATATCTGATTCGTTTTGCCATCTTAATCGTTTCATCCCACGAACCAACAACAAATAAATCATCACCACCACTGTAAATTATGAATGAGCTGTCTGGTGCAATTTCCTGTTGTATCACGTTGATGTATCCTGAAAAGAAATAATCAAATGACCGGCTAAGAGCAGCGTAACGAGATAATGTTACTCTGTTTGGTAATATACCTGCCTGAAATATATGACCTAAATTGTCAACGTCCATCCTCAAAACACCTAATCGACGGAAAGCATCATCATTATCTTTGTTACAAAACTCATCAAAGGTTTTGCCATCAAACAGATTACCTCCGTAGAATTCAAGACCATAAACATTGTTTACCCCCTTAACAATCCAATCGTTCTGTTCACCCGCATACATAAAATCGCAATTGCCATCTTCGCCGTTTAGTGTTACAATTGTCATAAAATCATTTGGATTGTTTTTCAGAAGTGATAGGTCCTTCTTTTTTATTAAATAGAAATAAACACCTAATCCAATTGGTTCAATAGGATTTTTACTTTTCCATGCGGCAATCTCATCATAAGTAATAACAAGTAATTCAGATTCGCGTAACTGTTTGCCCATCTCAACCTGTTGATAAGTTAATGGCTTCACAAGTCCCACATCTGACAGCTTTTTACTCTTCTCATTCTTTCCAATTCCTTCGCCGGTTATACTATCTATCTCAATACCAAACTCAAAGGGCTTGAAGAATCGGTCATAATCGGTTGTAATTAGTTTACTAAACTTATGATTTTTCTTTTGGTCTCGTTTTTCAAATAACTGAGTCCATACCTCTGATAAGTTTTCTCCGCTTTTGTTAAGCAAAGCATCTTTAGATACCTCTACAGCATCAACGGCCAAAAACAACACATTCCCGTGTGTATTAAACATGTTTGTTTCTATTGTCTCAATAGCCTGCTTTAGCCTATCTTTTACAAATTGGGTGTTTGGTGCAATTATATAGAAGCTGCCACCTGAATTATAAATTACATTAGACCGGAACAAGTTCAACTCTCTTAGCAAGAATTTCACCACTGCATCTGACAAAATGCGCAAATAGAACGAGCGTCCCTTCAGATTTTTTGCGGCATACTTTGAAATAATCTGATAAATATAAGTTTGAATTCCACTGAAATCTGCACCAATCAACAAGAAAGGTTTTTCATTCGTATCATTTTCCTGTTGAGCATCATACAGACATACAGCAAGCGCAGCAGTCATTTTCGAATGGTCGTATAAAGAAACATCCGAAAAGTTGATCGTACTCGCAGGAATAGTAACTGTATAGCGAAACAATAAATTTAGCAATGTTTCACTAAATGCCTCATAAGTATTGGCTTGTATAAATTTGAAATCTCTCACAAATTCATTCCATTGTTTGGCATAGTCAGGAGTAGTTTCAAAACTTCTCCTTGGAAAATAATCTTCATGCAGCGTAAGCTTTTCAACAGGTAAGTGATACCATTCGTTTCGCTCCTCAAGTTCTTGTTGCGTTAAGTGAATTGTTTCCAAAATAGAAGTCATTCTCTTCTTTTTAAAAGCATCCCAATTAGTTTCAGCCTCATCCTGGGCGTCTCTAATTGCTATTTCGGTGTCCCTATCCATACCGGATGAAAGAGAATCTGCCTCTTTGATAATTCTGCCAAGAGTTGATTGCTGGCTGTAGGGCAAGTGATGGCCTGCAGCAATATTCATCAAGTTGTTTTCATTTTGAAGATTAAGAGAGGAAACTCCTACAAGTGACTTAAAAACAGTTTCATGATCTGCAATAAACTGAGCCGTCCATAAAGCATGCTTGTGGGTAGTAACTCCCTTAAACGATGGCAAAATGATTCCTTCCAAATTCTTAATTGAAGAAGATAGATACTTGCTCGAATTTACGCTCCCGCTATCTGCCCGCTGGTAAAATTTCCCAATATCGTGCAGCAGGGCTGCAAGATAAATATGCTCCCTGATATTTTCCATAAGCATTAAAGTTTATTTGTTATTATTTTGTTCTCTTTTTCTTACTGTTGTTCCATAGCCGATACTTACACCTTTGCCCAAACCTGCATAATCAGGAATCGAAATATTAGTGCTGAACTCAGCATCAAACATATTCATTTTAACTCCCTTGTACCATGTGGATTTTGGGTCACTTATTCGAGTGATTTTACACTCTACCTGCTTATCAAAAAAGATATCAAGTCCTTTGGCAAATGAAAGTATGTTTCCTGTCAGGATTTTTTCTAAAAACGATGATTTTTCGGCCACGCTTTCCAATTTTGAATAAATGTCATAATTGTCCTGATTGAGTGCAAGCCATTTGCGTATTCTGTATTGGAACTTATAATCCCATAGTTGAATTCGACTTCGATGTGCATTTATATTTTCTATTTCAAACTTTTCGGTACGTTCTCCAATACGTAACTCTAAATCGGAATCAAAGAAAAATTGTCCAATTGTATCTGTTCCCGGACCAATACAGAAAATTGCAGCTTTCTGATTTATTCTTTTATATTGTATCAATGGATACGAATAGCGGTAGCCACTATTATTTGGCAGGTGATTGTGGAACAATATGTTCTTGTCATTCAACTCGCTAACGATTGCTCCTCTGAATGCTTCAAGTTCTGCACCTTTAATTTTGTTCTGAAAACGTATTAATAATATCTTGGTATTATTCATGTTTTACTTAGGATGATTTATGTATAATTACAAAAATAGCATTTTATAATTATAACAAACTTCGTATTACTCACTAATACTTCTTTTTAGGTTAAATTAAGACTATTATTTTATTCACTTTAGTTTAAAGTCTAACGCAATCACCTAACAACCACCATCCCCAACCACACAAAAAACAGACTCACAAATATTGA
>CAYFSV010000167.1:0-3451 GCA_964345815.1 uncultured Proteiniphilum sp. | reverse complement strand
AAATTTATATTATACAATTCTTTGTCCAGCAATTCGTGTAGCTTCTTTTCAGCGTGCCTCCAATCGGTTTGAATAGAAAAGCTCAACGTTCTGTTATCCTTACACTTTTCAAGTGCATTGTCTCGCATTACTGCGTCTGTCACAAACAATGATTTACTGCCATAACCTCCATATACCTTTACGGCCGAAGCAAATTTGTCTATATCTGTTATAGAGTAAATCTGTGTCTTACACTCTACAAAAAGCAACTTTGTGCCTGTGTCGACAATAATATCAATTTCATTCTTGGGGATATTGGCTTTAGTGGGAAAGACACAATTAAGTCTAACATGTCGGGATTTATCCCATCTGCTAAGCATTGCAGCAACTTCTAACTCGAACCAGCCGGTGTTGGTGAATAGCAGTTCAGTGTGCGCTGACATGAAATGATCTGATTTAAACTCCCCTCTATTGTTGTATAACATTAAGTCAATGGAATTGTCCGCCTCATTCCAAGTCAGGCGCGAACCGCTATTTATTCTAAATGCCACCTCTTCGTTGTTTTCGGAGAAGGCTTTGGTTAGTTGATTGAAATCCCGATAATTGAATTTTCTCATTTCTCTGATTCTCGATATAGATTCAAAATCGTCTGTTTCAAATTCCTCAAAGTGCATGTAGTCATCCAATGGATTGCCATGCAACCTAAATCTCACATCAGCATCTAAGTTCACAACATGTTTTGTGAAATCTTTAAAGCTCCTCACCAAAGTGTTTTGATCAACATAGAATATCTCGCAATTTTCATCACTGCCAAAAGCCTGCACAAAATAAAAAGCCCACGGCTTAGTCCCGCTTGTTATATTAAGCGATGTGTGCTGCCCCTCCAGACGATACCTCAATTCTTTACTTTTCCTTTCTATAACGGCAAGGTCAACCGGATCTATTATATAAATCTCAGATTCTACGCTTATCTCCCTTTGAATAGCCTCAGCCTCTCTAATTGATTGCTCCGAACAAACAAAGACAACCCAGTCCGGCTTACTGTGGATAATTCCCTGATAAACCGGAATGGGCTGACCGCCTACAAGAGAGATGTGTGTGTGGGACATATAAAATTATGATAATGTTTAATCTTTAATGGTCAACTTAACGAACCCCAACACAAAACTCTCTTCATCCATACGCCTTGTTTTGGGGAAATCGTAGCCATCATATTTGGTTTTGTTATGTGGTCGCGACACATCATGAACATCAGGATAAAAGTTTTCAAGGCGCTCAGTCCAGGCACCGGTTATAAAACGCCAACCTGAACCGTGCCCTATTCTTAGAACACATGATTTTCCTGTTTCGCATGAATTGATTTCATTCAAAATATCTTCCATGGATTCGATATAGTAATCAGCACCGGATTTACCTGTATCTTTCCAGTAATCAATTTCATATTCAACCAATTGCTTTGTGTGTTGATTGATTAACATAAACAAATCGTTGATGCTCCTTAATCCTGAGGGCAAGTCTCCTATCGATGCGAGCCTTTGTTTTGCCCATTCATAATAATCTTTGGCAATGCTCAGTTGAAATTCACTTTCCTCACTCGGTCCTACAGCTTCAATCAATTGAGGGCTTTTTTCATCAATCAAATCTTCATGATTATCACGTATATTTAGACTAATCATACGTGTAGCAATCAAACAATCTTTTTCAAAGTAGGCATCACCCACACGCACAAATCTAAACAAATCATTATTTGGGTCTTTTCCAAACAGTTTTTCTTCAACATGTTTTGCAGTTAATCTTTTGTTGCCAAATTTATCAGTTTGGGGTAACCCATCTCTTCCTTTTTGTTGAATATCATTACCCAAAGTAACTGAATCTATTTGCGCCGCTACAGATGCAAGGACTGCTGTTCTCATTGCCCCCTTAATACTGCTACCCGGAATATAAGGAAATCCCATTCCGTTATGAATAGCTTCCTTCATAGTGGCGCCTGGATGAATTCTCAGCGCATAGTTGGTGATTTTACGCAGAGAATAATCAGCATAATCGGCCTTGGGAGCAAATACTTTTACCAGTTTTGAAGTAGATTCCTTTTTGTCGATACTTGCCATCCAATGGTCAATATTTTCCTCACCAATCAGTTTTAGTATTTTGGATTCATCTACAACATATATAAACGAATCCTCTCCTTGCCTATCTACCACAAAATCTGTATTGTGCTGTAAGAGTTCTCCTGAGCCAATATGAATCGGGGTAATTGTTTCTATTATAATTTTACTCATGTTTTATCATTTTGATTGGTATATAAAATGGTCTTCCACTTCTATACACAGAGTGCATGTTTTCATCATTCCATTGTGGCTGCAGGTCAACAATCTTACCTTTCAGCGGTTTTACCATTGGGAAACAAGAACCGGCAGCAAACATATAAATACTTTGTTTACGTAGGTGACGAAAAGCTTCTTGCTGACTTCCTGCCATAAATCCACCACGTTGCAACAACTGGTATTTTGCTTGGTCGAGGGATAATGCCGGCAACTCATCTTCGGTAGGAATATACAGAGATAACAAAAGTGTAGAATCAGGATTGTCTACTTTGGGTAACTTAATTGTCCCAACTTCCACATCAAACTTACCACCTCCAACGTTTTTGTCTGTTCCCAGACCATTCACACCCAGCTCTTCAAAAAGTTCAACAATCTGAGGGAACAAACTATCATCACAGTCAACTATACAAAACAAACCACTATCTGCATTATAAAATTCCCATTCAAAGAAAAAAGGTTCTGTTTTCCCGTCTTCATCCCGAGAAACGCTTACTCTTTGTGTAGTAAAGGATTTGGATATAGTTTCGAAGTTGCTGTCAAAAGTTAGAAACTCATTACAAAGCTGTTCTTCCTTAATTGTTATGCGGTTCCCCTTTACAATCTCCCTCCACAACTCAAAATTGATATACTTAACTTTCTTCAGCCTTTTTCTTAGCTCATGCTCTTCACCTTCGTAGTCAACTTCTAATCTCCCCTCTTGCTTGGGTAGAAAATAGTTGTTTCCCTGAAAGGGGAAAGCGGAGCTCAAGATAAAAGAGTCCATAAAATGATATAAATCATCCGTCAGTCCTTTCTGAGCTCTTAATGCTGCAATCGCCGATGAGAGAGTATCACTATGCAACTTATCAGATGAAAAGTCGTAGTTTTCCTTTCCCGTTCCGATATGAAATGGTGTTAGGTTCTTTAATTTAATTATTTTATATTCAGGCATAATACATAACCCTTTATTAGTAAGTCAGTTCTTGACCGTTCTCGTCGTCCAACTTTATTTCTATTTGTCCATATCCGCGAGAGCCATGACCACCCAGGTAATCATCATGCAACAAATTGATAGCCTGCTTCAACGTGTTTTTCAATCCCTTTTCATCTTCACCTTCAAAAACATTTAACACCATATTAAGATTGAACTTAGCACCTGCAGGCACACG
>CAYFSV010000166.1:0-3457 GCA_964345815.1 uncultured Proteiniphilum sp. | reverse complement strand
ATATCTATCTAGTTGCTATGGTAATTTATAAACCACACTATTAATATTCATTCCTGCACCCACGGATGTGAGAACGATATTATCGCCAGACTTTACTTCGTGTCCATCAATATCATTTCTCATCACTAAGTCTAATAGGGTAGGGACAGTAGCTACCGACGAGTTGCCTAACCATGAAATGGTCATTGGCATAACAGTTTCGGGTATATCTTTAATGCCATATAATCTAAATAAACGAGCAAGAATAGCATCATCCATCTTACCATTTGCCTGATGAATTAGCACTTTCTTAATATCATTAATATGTAATCCTAGCTTGTCTAGCCCAGATTTAAGTGTTTTGGGCACATTCTCAAGTGCATATTGATAAAGCCTGCGACCATTCATTTTTAGAAATAGCTCATCCTTCTCAGCTAGTTCGCTGTCATATGATGTTCCCATTCTCAATAGATTAACGTATTCTATTGCATCACTTCGCGAATTGTGTCCCAATATTCCCACTGGAGTTTCGCTTTCAACAGCCTCAACAATCACAGCACCAGCACCATCAGCATATATCATGCTATCGCGATCGTGTGGATCTGAAATTCTAGATAATACGTCTGCACCAATCACAAGAATCTTTTTGGCATCTCCCGAGCGTATATAATAGTCTGCTTGTATAAGTGCTTGAACCCATCCTGGACAGCCAAAAAGAATATCATATGATACTGCATTTGGATTTTGGATACCTAATTTAGCCTTAACTCTTGATGCTAGGGCAGGGGTTACGTCAATACGTGAGTCATTGGCTCTGGTGTCTCCAAAGTTGTGAGCCAAAATGATATAGTCTAGCTCTTCCTTGTCAATTTTAGATGCTTCAATAGCTCTTTCGGCTGCAATTAGGGCTAAATCAGACGTAACCTGATTGTCATCGGCATATCTTCTCTCCGAAATGGTTGTTATTTCCTCAAATTTATCAACTATCTCTTGATTATCCTTATCAATAGTGGCTCCTGTTGATTCCAGAAAGTTATAGTCCAAAAAATCTTCATTCTTAACCACTTTTGAAGGTATATAGCTTCCCGTGCCAGTGATTAGGCTGTATATCTTTTTCATATGAATGTAATTATTTATTTTCAAATGTGTTGTATGTAGCTCGCTTCTATCATCTACATGTATGATAATAATTAGCGTGCTCGCTTCATATCAAAATTTTATGTTTTTTAAAACCTATTTAGCGCAAAGATAAACATTTATATTAGATGATAGGTTCTTAGCATATGTTTTTTGTCTTTTGCATACTAAAAGCAAAAACCCAACTGCCTGATTTAGCAATTGGGTTTTAATTAATATTATTTGTTGCACACCTATTTGATGAGGTTATTGATAATATCTTCATCCACTAGATATGGTTCGGTTATCACATATTCTTTTTTGTATGATTCGTTAATTGTTTCAACAGTTTTCATTGCATTTTCATTTCTAGCCCATGAACGACGGGCTACTCCACCTATAACGTCCCACATCATTGCCGATTTAATGATTTCATCAACCCGCTTGCTGCCATCTAATACTAGTCCAAATCCACCATTGATAGATTTGCCAATGCCAACGCCGCCTCCGTTGTGTAGTGCCACCAAGCTCATACCTCTTGCTGCATTTCCTGCAAAGCTTTGAACCGCCATGTCTGCCATAATATTGCTACCATCTTTGATGTTGGCTGTTTCACGGAAGGGCGAGTCAGTTCCGCTTACGTCATGATGGTCTCTTCCTAGCATGATGGGACCAATTTCTCCATTGCGAACCATTTCATTAAATTTTAGTGCAATATTTGTTCTTCCCTCAGCATCTTGATATAAAATTCGGGCTAAAGTTCCCACCACTAGTTGGTTTTTATCTGCATCTCTTATCCATTTCCAATTGTCCATATCTTGTCCACGACGTGATGGATCAATACAGTCCATAGCAGCCTTGTCGGTTTTCTCTAGATCTTCATTCTTACCACTTAAACACACCCATCTAAATGGTCCATAGCCATAGTCGAATAGTTCGGGACCCATAATATCTTCAACGTATGATGGAAATATGAAGCCATCCTTATCGTCAACTCCGTTTTTGGAAATCTCTTTTACCCCACTATCAAAAACGGCTTTCATAAACGAGTTGCCGTAATCGAAAAAGTAAGTTCCTTTATCAACTAATTTTTTAATTAATCTATAATGCTTATCTAAAGATTGATTAACCAGTTTTTTAAACGTATCTCTGTCTTCTTTGAGTAGTCTTGTTCGCTCATCGTAGGTTATTCCTGCGGGGCAGTATCCTCCGGTGTAGGGTTCGTGACATGATGTTTGATCGCTTAGAAGCTCGATATGAATATCGTTATCTACGGCGTATTCAAGCAAATCAATTATATTGCCATGATATGCAATTGATAATGGCTCTTTGTTTTCCATTGCCTTTTGTGCATTTTCAAAAGCTATTTTGGCACTATTGGTTGACTGTTGAACCCAGCCTTGATCTAAACGTGTTTTGATTCGTGAAAAATCCACTTCGGCAACAATTGATGCAGCACCAGCAATATCGGCTGCCTTGGGCTGAGCACCACTCATGCCACCTAATCCTGATGAAACAAATAGATGACCGCGCAAATCGCCATCTTGGGGCACTCCTAGTTTCATTCTGCCAGCATTTAATAATGTGTTGAATGTTCCATGAACAATGCCTTGTGGTCCAATATACATCCATCCACCAGCAGTCATTTGGCCATAATTGGCAACTCCCATTTGTGCAGCAATTTCCCAATCGTCGAGATTATCAAACTGTCCCACCATCATCGAGTTTGTAATTATAACTCTTGGAGCATCGGGTTTAGATTTGAATAGTCCTAAGGGATGACCACTTTCGATTACCAAAGTTTGGTTTTGCGTAAGTTGTTCAAGATACATCATAATGAGTTGATACTGCATCCAATTTTGACACACTTGTCCCGACTCGCCATAGGTAACTAGTTCTTGAGGGTATAGTGCAATTTCTTCTGATAGATTATTATTTATCATCACTTGAAATGCTTTGCCTTCAATACATTTTCCTTTATAATCATCAATTGACTTTGCCCTTATATTTCTTTCGGGTCTATATCTATATCCATAAATTCGTCCTCTTGTTTTCAGTTCTTCTAAAAACTCAGGAGCTAATTGTTCGTGTAGTTCTTTTGGGATATATCTGAGAGCATTTTTTAGAGCTACTTTTGTTTGTTCGGGTGTTAGCCTATATCCTCTGTCGGGAGCAATTCTGCCCGTATATTCAAATCTACGTAGTTTGGGCAGCTCATTTGGCAAGGTTATTTTCATTTTACTGTAATAATATTTAAGAAGTTTGTTAATTGTTTCTGACGGTAAAAATAGCAATTATAAAAATGTTGTACAACCCTATCTAAGTATTTTTGTTTTGTCCAATTTACGTTTATAAAAGTGAC
>CAYFSV010000165.1:0-3510 GCA_964345815.1 uncultured Proteiniphilum sp. | reverse complement strand
CTTATTTTAAATGGGTATCGCATATATGGAGATTCTTGAATTGGCAACTCATCCCCAACTAATAATACTTCATCTTCGAAGCTGAAGCCAGAAGAGTCATTATTGTCGCAGCTTAATATCAGAATAATAATAAAGGGTATAACTATTTTATATATCTGCATAATATCTAAAACGAACCTTGACATAATGATTTGGACAATCTAAACTACCTACTCCCTCACAATTAGGTTTCGGATTTTCTGGCGTTGCTAAACATTCAATATTTTTTAAAATCAAATTACTAATTTGTTTGTTATTAGTTGATACATTTTTTGCACTTATAAAAATTAGTACTGAAGCTAATAGTAAATAAAATATTTTTTTCATTTTGTCATATTTTTGTGCCTGCAAATAACAGAAGAAAAGACTTTAAAATAAATTTCAAATCTATAACAATTCTATCTCAATTATTTTTTAAAGTAAAAAGTTTGAGCATTAGTTGGTATTAAGAGAAATTCATACATGTGTATAAATGATATCAGAATAGTCTCATGATAGTAAAGCTATTCTTGCCAAGCATACCAAATATTAGGCTCAATCAGAATAATATGTATGTAGGATCCTCTCCACTTAAAAATATCATACAAATAAATATTGCATATAAAGTTGCTTGTTGTGAATAGTCCAAGTGCAAAGTCTTTTTTTGAGTTTTTTTGCCGACTTAACACGAATAATAGAGTGCGTTTTATTGGTATCAAGTGTAGTATTGTATATCTTTGTTATAATAAGCAACAAAATATTATAGCTTATGGTAAAGCTTGGAATGAATTTTAAAACAAAACAAAGTTTAGTTAAGGTTTTTGTAGCGATTGTTTTAATAGCAATTATTGTAAATCAGGTTTTATGGCTAATTAGTATGCACAATTTATACCAAAACCAATTTGCAGATTACATAAATCAATCGGCACAAAGTGCAGTGTGGGCTGAACTCTCAGAAAGACGGGAAGAGACTGGAGGTTTTCAAACTATAACTCTTAGTAAATCAAGCTATAAGGATTCACAAAGGTATATAAATAAGGAAGTGACTGCGGAAGATTCTATTTACAATGTTACTATAGATAGGCAAGATGTACATTCAACAGAGAAAATAATACAAATGGTCTATAGAAGTTTCCTGCCTATTAATTTAAATAAGCTTGATAGTATATTCAATGCATTTGTATCAGAGCGATTTGTCATGAAGGATTCATACTTCGATTATATTGATTTAAATAGCGGGGAGATCATAGAATCCAATAATAAAGCAGGTAATGTATTTGGTGGATATCATAAAACAGATACTATAACTTTGGATATTAGTAATTCAATAGCGATTATAGGTTATGCATGCATTTCGAAAAATGAGGTGTTAGTGATGATGCTTAGGCAATTAATTATATCAGCCCTACTCATCACTGTTGCAATAATTGGATTACTATATATATCTAAAAGTTTTGTGTGGCAATGGAAGACAGAAATGATGAGACAAGACTCAATTTATGCTATGACGCATGAGTTTAAACGACCTATATCGGCAGCTATGGTATTAGCACAACTGATACCATTCTATATTGAGCGTGATGATAATGATACTGCAATAGAGTATGCTGAAAATATTGATAATGAGCTGACAAAACTTACTCAATACATTAACACTATAAAGCAAATAAGTAATAGTGATAATAGCAATATTAAATTAGATAAAAAAGACGTTAACATTAATTTGTTATGCAAATCAATAATAAAGCGCTTTGAGGAGAAGAATATTGATAATCAACTAATAAGCATTAAGCTGGAGGTGTTGACCAAAAGAAGTATGATAAATATTGATGTTGTACATTTTTCAAATGTTATTGAGAATATAATTGAAAATGCGATAAAATATAATATAAACGATACAGTAGTTATTGAAATCATCGTAGATGACTATGAAGATAAGCATAAAGTATCTGTAAAAGATAATGGTATTGGGGTTTCAGCTAAAAGTCAAAATCTCATATTTCATAGATATTATCGTGATAAAAGATCAGAAGTGAAGAATCGACTTGGGTTTGGATTAGGATTAACTTATGCAAAATCAATAATAGAATCGCATGGTGGAAAAATAACTGTTGAAAGTGAACTGAACAAAGGAAGTAAGTTTAATATAATAATTTGACATACATAAATGAAAAAGAAGATTTTAATGGTAGAAGATGACCAATCTTTTGCAGATCCTATAAAAAGGTTTTTTGAATTAAATGATTTTATAGTTTTTTGGACTATCTATGGAAAAGAAGGAGTTAACATATTCAAGAGAGAAAAACCAGACATTATCCTATTAGATGTTGATCTTCCTGATATTACTGGGTTTGATGTTGCAAAAGAAATTCAAAAAGAAAATAGTATTGTTCCAATTATGTTTATGACAGGTACTGCATTAGAAGATAAATTTTATCATGAAGCGTTTATTAATATCAAGGCTATAAACTACATAGAGAAGCCTTTAAATCTTTTAGCAACTTTAGCTCAAATAAAAGGAACACTTTATCCCAAATCTACCATTTTTTATCAAATTAGAAAGAATAAAATTAGAATCGAGGCACAAGACTTGTTTGTAAATAATTTAAAGTTCACTTTTAGAGACAAGGATATTGAAGTTTTTTCATTTTTACTTAATAAAATAGACACTGTCGTAAATCGTATTGATATAAACAATGCAATATGGGGTGATGGCGTTCCTAATGCAGATAGCAGGTTAGATCAATCCATAAACCGTATTAGAGTTATATTAAAGGAAACAGAACTTTTTGAAATTCTTACTTCATACGGGCAAGGCTATAAGTTAATTGAAAAGTAATTGCTGTTGAGTTTTTGTCTGAGTCTTTCATTATTTCGGTATCGATTTCATGTAAATCAAGACCGTTATATTTCTAGTTTAAAAAGAAGTTTAAATTATGTATTCTTGTCTTCTGACTTTATATTCAAGGTTAAGTTATTCTTGTCGATACGTACCAAAATAGTATAGGATTAAAATTGGTTTTAGTTATAAAAATAAATGATTGTATGTTGACCTTAAAGTAATTCGAAAAAGAATTGAGATAGAATTGTTAATGATTTATATTTTGTTTGATAATTATTATAGTTTTAATTTGTAAAAAAGCATATATATGAGTATAATATTATTTATCAGTTAAGCGATATATGCCAAATAGCTAAATTAAAATGAACTATAATTATACTTCACAATAAAGTTAATAATGGTTAAATTGTTTAATTGTTTCATCATTATAATACAGTTGTTATTAGCGCTAATTGTTATTATCTCAACTTCATGTAATGAAAATAAAGATAACAGCTTAAATATTGCACTCAAGCAATCAGGTGATAATAGAACACAACTAGAGACTGTATTAAATCATTATGAAAATGACACGTTAAAATATGAGGCAGCTAAGTTTTTAATCTCTAACATGCCTTATCATATATCGTTGGAGGAGTATTACTTATCAC
>CAYFSV010000164.1:0-3855 GCA_964345815.1 uncultured Proteiniphilum sp. | reverse complement strand
GAATGCCATCACCAAAGGGTAGAAGAGATAATATTCACGATGGCATGGTGCAATAAAAAAATAGCCGCTGAAGACAAACTCCAACGGCTATTATTAAAACCAATTTATTTGAAAAAAAAACTATAATGATTACACAACACCTTGCGCCATCATAGCATCGGCAACCTTCATGAAACCAGCAATATTTGCACCTTTCACATAGTTTACATATTCGCCATCTTTGCCATGAGCAACGCATTGTTTGTGAATATCATTCATGATTTGATGAAGCCATTTGTCAACCTCTTCGTTGGTCCACGAAATGTGCATAGCATTTTGTGTCATCTCCAAGCCCGAGCAAGCCACGCCTCCAGCATTAACAGCCTTGCCTGGAGCAAATAGCATCTTATTATCCATAAAAAAATCGACCGCCTCGGCAGTGCATCCCATATTTGAAACTTCGGCAACCAAAGTCACGCCATTTTCTTTAAGCGTTTTGGCATCTTCAAGGTTCAATTCGTTTTGAATGGCACATGGAAGAGCAATATCCACCTTGCATTCCCAAGGTTTTTTGCCAGCAAAAAACTTAGCATTTGGATATCTCTCAACATAGGGTTCGACCACATCATTGCCCGAATTGCGAAGCTCGAGCATTAGATTGAACTTTTCAGGGGTGTTTATTCCATCCTCATCATAGATGTATCCGTCGGGACCAGAAATGGCTACCACCTTGGCACCCAATTCGGTAGCCTTCATTGTGGCGCCCCATGCTACGTTGCCAAAGCCCGACACGGCCACGGTTTTGCCTTTTAGGTCGATGCCGTGCTCGTCGCACATTTGATTTACAAAATAGAGTGCTCCAAAGCCTGTTGCTTCGGGACGAAGACGAGAACCGCCAAATGATGCCCCCTTGCCCGTGAATGTGCCTGTGTGTTCGCGTGCTAGTTTTTTATACATGCCATACATGTAGCCCACTTCGCGACCACCCACGCCTATGTCGCCAGCAGGAACGTCGGTGTCGGGACCAATATTTCGCCACAGCTCCGTTACGAATGCTTGACAAAAACGCATTATCTCGGCATCCGATCTGCCTTTGGGCGAAAAGTCTGATCCTCCCTTGCCACCACCCATTGGAAGTGTGGTGAGGGCATTTTTGAATGTTTGCTCAAATCCCAAAAACTTAAGCGAGGACAATGTTACAGATGGGTGAAAACGGATTCCTCCCTTGTATGGACCAATTGCGCCGTTAAACTGCACTCGGTGTCCGATGTTAACATGAACTTTGCCGTTATCATCTACCCATGGTACACGAAAGGTTATTACGCGATCGGGTTCAACAATTCTTTCCACAATGCCAGCTTTGGCAAATTCGGGATGCTCGTTATACACATCCTCAATAGAAGTCAAAACCTCTCTTACCGCTTGATGAAACTCGGTTTCGCCTGGGTGGCGTGCTTCGAGTTGTGTCATAATGTCATTTACTTTCATAATATATAGAACGTTTTAGATATGTTACTTGACAAAGTTAAGCGTTTATTTCATATCAATAACATTTTATCATATGTTTTTCGACATAGGTTAATTTGCTATATCTATAAAATTGCAAATGTCTCTTTTATTTGTAATTTTGTAAACATATCAAACATCGTAACACTTAAGAGATGGCTAAGAACAAATTGGCAAAATTTGCCGATATGGCAACATACAGAAATGTATTTCAATATGGATTTGAGAGACTTAGGAATGAGGGCTTTCCGCTAAAAGGCAAATGGAACACCTTTTTTGAGAACGACAATCCCATTATTTTGGAGTTGGGATGCGGCAAGGGCGAATACACCATTGGTCTTGCAAACAAATATCCACACAAAAATTTTATTGGTATCGATATAAAGGGCTCGCGAATGTGGACTGGCGCCACCGAGGCTGTTGAAAAAGGGATGACTAATGTGGCGTTTATTCGCACACACATCGAGCAGATTGTGGAGTTTTTTGCCGAAGGCGAGGTTGCAGAGATTTGGATAACATTTCCCGATCCACAAATGAAGAAAACCAATAAGCGACTGACCTCCACTCGTTTCATGAACGAATATAGCAAAATATTGAAAGACGATGGAATTGTGCACCTAAAGACGGATAGCAATTTTTTGTACACATATACTAATGCCATGATTGAAGAGAATGACTTGCAGGTGCTATTCAACACCCAAGATTTGTATAACTCAGGCATTGAGGATGATATACTTCAGATTCAAACTTTTTATGAGCAACAATGGCGCGCTCGAGGCATCGACATAAAGTATATAAAATATGTGTGTCACAAAAACAAGGATTGGGTGGAGCCAGACATCGAAATTGAGCGCGACAGCTATCGAAGCTTTGGGCGCAATGCTATCATAGAATAAGAACATACAAAACAAACGGGTGGGCAGACAGCTCGCCTGATATATTTTAAACCCATTTAAACAAACAATTTATTATGGCAATATATCCCAAACTAATTATTGATGCACTGCGCACGGTGCGTTATCCGGGCACGGGACAAGACATCGTGTCGATGGGAATGGTGGATGAGGATATCCACATTGATGGTATGAAGGTGAGCCTCACCTTGATTACCGAGAAGGTGAACGATCCATTTATTCGTTCGCTAGTGAAAATGTGTGAGCAGGCAATATTGCTGCATGCCGACAAAGATATCGACATTAAAGGCAATATCACAGTGAAATCGAAACAGGCTCCTCCTCCTGCCATCACCAAGATGCTGCCCGATGTGAAAAACATTGTGGCTGTGGCTTCGGGCAAGGGTGGCGTGGGCAAAAGCACCATTTGCACCAATTTGGCTGTGGCGTTGGCGCAAAAAGGATATAAGGTGGGATTGTTGGATGCCGATATTTTTGGTCCCTCAATTCCCAAAATGCTTGATGCCGAAGAGGCACGCCCAATGCTAGAGAAAAAGAATGGCAGAGACATGATTGAGCCGATTGAAAATTATGGCGTGAAGATGCTTTCGATTGGTTTTTTCGTTAACAAAGATGATGCTGTGGTGTGGCGTGGTGCGATGGCTACCAACGCACTGAAACAACTGATTGGTGATGCCGACTGGGGCGAATTAGATTATTTTTTGATTGACTTGCCTCCTGGCACTAGCGATATACATCTTACTTTGGTGCAAACATTGGCCATAACTGGTGCGGTGATTGTGAGCACCCCTCAAGAGGTGGCTTTGGCAGATGCTCGCAAGGGTATCAGCATGTTTACTGGCGACAAAGTGAATGTGCCTATCTTGGGATTGGTTGAAAACATGGCATGGTTTACGCCTGCCGAGCTACCCGAAAACAAATACTATATATTTGGTAAGGATGGCTGCAAGAACCTTGCCGAGAAAATGGGCTACCCACTTTTGGGACAAATACCAATTGTGCAAAGCATTCGCGAGGCGGGAGACGAAGGTCAGCCGGCTGCTCTAAATACCGACAGTATCACGGGCATGGCTTTTGCCGAGCTTGCCGACCGCCTTGTGGAATCGGTTGACAAGCGCAACAAGGAGCTTCCCAAAACGGGAATTGTGGAGATCACAACGAAGTAGATAATTATATAATCATATCATCCGCTGGGAGGTTTTGAAGTTCAGGTATCTCCCTGTGGATGGAGTGATTGTATATTATAACAAAATGTCCCATCAATAGAGAACCCGCCTTGCGGGTGAAATGATTGTAACATGAACCATCCCCTCTCCCTATTTAAATATTGCCCCAAGTGTGGCTCAAGCCAGTTTGTTGAAAATAATGACAAATCGAAACGCTGCAACTCATGTGGATTCACATACTATTTTAATCCTTCGGCTGCCGCAGTGGCTATAATTGAGAACGAAAAAGG
>CAYFSV010000163.1:0-3907 GCA_964345815.1 uncultured Proteiniphilum sp. | reverse complement strand
CCTTACGATCAGTTCTTCAAATGGTATATTCAAAGTCGTGTGGGCAATTGGTATCACTTCAGACCATCATATCAATGGAGCGGTGTGAGAATAACTTATGATGAATTTGCAAATCATTATGCATCATTATTAAATAAAATGAGAATACCTTATGCTTGGCAAGTGGAAGGAAGAACACTGGCGGCTACAAAAATAAATCCTTCATTAGAGTCACTGACAACTGATATGTTTAGAGGGAAGCAGGCTCACGAAAATGATGGTGGTTATTATTATTGGCAGCATTTTAAATATAATGGCTTGCACTCAGACATGGCTGCTAGAACAAGACCCTATGGTGGGATTTTTGCGAAGCACAGACCTATTTATACAGACTATGGAACCTTTATTCACTACGACCCATATGGGGTAAAAAACATGGCTGATGGAGCAGAGAAGTTCGTTGCTAACTTAAGTTATTCGCGTGGCGAAAGCATTCGTCATACTGGACCATCCACAATGTTTAGATATTTTTACAAGGCTGGTTATGAGTGGCTTGGGGCTGAGCAGATGTATGGACCCGAAGATATAATTATGTCGGCATTGCGTGGTGCTTCAAGAGCTTATGGCAAAAAGGATTATGGTTCGCTTCACGCTGTTCAGTGGGGTTCAAAACCATTTACTGATCCTAAGCATTCATTACGCTTTTATATCTCGCTGGCTACTGCTTATATGCATGGTGCGTCCCATATCAACACCGAAGAGGCTTTGTGGACAGACGAGTATTCGAATGATAGATACACCAAAGCTGGCAAAGAGCATATGTATTCTCAACATCAGATATTAGATTATATAGAAACACATTCTCGAAAGGGTGATTTGCATAACAACATTGCAGTGATTCAAGGTAGAAATGATGCTTGGAAATCGTTTGACAGATCAGCTGTTTGGTCTCAAGAGGGAGATAAATGGGCTTTCAACAAGGCTATGGAGAGTTTTGATTTGCTCAAAGTATTTTATCCTGAAAACAATGTTGACTATTGCAGCACCGATGGTTTGTTTACTTCAACTCCCTATGGTCCTATAGATATTCTTCCTATTGAGGCTAGCAATGATGTAATGAATCAGTATAAAGCTCTCGTGTTTTTGGGTTGGAATACTTTTGACAACTCTGATTTTATTCGCATCAAAAAGTTTGTTGAACAGGGTGGTACCGTTCTACTTGGATCGGTACATCTGAATAGTGAATTACAACCCAATGAGGATATTAAGTTTCCCGAAGATGACACAGTGATAAAAACTTTGCTGGGTAATGATTACAAAATGTATGAAGAGAAAAAAGTAATTCCGTTAGGCAAAGGAAAAATAGTGTACTATCCTGACAATGTTTATCCTGCAGATGTAGCAATTAGAGCATCATACGAAAATGATATGAAAGAATTGGCATCAAACTTAAATATAAATGAGCTTGAGAGAGGGTGGATAAAAGCAGCTCCTCATATCAATTTTTCAGTTTGGGATAGTGAACATATGCGTACTATTTATCTTTTGAATGTTGATTGGCAAAGTGATGCTGATACACATTCGGCAAATTTCATATTTAACAATCATTCATTCCTAGTAGATGTGGAAAGGTATAGCATAAAGACTATTAGAATTGGCGAAGATGTTGCTGCTAGTTTACAATCTAATACTTCGGATGTGATTGATATTGCAACTAGGGGTAATAAGAGTATTATTACATGCCAAACCACCGAAGCTGACGAACTAACAATATATAACGGAAAAACGGGAAGAGTAGAAAGTTGGACTATTTCGACCCCAGGAATTCATTTAATAGAAATCAATTTTTAAGTGTTATAGATACCTTTCAATTTTTATTTCACTATCTTTACCCACTTAAATTTTTAAAACAATTATTATCTCAAAATGCAAAAACATTTTCAAAAATTAATTTTAGTTGTAGCCATAATTGGGCTACTTTCGAGCAAAGCGAAAGCTGAAGGATACAACATTTTGCCACAACCCGACAAGATTGAATATGAATGGGGTGAATATTCATTTGGCTTCGATTTTAGTTTCGTTTATCCTATCGAGTTGCTTAAAGAGGCTCGACTGATAAGGGGTTGGTTGACGGCTGACTTTGTGATTAATCCTGTGCTTCACCAAAAAAAAGAGGCAAATCAGAAAGGAGCAATAAATATTGAGTTGGATAGCTCGGTGTTGCCAGATCAAAAAGAAGGGTATGTACTTAAGGTTAACAATGACGGTATCACTATCAAAGCTAACTCGAAAGCGGGAATTATATATGGTGCTCAATCGCTTCGTCAAATTATTAAAGAAAAAGATGGTAGATTTTATGTTCAGAAGGGAACTGTAACAGACTATCCTGCTTTGAGCTGGAGAGCTTTTATGCTTGACGAATCGCGACACTTTAAAGGCTCGGATGTTGTGAAAAACATGCTTGATGAAATGGTGGCACTTAAGATGAATACTTTTCATTGGCACTTGGTTGACGATCAGGGCTGGAGAATTGAGATTAAGAAGTATCCAAAGCTTACTCAGGTAGGAGCTTTTAGAGATTCAACAGAGATAAACCATTTTCACTCTGACATTTTTGATGGTGAGCCGCATGGTGGATTCTATACTCAGGAGGAGATAAAGGATATTATCAAATATGCTAGCGACAGAAACATACAAATAGTTCCTGAAATTGAGATGCCAGGACATGCTAGTGCTTCCATTGCAGCATATCCATGGCTTGGGGCTACTGGCAAAAAGATTGATGTGCCAGGATATTTTGGTGTGATGTATGATGTATATGACGTGAGCAACCCACGAGTGAGAACATTCCTACAAGATGTTTTGGAGGAGGTAATTGCTCTTTTCCCATCGCCTGTAATTCATATTGGTGGTGACGAGGTTAGATATAATCAATGGACGGAGTCGAAAAAAGTAATGGATTATATGTCTAAAAACAACCTGAGCACTCCTGCCGAACTGCAAGTGCATTTCACTAATGAGATGTCGAACTGGATCTCAAACAAGGGTCGTAAGATGATGGGCTGGAACGAGATAACGGGTGAAACTCTTCACGAGTATCAATCGGGTAACGAGCCAACTGTTGGCAACAGCTTGTCGCCTGAAACTATTGTTCACTTCTGGAAAGGTGATCCTTCACTTATTGACAAAACGATAAATAAGGGTTATAACATCGTTAACTCTTACCATGTTTACACATACTTGGATTATGATTACAACTCTATTCCGCTTAAGCGTTCATACTCTTTCAACCCAATTCCTGAAGGAATTGAGAAGGGAAGAGAGAAGCAGGTTTTGGGATTAGGGTGCCAAATGTGGTGCGAGTTTATTCCTGATGTGCAAAGCATGAACAAGAAAGTGTTTCCACGAATTGCTGCATATGCCGAAGTGGGATGGACAAAACCTGAGAACAAAGATTATGACAGATTCTTGAATTCGTTGGAGTTTTTCTTAAATAAATGGACAAAACAAGGAATTGAGTTTGGACCTGTGGAATAAAACAAGTAAGAAACAATTTATAAAAGCGATAAAGTTCAAAGTTAAATAGCTTGAACTTTATCGCTTTTTATTTTAACTTTGCTTATTAGTTTCTATCAGCATACACTTACCAATTAAAAACAAATCAAAAGATGATTAAAAGATTCTCTATTATTACCATATCACTACTCTTTACATTATTAGCTTTTTCACAAGAGCAATTCAATATCAAATATGGTCCTTACTTACAGCATGTGGACGAAAACGAAGCTACAATTGTGTGGGTTACAACAAAGAAAGCTATGTCGTGGGTGGAGATTGCTCCTGATGACAATTCGCACTTTTATGCAGAGGAGAGACCGCAACATTTTGAAACTGTGAATGGTAGAAAATTAGTTGGAACAATACACAA
>CAYFSV010000162.1:0-3910 GCA_964345815.1 uncultured Proteiniphilum sp. | reverse complement strand
AAACCCGCCATGACGGGTGACATGATTGTAGCCCAATCCAGGGCAGGTGGCAAATTTGTCCTAGGCGAATAATATAATTCTAGTTGCGCATATTGATAATTATTTCTACTTTTGTAATTGTGTGAAAACACACAATTAATGAATAATTAATGATTTATTATGGATTTAGACACAATTATAAACACCACTCCAGATGCAATTTTGAAAAGAATTGCAGGAAAAGTGAAAGAGAGGAGACTTGAACGTAATCTTACGCAAAAGGCATTTTCATCACGTGCTGGTGTAGGCTATGATGCCTATCGCAGGTTCGAGAATACGGGGGATATTACACTTCGTAATCTGGTTTTATGTGCAATTGCTCTGGACGATGTGGAAGGGTTTATGGAGTTATTCCTAAAGAAGTCCTACCAAAGCATAGATGATTTATTGAAAACCAAGGAAGCTAAAAAGAGGGAGAGAGGAACGCAAAATGAATGAGATCAAAGTTGTAGAGGTTTTTATGAATAAGGTGAAAATTGGCAGACTAGCTCTAACACCTGATTTCCTTTGTGCATTTGAGTACGATTCTGCCTATTTAGCATCTGGCGATTCTATATCTCCATTCAATCTCCCACTCAAAACAGAGGTTTTTATTGCAAGGCGTACGCCTTTTAATGGTGGTTTTGGTGTGTTTGCCGACAGCCTGCCTGATGGATGGGGAAGTCTAATTCTTGACCGATATTTGAAAAGCAAGGGTATTGAACCCAGTAAATTAACGATTCTTCAACGATTAGCCTTAATTGGGGGCACAGGACGTGGTGCTTTGGAATACCGTCCAGATTACAGCGAATCCATAGATGACAAAATTGTTGATTTTGATAAGTTGGCAAGCGAAGCCGAAAAGATTCTTACATCAGATTATCATGGGGAATCATTAGATATCCTCTATAAATATGGTGGATCGTCGGGAGGAGCAAGACCAAAAGTGTTTGTGAAAATTGACAATAAAGAGTGGTTGGTTAAATTTAAAGCAACGATGGACCCAATGAATGTTGGAGAAACAGAATATAAATTCTCGTTGCTCGCAAAGAAATGCGGGATTAAAATGCCTGAAACAAGACTTTTTGAAGGAAAATACTTTGGGGTAGAGCGTTTTGACAGGATGCCTCACGAAAAAGTTCATACCATAAGTGCCGCTGGATTGCTAAATGCCGATTATCGTGTGCCAAGTCTCGATTATGGAGATTTGTTACAGGTGTGTCATATCCTGACCAAGAATATGGAAGAAGTGTATGCTCTTTTCCGCCAAATGGTGTTTAATGTATATATTAGAAATCGTGACGATCATGCGAAGAACTTTTCCTTCCAGTTGATAAATGGCGAATGGAAACTTTCACCAGCATATGATCTTTTGCCTAGTGACGGATTTAATGGTTTTCACACTACAACCATCAACAATAACGGAGAACCTACTGTTGATGATATGTTGGCAGTCGCCGCCAAAGTTGGGCTCAATAAACAACGAACAATAGCCATAATCCAAGAGATAGAGACGTTTGTTAGAGAGATATAATTATTATCTTTGCACTAATCACAACTAAGGACTATTTTTTTATAATGAAATCCAAAAGCTTACTTATTATATTATGTATCTCTTTATTTAATTTGAATGTTCTATTTTCTCGCACCACAAAGGAGCGGCAAATAGCTGAGATTGATAGTTTGAATAATCTAAGTCAACAGTCAACATTTGATGTTTCAATTGACAACACCCTAAAATATGCCATGCAAGCTTTGGCAAAAAGTCAGTCTATCAAATATTGCAAAGGGCAGGTTGTGGCGTGCAATCTTATTGGGCAGGCTATGTATCATTCTGGCAACTATAAGGAGGCGCTTGAATATTTTGCAAAGGCTGAGTCAGTAAAATCAAAAAAGAATCTTTCTCTGTCGCTCTCGCAGATATTCAAAACCAAGGGTTTGATATATGAGGAACTTGGCATGACCGATCGAGCTATTGATGTGCTGAACCAAGCAATCACATTAGCCAATAAAATATCGAATGAGGATTATCAAAACTTTATCACGAGTCAAATCTACGAGGTGTTGGCTGAACTCCATTATAATCATAATAATATTGATTTGGCAAACTATTATATCACTCAAAATCTGGAGATTCTCTCTGAAACAGATGATGCGCTCACATATCCTAATAAAGTGAACCTCTACACATTTATTGGCAAACAAAAACTAACGGATAACGACCTTGTAGCTGCATTCGATTATCTGCTTGATGCAAAAAAACTAATCAAAGATCACGATTATGCATACAAGTCAAATACTCTCAAGGTACTTGGTGATGTATATTTGGCTTCAAATGATGTTCAAAGTGCATTAAAATGTTATCGCACAGCAGTAAGTAATATTAAAGAGACAAAGCTTAACTCCGAACTTCCCCAGATATATAGCTCTATGATTTTAGCTTTCGAGCTTGATAATCAAGCCGACTCAGCTCATTACTACAAAGATGCTAAGATCGAGATAGAGCGAAATATTATGTCGGCAAATCCTAGTGCCTCGTTCGTAGATCTTGATTTTCTATTGTCTGAAGAGGCTATCCTGTTGTCAAAAAGTAAAAACCAGATTCGAATTATTTGGGGAGCGATATCGATAGTTGCTGTAATACTAACTCTTATCATATCGATTAAGAGAAAACAAATAACTCATTTCTTCAATAATATATTTGGCAAAAAGAATAATCATAGTAAGGAAAATATATTGCTTGATTTAGCAAGAACATTCTCTCCCGATTTTATACCTGCATTTCAATCCGTCTATCCCACGTTTCACCAAAACCTTATTGCCGAACACCCCAATCTCACTCCTTCCGATCTTGAGCTATGCTATATGACCTATCTTGGCATCTCCACTAAAGATATTGCTACCTTCACACAAATTGGATTTAGATCGGTGCAAACTAAAAGAAGCCGTCTCCGCAAAAAGATGAATATCCCCACCGAAATAGATTTTGGTGATTATTTGAGAATGTATGATGAGTGATAGTTGATAACTATAATAGTTAAAAATAGATTAAAAACTGCCCTTCCCCATGACATTTTGATTGTTCTGGTTGTAATATATCTTTCTGACATCATACATTATCTATTTGTTATAAGTATGGTTTATATCTATGATAGACCGCTTTAATCACTATGTAGTATGTAAATGTAGTACCTATGTAGTACCTACTAATTTCTTGTTGTAATATCGAAAATGTATTTTTGCTAACCATTTTAAAAAAATAGATGTTTTATGGATTATGGTTAAATAAATCGAAACAACAAAACCTCATCTATTATTCAAAATCTGCTTGAGATATTATCGATATTATTATTGAAGTGTAAGTAAAGTTTTAAGTATTAGTGAAAATAACTGTCGAAAATTTCAAAGTTCAATGATATAGGATATACCTATAACTTAAAGTGTGGAAATATTCCCCACTTTAATTGTTATTCATAACAGTAGTTGAACAAAATTAAAAATAGAATATATTTTTGACTCAATTTAATCTCAATAAAGATAGATGTATTTTAATTGCATGTCTGAAAATGATTATTGACAAGATAAATATGATAAATCCCGCAACCGAGCAAAGCGAGGCATTAATCAACCGAGCAAAGCAACGAGCGAAGCGAGCTATTCAAAAAACAATCGAGCAAAGCGAGATTCATAATTCAATCGAGCGAAGCAAGATTAAAAATTCAACATTCAGAAATCACAAATCAGAATTCAACAATCAAAACTCAGAACTCATAAATCATCAATATGATCAGAAAATATAGAAAAACCCTTCTTGTTTTAGTTGTAGCACTTGCCACAAGCTTCACGCTGTCGGCACAAAAAGCTGCACTCAAAACAAACTTGCTTTATGGAG
>CAYFSV010000161.1:0-3915 GCA_964345815.1 uncultured Proteiniphilum sp. | reverse complement strand
ATAAAACTATGGAATTTAAAAATTACTATTTCGAAAGCCTAACAAGAAAAATTAAATCTGAAGTTACCAAAGAAGAAAACAAAATATTCGTTCTATTAGGTCAAACCGACCTTATCGAAGATATGTTTTTGTTTAATTCTATAACCAATAAAGAAACATTCAACCTTAATGGCGGAGACGATGTATTTGATTTACCTTGGGCATCAAATGTTTTTGCAAAGCTGCAAACCAAAAAAGATTTTCACATCTTGTCATATCCTCAATACACATATCTCTTAAAATACTTTTCAGCTGCCATTCCTGAGGATCGATTTGTGATAATCAAAGACAATTTAAGACAACTGTTTCCCATTTCAAAAGAGGATTACATTCAGGTAGCGGATAAAGATCAAAGTATTGAGCTTCGTCCAGACAATTTACCTATCTATCAAGCAGAGCAGATAGTAATCAATGGCGAATATTATTTCTCTCCCAAAATGCCAGATGAAAGATTTAAAACGATCAATTTATTTGACGAAACAAAACCACTCAGAAAATCTCAAAATGAAGGTCTAGATGTTGTGGATATAACATTCGATGATTATGCTTTAGATATATTCATCAACAACTGTATTCTCAACAATAACTTCACCAAGAAAATCCAAGTCAAAAAGTTCAATAAACAAGTACTCCCTGGCTCCTTAATCGAGATTATGCCAATCGTAAACCATTTATTAAGTTTGTTTGGTGGGGAGCTTTTTGAACTAAACGAGAGTGATATAAATGACAGTTATGTTGTTAGGGATCAAACCAATCGTCTTTTGAAGACCTATTGGGGAGATAATGCAGAATTTCGAAACTTCAAGGTTTATAAAAATCCTGATCGAAACAATGAGATAATCGAAATATCTCAAGGGCAAATAGTTGAAACCATAATCGACGAATATCACAAAACGCAACAGGGTGAAGTGGCAAGAGATCTGTTTTTAACTGCCCCTACTGGCTCTGGAAAGTCTCTCTTATTTCAGCTTCCATCTTTTCACATTTCAAATCAGGGAGATGTTACAATAGTTGTCTCTCCACTTATTGCTTTAATGCAGGATCAGGTTGATTCAATTATCAAAGAGAGAAATTTCAAAAAGGTTGCATTTTTAAATAGCAGTCTAAGTATTATTGATAGAGAGCGAATTGTTGAAGATTGCAAGAATGGAAATATTGATATTCTATATATGTCTCCTGAACTGCTTTTATCTTATCAAATCAATCACTTTATAGGTGAAAGGAAATTAGGACTTCTCGTTATAGACGAGGCTCACTTAATTACAACTTGGGGGCGAGACTTCAGAGTAGACTATTGGTTTCTAGGAAATCACATCAGGAAAATGAGAAAATACAATAAGATGAACTTTCCTATGGTAGCCGTAACAGCAACAGCAATTTATGGAGGTGATACAAATGATATGGTTCTTGACAGTATAAGTAGCCTTGTTATGCACAATCCAAGAATCTTTGTTGGGCAAGTTAAGCGTGAGGATATTAAATTCTTAGTCAACAACTACACCCAGTTCAATACTAACTACGAGAAAAACAAAATCAAACAAACGGTAGAATTCATAAAAGAAATAGACAAACAAGGCTTTAAAACTCTAGTGTATGTTCCTTATGTTAATCACATCAATAAGATTTTAGAAGCACTTTCTAGCGAGAAACTCGACATAGCTGTTGGATATTATGGAGAAATGGATGCCGATTTAAAAGAAATGTCTTTCAGGCAATTTAAATTAGGCGAGAAAAAAATAATGGTATCAACCAAGGCATTCGGAATGGGAATAGATATCTCAGATATCGAAATCGTTTATCACCATGCGCCTTCTGGTCTTTTGCCCGACTACGTTCAGGAGATTGGGAGAACAGCACGCAAAGAAAATATAAAAGGCTTTGCAGCTATAAATTATGTAGCTCAAGATCAGTATTATTCTAAAGCTCTTCATGGAATGTCTGCAATTTATCAGTGGCAACTGCGCGAAGTACTCAAGAAGGTTCACAACACTTACACTGCAAACAAAGAGCGTAGAAATATGCTATTATCTGTTGAAGACTTTGGGTACATCTTTAAAAACGAAGGAACTCTTGACCAAATGGTGCTATCCTCTCTTATGATGATTGAAAAGGATTACCTATTCAAAAATCGATTCAATGTACTCATTGCACGTCCAAAAAAACTTTTTGTAAAAGTTTACTCACGTATTAAAGAGAATCAATACAAAGATTTCAAAAACAGATATGGATATGCATTCAAGAAGGTAAGAACACTTGATAATGGATTCCATATTATAAAAATAGACCTTGATACGCTTTGGCAAAAAGACTTCGAACATATAAGCTTCCCTAAACTAAAACACCTCTATTTTAGCAACAAACTATTTGATAATTATGAAGTAATACCACAGCTTGAAGTATCATTTACTAGATCTCTAGAATTTGAAAAAGCATACGGTGTGCTAGATAATTTGCTTCTAACCCTAGAACAGGTATTAAGCAACAAAAGGAATAAATTTTTCACCGAGAGTGAATTTAAGGATGAGATAAATAAAAGTATTAATGACATAAACAAATCAGCTAAAATTGCTCAATTTGTACTTTCTTCATATACCAATAGAGTGTCAGGACAAGATGCACAACCTAATAATGTCTTTTTACAAAGAAGGAGAAACAATGCTGGAGAGTTTAACTATAGAGTTTTCGATAGCACCTTTATGAATGAGTTTTCATCTCTCCGCAGAACTTTCATCAATACTTTTGAACATAAAAGCGAAAGCGTAAGCAAATATGTAACAAATAGAAGCACCAACACTGAGAAATATGTGCGCTTAGGCTACTTCATGGATTTACTAAACCTAGGCACTTTCGAGATTAAAGGAGGTGAGAAACCTATGGTATTTGTTCGTTTAAATGATCCAGAACGAGTTAAGAGAGATGCTAACAACGAATATTATAGAAACACACTACTTGAAAGAACTCTACAAAAACACAAAACTAGTGTCGAAATATTTGATCATTTCTTCTTACGATCTTTCTCAAATGATGAGAGATGGAACTTTATCGAAGACTACTTTTTAGGGGCTGATATAGACCACCTTATCAACAACTACATGGGAGAAGAAGGAGGTAATAACCTAGATATTATCAAATATCTAAAGGAAAATGAAAAAACATCAACTTCTAAAGGTTCAGGAGGCAGCTCTAGTGGAGGTTTAAGTATAAACATCTTTCATCCTAACAGAGAGCAGTATTACAAGCTAAACAATTTATTAACTCTGAATATTGAAGGTGAAGAAAAAACAATGAAGGTTAGTAAATGGCTACGCACTGACCCCGTAAGCTTTGACAAAGTAAGGAAAGAGCTTAATTTAAAAGTCGAAAAGGAAGTCTTTGAAATACTGATATCTAAGTTACGAGCCAATCATTTCGAGTATTTCAAAAGTGCACTTGGATTAAGGATGCTTATCAATTATAAACCCGGAGAACTACCAATAAGAGCTGAGGTGCCATACAAAAATGAGCCTGTAGAGTTTTACAAGTGGTGGCTTCAAAACAAGAAGGAGATAAACATGAGTTTTGCTGAGAAAATATCATTATTTGACAAAGTAAACTTTTATGATCCTGCAATTCTCAAAGCAACTCATATGAGAAGATTAGAAAACAAATAGTCTCTTATTGACTATTCATTATCAAAGTGTGGAATTATATAATAACACAAACCCAATTTGTTGAACTACTTAATTCCACACTTTTTCATAAAACTTCAACTATAGGCTGCTTTGCGTCATCTTTAACAAAATATCTCACTCTCTTAAATATGAAATATTTTATTGCGCAAACATACAGCATTGGAGTAAAATTGCTATATTTACATTTAATTTAATAACTAATTCT
>CAYFSV010000160.1:0-3987 GCA_964345815.1 uncultured Proteiniphilum sp. | reverse complement strand
AGCCCTCCTGATAGTTGCCGCAATAGGAGCTATGGAAAGCAAAAAGAGTGAAGCCACCATGAGTGATTTGGCAATGGCGAATGTGGAGGCGTTGGCCAATGGGGAAGTTGGTATTGGAGTCGCATGCAAGAATACTTGCAATTATTGCTGGTGTTATTATCCACCAATAGCTGTTGATCCAGAGGGATATTGGGTTGAACATGCAGAGCCATATTACTAATATCTTTTAGGGGATGTGGTAACACACCCCTAATTTTCAGAAATAAAGATTAACACCATGATGTATTTAAAATCAATAAAGATATTTAGCTTACAACAAATAATAAAAAGCAATAGTAAAGATATGTTGTGTAATTTTGACTTTACATTATTTAAATTAAAGAGTATTATACCTCGATTTAGGTACTGGTTTCCAGTATTTATTATTATATTCTTATCGTCCTGTGAAAAAGAGATTAACAATCCAATTGAGCATTTCTCTAAGTCTCAAAAACATAATTTAGTTCATTCTAAAATAATCAACTTAGAAGACTTCAATGTTTTAAATCCAGGTATAGTGATCAAAACCGAGGACTCATATATGATTTGGGACCATAACAATGAGGATATGTTTAGTCTAATCAACTTTGACACAAAAAAGGTAATAAGAGGAGTAAGAAAAGGAAATGGTCCAGGAGAAATAGTTTCATCAGGAAGTTTACAATATGTAGATGGTAACTTTTATATATATGACGTTGCCACAAAAAAAATAAGCAAAATTGTAGTATCTGATATAGGTTTGAGCTTAGGACAAGTGTTCGAAGTAAAATCAGACCATAGAATGTTCATGACAAATTATAGAGGAGATAATGTTGTGGCTACTGGCATATTTGAAGATAGTTGGCTCAGAGTAATAAATGAAGAGGGAGAAGTAGTATCAAAAATAGACTTCCCTCACTTTCCAGAAACAGATAATATTCCCGACGTATCTTTATCCACATTATATATTAGCACTCACATGGCAAACAGTCCCAATAATAAGAAAATGGTTTCGGCAACACAAAATCATGGAGTAATATCCTTTTTCTACAATCGAGAAGACTCACAATTAGAGGAATATAAACAAATAAAATACTATGGTCCAACTTTTTCTATACACGATAGTAATAATATCTCTTTTTCAAGAGACAATGTGGTGGGATTTTGTGGATTAGATTGCGATGATAGATATGTGTATGCATTATATTCTGGAAAAACATTTACAGAACATGGCATGCAAAATCATCATTGTAACAACTTATTTGTGTACGATTGGGACGGAACCCCGATAAAGCACTATGTTTTAGATATTTCACTCTATTCCATGAATTATGACAAAGAACGAAACATTATTTACGGAATAGGATTTAATCCTGAAGGAGTTTTGGTAGAGTATCAACTGTAAAATAAATGTTTGTAAGAATGAAAAAAACTTAGAGATGCCTTGCAATATATCCTACTAGTAGCTGCCACAGTTGGGCTATAGAGCAATAAGAAAGATGTAGCCTATAATGATTTAGCAATGGCGAATGGGGAGGCGTTGGCGAATGGGGAATCAGAAGGTGGTAAATATTATGATTGCCACCAAGGGAAAGAAGAAAGTCATGGTACGCGAGAGTTTTGGTGCGGTACATGTTCTGTGAAAAATATTAGCAAAAGTGGTCTTACAGGTGGGTGTAAACTCAATTAAACATATATAGTATGAAAAATTTATTTCTTTGTGTTTTACTCTTAATGTCGAGTGTGATGATAGTTTTTGGATGGCAAACAGGAAGAAAGGAACATAAGAAGCTATCAAAATTAGGACTCAACAATATTGAAGCCTTAGCAAGTTCGGAGTCAAATTCGGGGCAATTAAATTGGTGCAAGACTGGGGGCATTACTTCCTATGGTATTTGGGTGCTCCACTGCGGGAATTGTGACATGCAAATGGTCTCGTATGCCACTGGTGAGGGATATTGTTATAAGAAGTAATTATAATAGCGTGGATTCCAACTATGAACAGTATTGCTTGGGATCCATGCTGATAGCAAATAAAGAATACCAAGAATATTGATGAGCATTTTATTATTGCATCAACGCTTCACTATATAAAGACATAGCTATGACAAAAAAAAAGTATCACTAAATTATTTATTCTCTTGGCTGTTTATACGTCATGCTCCAGGGTTAGAGAAGAATTATCGGAACTCCCGGCTTGTATTCCTCTCAAACCAGATACTGCATACCATATTCAGGACAGGGCTTTTGTTGACATGATGATCACAGATTCTTTACTAATATTTATAGCGAGTAAAGATTCAACTTTTTTTCATGTCTATAACAAAATAACAATGGAACCCGTCATTAATTTTGGAAAGAAAGGAAATGCCGGATTTGAATTCAATCATACCCCCTTTTTTATGAAACAGTATTATGACGACCAAGATTTCTTTGAGGTCTTTGATCTGTTTTCTATAAAGAAAATAGGTGTTCGAAACATTATTGAAACCAATACCACAGTTGGAGAGATTAAGTCGGAAAGGATGGACGAGCAATTGATCATGAGTCGTGAAATTGCCATACTAAATAACGATAATCGCAATCCAGTGTTTGTCGGAACATCCCTGGGGGGATCCCAAGGGTTGTTCTTCCTTTATGATAAGGCAGGCGGAGGCAAAAAATGGATAGTTTATGACCCTAAGACTAAAGTCAGCAAAAATCATTACGACAGCATGTATTATGGTCAAATTGAGGTAAGCCCGGATCAAGAGGTAATTGTTTATTGTCCTCGTTTTTTTGACAGAATCATTTTTTATGATAAGAATGGTGAGTTGAAAAAGGCATTGAATTTCTCGGACATGAAAATTCCAAAAACAGGAAAAGAATATCTGGGCGTTTCAAACGATGAATGGATATATTCTTATCAAACTTACAGAACAAGAGATCACTTATATGTTATCAGACCGCTTCAATCCCTAAACAATTTGATACAGGGTGTTTCTCCTGTAAATGTTCAGGTTTTGAAACTCACTTGGGACGGGAGTGTCAGCACAGTCTATGAACATGATTTAAAACTTATGCCGACTCTTTTCTGTGTAGATGAAGAAAATAACAAGATTCTTTTTCATACCCCACTTGATAGCGATGACATACAAGATATATCAACAGAAATATCAGTTTATAACCTTTGAAACAATTGCAATCATGTGAACAGGAGCTATGGAAAGCAGAAAGAGTGTAACCGGGCTGAACGAACTGGCAATGGCGAATGTGGAGGATTTAGTGACTGGAGAGAGTGGTGGCGGATATGATTGTTGTAATACTTGTAAAGGATCCTATTGTGGTAAATTTGTACCGAGTGATGGGGGAGCAAGTGTAGATGTTTATTGGCGATAATTTAAATAACTACAGATGTGGGGAGAATCCCCACATCTTATATTTATAGAATAATATGAGAAAGGTAAGCTATATTTTTATTCTAATAGTCCTAACACTCTCTTGTAGAAAAAATGGATATAACAATACAAAGAAAATAAGGTTTATTGAAGATTTAAAAACACAAGAAATTAAATTTGAGAAAATAAATTATAAAAACCTATTTTTGGGGCGACCTGGACAAATAATTGAAAGTGATAATAAGATTATACTAGTTGACTTATTTGAAGGTAAAGCTGCAACATTTTATAATACTACAACAGATTCATTGATAGGACGATATTTCAATATTGGCCAAGGTCCTAACGATGTATCTTGGCCAATAGATTTGGATATCACTTCTGATTTACATTCTATTTATGAGAGGCAAACAGGAAGGTATAGAGAATATAATCCTGATAGTTTATTATTAAACAACAGCTATGAATTTTCAAGATACCTACACTTTGACTTAGCGAATCAGCTTATTAAAACCAATTTTGGGTTTATATGCACAGGATGGTTTGAGCCAGGCTTAATAAATCTATATAATAGAAGTGGTGATTTAATTAA
>CAYFSV010000159.1:0-4004 GCA_964345815.1 uncultured Proteiniphilum sp. | reverse complement strand
TGTAAGTGAACAAAATACATTATATTTTTGTTATGCATAGTTTTTTGTCGTAATTTCGCCTTCAGAAAATAAATACTAAACATAATTTTATATTCCTACTAAAACGTATCGAATAATCTAATCAATAAAATAAACATATTGTATGACAAAAAAGAAACGATACTTAACCTGCGATGGAAATCAAGCGGCGGCACATATAGCTTATATGTTCAGCGAGGTTGCCGCTATTTATCCCATTACGCCATCATCAACAATGGCGGAATATATTGACGAATGGTCAGCAGCAGGAAGAAAGAACATTTTTGGGCAAACAGTTCTAGTACAAGAAATGCAATCAGAGGCAGGTGCCGCAGGGGCAATGCATGGTTCGCTGCAAGCTGGAGCCCTAACCACAACCTACACCGCATCTCAAGGACTTATGTTGATGTTGCCAAATATGTATAAAATTGCTGGGGAACTTCTACCTGGCGTTTTTCATGTTTCGGCTCGTGCATTGGCTGCTCAGGCTTTATCAATCTTTGGAGACCATCAGGATGTGATGGCAGCTCGTCCCACTGGGGTTGCGCAGTTTGCTACTGGCTCTGTGCAAGAGGTCATGGACCTAGCTGCGGTTGCACACTTAGCTGCAATTGAGAGTCGAATACCATTCCTGCATTTCTTTGATGGTTTTAGAACTTCGCATGAAATTCAAAAGATTGAAATGCTCGAAAACGAGGATTTGGCTCCTCTTATCAATCAAGAGGCACTAGCTGAGTTCAGAAAAAGAGCTTTGAGTTCTGATGATCCTGTGACGAGAGGAACGGCACAAAATGACGATATCTATTTTCAATCTCGTGAGGCTGCAAATCCGTTTTATGATGCAGTTCCTGATATTGTTGAGAAGTATTTGGAGAAGCTTGCCGCTGTAACTGGTCGCAGGTATGGATTGTTTGACTATTATGGCGACCCCGAAGCCGATCGTGTGATTATTGCTATGGGCTCGGCTACTGAAACAATTCGTGAGGTGGTGGACCACAAAAATGCTAATGGCGAAAAAGTGGGTATGGTTGCGGTGCATCTATATCGTCCGTTTAAGGCTGAGGCTTTCTTGTCTGTAATTCCCAAAACTGCAAAAAGAATAGCAGTTCTTGACAGAACCAAAGAACCTGGAGCCACTGGACAACCTCTGTATCTTGATGTGAAGGATTGTTTTTATGGTAAAGAAGATGCGCCAACAATTGTTGGTGGTATTTATGGACTTTCCTCAAAAGATACTACGCCTGGTCAGATCATTTCGGTGTATGACAATCTAGCTCAAAAACTACCAAAAAATGATTTTACAATTGGTGTTGTTGATGATGTTACCTTCAAGTCTCTACCCCTGATTGATGAGGTGTCGATGGACCACACCACATATGAGGCTAAGTTTTATGGCTTGGGCTCGGATGGTACGGTGGGTGCAAACAAAAACTCTATCAAAATTATTGGTGATAATACTGACAAATATGTTCAGGCATATTTTGCATATGACTCCAAAAAGTCGGGTGGGTTCACCTGTTCTCACCTTAGATTTGGTGATAATAAGATTCGTTCAACATATCTTGTGAATACTCCAAACTTCGTGGCTTGCCACGTTCCTGCATATCTAAATCTTTATGATATGACGGCAGGGTTGAAAAAAGGTGGAACATTTTTGTTGAACTCTGTGTGGTCTAAGGAGGATGTGGCAAAGCATCTGCCCGATCATATTAAGAAATACTTGGCAGAGAATGATATAAAGATGTATATCATCAATGCTACAAAAATTGCAAACGAAATAGGTCTTGGAAACCGAACCAATACTATTTTGCAATCTGCTTTCTTCAAAATTTCTAATGTGATTCCTTACGATCAGGCGGTTGAGCAAATGAAGGCTTTCATTGTTAAATCATATGGTCGCAAGGGCGAAGAGATTGTTAGGATGAACTATGCTGCAGTGGAGCGTGGTGGTGATATTGAAGAGGTGGAAGTGCTAAAGGAATGGGCTGATATTGTGATAGGTGAGGCAGAGAAAGATGCCGCTCCCGAATTTATCCAAAAAATTGTTCGCCCTGTTAATGCACAGCGTGGCTACGATCTTCCAGTTTCTGCATTTGTGGGACGTGAAGATGGAACATGGGAGCACGGAACAGCTGCTTACGAAAAGCGTGGTGTGGCTGCTATGGTGCCCGAGTGGATTCCCGAAAATTGCATCCAATGTAATCAATGTGCATATGTGTGTCCTCATGCCACAATTCGTCCCTTTGTTTTGGATGAAGATGAGCAGGCTGGACTTGGTGAGGGTGTAGATTTACTTAAAACAACAGGCAAGCAATTTGCAGGTACTGCATATCGCATTCAAGTGGACGTGCTCGACTGCCTGGGTTGTGGTGTTTGTGTGGATGTGTGTCCAGGACGCAAAGGTGAAAATGCTCTCAAGATGGTTCCAATCGAAACTCAATATGAAAATCAAGATAATTGGGACTATATGATTGAGAAAGTTTCAAGCAAAGCACATCTTGTTGATACTGCGCTTAATGTTAAAAACTCTCAGTTTGCAACACCATTGTTTGAGTTCTCGGGGGCATGTGCTGGTTGTGGCGAAACGCCTTATATCAAACTAATCACTCAGCTGTATGGAGACCGCATGATGATTGCAAATGCAACAGGTTGTTCGTCTATTTATGGTGCTTCGGCCCCTGCCACTCCTTACACAAAAAACGAAGAGGGGAAAGGTCCTGCATGGGCAAACTCTCTGTTTGAAGATAATGCTGAGTTTGGTTTTGGTTTTGTTATAGCACACCAAAGCATGCGCAAGCGAATTGAAGACCTGATGCTGAAGGCAAGAAAGTCAGATGATTTCACTACCGAGCAGAAAGATATCTTTGCTCAATGGATTCTAAATAAAGATAAGGGCGAGGAAGTAAAAGAAATTTCAGCTCAAGTTTTAGCAACTCTCCAAGGAATGGAGAATGACTTAGCAAAAGAGATTTTGTCTTTAGAAAAATATCTAACCAAAAAATCTATTTGGGTTTTTGGTGGTGATGGTTGGGCATATGATATTGGCTTTGGTGGCTTAGACCACGTTTTGGCAATGGGTCAGGACATAAATGTGCTTGTGATGGACACAGAGGTTTATTCAAACACGGGTGGTCAATCATCTAAAGCTACACCCACAGCAGCCGTGGCAAAATTTGCCGCAGCCGGAAAGCGTATCCGAAAGAAAGATTTGGGAATGATTGCCGCTACATATGGATATGTGTATGTTGCACAAGTGGCAATGGGTGCCAATCAGGGACAATACCTAAGAGCTTTGAAAGAGGCAGAGGCGTATGATGGTCCATCCCTAATTATTGCTTATTCTCCATGTATTAGCCATGGATTGAGGGCTGGAATGTCGATGACACAGGCAGAGCAGAAAAAAGCTGTTGACTGTGGCTATTGGAGCCTGTGGCGCTACAATCCGATGCTTGAGGCAGAGGGAAAGAATCCATTTATTATGGATAGCAAGGAGCCCGATTGGAGTAAGTTTAGAGACTTCCTTATGGGAGAGGTTCGATATACTCAATTGATGAAATCATTCCCTAGTGAGGCTGATGAGCTATTTGAAGCTGCTAAGGAGAATGCTCAATGGAGATACCGTTCTTACCAACGAATGGTTGCAGCTGACTTCTCAACAACTGCAGAGGTTGTTGAAGAATAGGCGTTTTTATTTAAAATAATCTTATAATTGATAGAGGCTGTCTCGAAACAAATCTTGTTGAGACAGCCTCTTTTTTGTGTTCTTATCTTTCTAGTGTTATGAATATTTGTTGATGAGTGAATATTGATGTTCACAGCATTCGGAAGATCAATTCTTCACTGGATATTGATGTTCACAGCATTCGAAAGATTAATTCTTCACTGGATATTGATGTTCACAGCATTCGAAACATCGATTTTTCACTGAATTTTAATCTTTATCACTTCCAAAAGATTGTTTTTTCATTTAAGTATTGACTCTCTCA
>CAYFSV010000158.1:0-4153 GCA_964345815.1 uncultured Proteiniphilum sp. | reverse complement strand
CTTCGATAGCTGGATTCCACCACGGATCAAGATGAATTACAAAATCGGCTGCCGTAAGATTAAGCCCCAGACCACCCGCTTTGAGGCTAATCAAGAAGAGATCACCATCACCTTTCTGAAAGTTTTTCACACTTTGCTCACGCTCCTTCATGGTTGATGAACCATCTAAATATTGATACTTGACACCACGCTCGTCCAAAGCCTTGCGCACGATGGCTAGATGAGTCACAAACTGGCTAAACACCAAAGCTCGGTGCTTGTTTTCTCTCAACTCCTCCACAATCTCCAGAAAGGTATTAAGCTTTGAGGATTCAATCCCAATATTAGCATCCACCAAAAGAGGATTACAGCTAGCCTGTCTCAATTTGGTTATTTCGGCAAGCACCTTAAGATGCTTAGCACCAGGCTTGTCGTCGTCCGCCTCCATATTATACACTGCCTGACGACGCAGCGCCTCATAAAAAGCCATTTCAGTATCCGACAGCTTTATTTTCTTAATAATCTCAGTTTTAGGAGGCAACTCATCAAGCACTGCCGACTTGATACGACGCAAAATAAACGGACGAATCAATTTTCGTAACATCTTCTTAGATGCCTCGTCATCGGGTTTGATAAATGTATCTGTGAAATGGCGCAAACTTCCCAAAAGACCAGGATTAATGAAATTGAATAGGTTCCAAATCTCACCCATATGATTTTGAAGAGGCGTTCCCGTTAGTGCAAGCCTAAAATCGCCCTTCAAATTCATTATTGCCTTTGAGGTTTTGGTAGCATAGTTTTTGATAATATGAGCCTCATCAAGCACTATGGTGGCAAACTCTTTTTCTACAAACAGCTCCTCCTCCGATTGCAACAATCCATACGAAGTAACTAAAACATCACCATCCGAAAGGTTGCTGATAGTTTCTTCTCTACCGCTCAAGTTAAGAATCTGAACATTGAGCATGGGTGCAAAGCGCTGAGCCTCAGCTACCCAATTTCCAATAATGGAAACAGGACACACCACCAAGGCAGGACCCTTATACATCCGCTTGAGAAGCATAGCCAATGTTTGCAAAGTTTTGCCAAGCCCCATATCATCGGCAAGACAAGCACCCGCTCCCATATCTGCAAGACGCATCATCCATCTATATCCCTCTATCTGATATGGGCGTAGGTCTGCCTGCAAATTGGTTGGCAGTGCAGCATCTTCTATATCTTTGGAACCTACTTGATTACGGAAATCTCTCCATGCCTTATCAGTCTTCAAGTCCTCAATATTATCAAACAGCCCATCGAGCGCCAAGGATGCATACTTATTAAATCTCACTCCATGTTTGTCATCTTTGGCTACAGATTGCAGCTCCATCAATCTCCTTCTCAAATCCTCCGACAAAGCAATAAACTCGCCTTCTTTGAGCTCAATAAACCTATTGTGACCACTGCCCATCAGCCCCAATAGCTCTTGAACAGAAATAACGGTGTTTTCATCAATCTCAAGCTCACCCTCCAATTCAAACCAGTTTATCTTTGACTTCACCCTAAGTTTCATATTCGAAAAATCAGCTTTCGATCTAATCTTAAACTTCTCTCCTTCGGGCCATTCCACCACGCATATATCCTGATGATCTAGTATCACATCAAGCAAATAGAGCGAATCATATGGATTGTCAAACGAAATCAAATCCTCGCTCATATCCACACCCTCCACCCTCTGAATATCTTCGAAGATAGTATAATAATTAGCGAGTTCTGTATTAAAATCTCGCTTCACTTGCAATTGCTGCCCATCATGATGAGCAATCAGCACTCTGCCCCCCGACGCTGGTTTTGCGTAGGGCGGAATCTTATCAAAAGGCTTCACAAATAGCTCCGCTTTCAGTCCATCACCAATTGGCAACAGTTGCACCCTTATTCTGCTATCTGTCTCCACCTCTTTGAGGGCTGCGCTCCCAATTTGATTTGAAGACAACAAGTTCGATTGAACAATGGCATGCTTACTAATCTCACCAAGAAGCGGAATCAACTTATCCTTTCCCCTTTCGGGAATCACAACGCCACTTGTGGTCAATATCCTCAGCAACTCTTGCATCCTCTCATCAATCTTATAGACTAGGTATCTAGTATTTGTCTCTTTTTTAATTATCAAATCTCTGTCATACTTTTTGATATCAGATTGAAGCACATAACCATCTCTCTTTTTCAGCACCTTGATGGTAGGCTTAGCAGCTACAAACTCAATAGGAATATCAATATTTTCGCCCATAAACACCAGCGGATGCCCTATAAGCTCCTCTGCCACATAATATGATAATTCATACACATCGGTTCCCCAATCTCTATACGACCTCACATATTTTGAAATCTTCAAATCCTTATTAGTCATTCCCCTAGTCTTTCCCTCCTGAAACGACTTCAACGAAACATTGCGCCCCTTGCTCCATTTGCCACTTGCACCCATAGTTTGCAATATGGGCTTAAAAAGGTTTATCTCAGGATAAAAAGTATATACAATTCTATGCTTGCTTTCGGTTTTGTTTGAATTGTCTTCATTTTTATCGCCAACCCCTCCCAAAGCATCCACCATAAGGTCTATTGATTTCTCCCACAATTCCATTTGCACCACCCTAGAAGCGGCTGGCTTATACTTCATCTCTTTCTCAATCTTTTTGTATAATCTAGCACACTCATCATCGCCAAACCACTTATATGCAGCGTATGCCGCCTCATAAGCCATAAGATTGTAGCCCGAGTTGTGCCCCTTAGCCACTAAATTCACAATATGTTTTCTCATCGATTGTGGCGGTGTGATTTCAGCAATGTAGGCAAATGCTATCTCAAAAAGAGTATAATAAGCATGACCATTTGAGATTCGTTTAAACAATATCTCCTTAAACTGCGCCTCATACTCATCATGCTTTGGCAATTTCACTTCCAACAATTTTTGCAACAAAAACTTGAAATATCCACCAAACGAATAGCTCTCGGAAGGCTTTTCAAGGCTTGCTAATATCTTTCTTGCTCGTGTCGCAACCTGATCGATGGGCAAAGAGAGCAGCGTCACAAAATAAAAATAGTTTAAGTAATAAATTGGCAATATCTGAATGCTCCTATATGCCTTATCTTTTCTATACAAGCGCAATCGCTGGTCAAAGAGTTTTAACGACTCGCTGGTTTTGCCATTCAGAAAGGTGAGAATTGCACTTATCTCGATAGCCAAAGCGGCGTTCTTATCGATATTCTTCAACATAGCCTTTAGATTGCCACTAAATATATATCGATAATCGAACCAATATGCAAAAGCCACTCTTTTGTTCGCATCAATTTTAGGCGAAATATGCTTGTCAATCCTTTCAACGATATCCATTGGCTCAAGCTTAAGCATAGTTTTTGTCACCTCTGCATCAACAATTCCTTTCAGGTTATTGATATCCAACTTATTGAAGCGATCAACATATTTTGTAAGCCTCATCAAGTCAAGCTTTTGCAACGCAAGATAATCAGTAAAGATAAATTTGTGCTTTTCATTATTAAAATTGCTATCGTAAAGCAAATCAAACAACATCTGAGCCACATCTCGTGGATCTGCCGAATCTTTGTCGGGCCAACTCCTAAAAGATTTTGTCCTTTTTCTAAAGAGCCCCTTACCATAGTCCGTAAGTCGGCTGATGATATTAGCCATAAATGGATACGAAGCATGATATACCCCCAAAGGCGAATATGCAAAACCTTCTGTTCTTATCAAAAGTCCATTCTTTAAGCCCTTATAAATTGCCTCCTTAATAATCTTAACAGTATAATCTCTTGAAGTAGGCAGCTGGGACCTAATGTCATTATGATCATAAAACAGGGACTTAATTACAAAAGCATTAAATATTTCCTTCTCATTGTTAGGCAATGAGTCATAAAACTGTATTTGTTGAGCTGGCGCAAGCATACGGGGATGTTTTTGGTGATATGCAAAGATAAGTTTTTTTATCTTATCAAAAACCACTCGCTCTGAGTTTCTTCAGGAGCAAATCTTATCATGCATTGATGATTTCTTGTTTGGTACAAAACACATGTTGGGAAACGACTAAACCATTTGGTTTGGTGCAAAACACATGTTGGGAAATGACTAAACATTTTTGTTTTGTCTGTTTTAGCTTTATAAAAGTGACGAAACATTTTTGTT
>CAYFSV010000157.1:0-4219 GCA_964345815.1 uncultured Proteiniphilum sp. | reverse complement strand
ACAATCGAAGAAACTTACATCCTGCACCATACATTAATGAAACTTGTTGTGCCTACAACTTAGCTAAACTGACAAAGGATTTGAATACTTTCAATCCAGATGATGCTAAATACATGGATTACTATGAGAGATTGTTATACAACCAACTTGTTGGCTCCCTAAATCATCATTATTACCAGACAACGTATCAGTACTCAGTGGGTTTGGATGCAACTAAACAATTTGGGAATGAAACTCCCCAATCAACGTGTTGTGGCGGAACCGGTTCCGAAAATCATGTTAAATATCAGGAAGCAGCATATTTTACATCGGATAATACTATATGGGTAGCTCTCTATTTGCCAACTACCTTTAAATGGGAAGCCCACAATATAATAATGAAGCAAGAATGTTCGTGGCCATCTGAATATTCAACTATCAAAGTTACAGAAGGTTCATCTTCCTTTGCAATGAAATTAAGAGTCCCCTATTGGGCTACAGAAGGGTTTGACGTTAAACTGAATGGGAAGTCTATTGCAAGTCATTATAATCCCAGTTCTTACGTAACTATTCCTTCCAGAAAGTGGCGTGAATCTGACATAGTTGAAATAATTATGCCATTTTCAAAACACATTGATTATGGGCCCGATAAGCTTGAAACCGCCGCCACAGACGTAAATGTGACCAACACTTCTTTCTCACCTATGTGGGTTGGAACGTTGATGTATGGCCCTTTTGCTATGGCAACTACGGGTGTAAGCAGCTGGGAAGATGCAATTATTGATATTGAGTCAGATTTGGACAATATTGAAGCCAAAGGAGCTCAACCATGTGATGACGGAGCGGATGCCAACCTTTATACGTTAGTTCTGAAGGGAAAAGAATTCACGCCCGACTATTATCAGCACAAAAATATTACTCACTATTTCAGAATTAATCAGATTGAGAGTTTTAGTGATGAGCTTCGTAAGGAACTTTATTCAAAACTTCAGAAGGCTTCAATATACACGAAAAATGGTTACACTAAATCATCTTATTCACGACTTATTAAGGCAGTCAAAAAGGCGGATAAAACATACAGGATTGCCGAACTTACACAACAGGGTTTAGACAGTGAACTTGCTTCTATAGATAATGCAATAAGTAATTTGATTACTCGAAAACCAGATAAATCATTGCTACAGTCTTCAATCAGAGAAGCTGAATCAAAATCAAAAGATCAATACACTTGGAGTTCTTTTGAGAATCTTAAAAATGAAGTGTCCAGAGCAAATATCGTATTAAGCAATGGGTATGATCAAAAAGAAATTGATGAAACTGTGTATGATTTGAATAATGCAATTTCCCATTTATCATTGGCTGATGAGGTTGAAAAAAGCACATTAAGGGAACTTCTATATGTGGCTAGACAGAGGAAAGATATGCAGGACAAATGGAATCTGATGAGTGTAAAGGTTCCCGAATACTCACCATGGGCACCTAACGGTTTTGAACGAATGGATAAGCAATTAACTGCTGCCCAAAAAGTATATGATAATGCAGACAAGAATTATAGCCAGACCGAAGTCAATGAAATGGCTTCAAATCTTAATGCCTCTATCAACACAATGAGACCGGGTAACCTGCCTGAATTGGAGGACTTGGGTGAGCTGCTAACTTTATTAGATAATGCAAAGTCAGTTAACAGATCTCTTCAAATAGAGGAGCTGCTGGATAATGTGGCTTATGCTGAGATGGTTGTCAAATATGTTGGAGATGGCAGTGGAACGCATGATATGATTGAGAATGCCATAAAAAGGCTGAGTGAATCACTGAATAAAATAAATTAATAATGAAATCCTTAAAGGAAATCGCAATAGCGGTAACAATACTTTTAATCGCTCCCGGCATGTTATTTCTTTGTTCAACCATGCCGGTAAATAAGAAAAAAGACATTTATATTCCTCAGGAATTTTCAGATATTGACTGGCAGAGCGATACATCTAAATACAGTTATCATCGTATGTCAGAAACAGACAATATTGTAGTATTCTGGGAAAAAGGATTTGAAGATGATCTCTCGAAAGCCCCTGATTTGGATGGAAATCCAATGCAGGTGGATATTGATAATCTAACAGAAAAGCTTGAACGCTTTTATTTATGCTTTAGTGATACATTAGGTTTTGTCAATAAAGGCTCTTTGAGTGAGAAATACAAAATGATGTGTATGATTCAATATTCATTAGATGGGACAGCATATGGAGGATCATATGACAATACAATTGGTGCATTATGGGTTACTCCCAATAGACTGCAAGATCCAAAACAAAATGTTCTGGCTCATGAATTAGGGCATAGCTTTCAGTCACAAATTATTGCAGATGGCGAAGGTGACGCCTGGTGTGGTGCACCATTTTTTGAAATGACTTCTCAGTGGATGCTTTGGTATGTTAATCCTGAATGGGTTACAGATGAAAATTACCATTGGCAAACATTTAAAGAAAATACTCATAAATCATTTTTGCATCCAGAAAATATGTATAATTCACCTTATGTGCTTGAGTCTTGGAGTGAGAAGCATGGATTAAGATTTATAGCTGAACTATTTCGTGAAGGTAAATGTGATGAAAATCCAATTATGACTTATGCAAGAATAACCGAGTCATCGTGGGATCATTTTGCTGATGAAATGTTTGAGAATTATCAACAGTTAATAAACTTTGATTATCAGCATTCATTTCAATATACACGACAGTGGGCTAATTCTTTTTCTCCATTTTCGGAAAAGATGGATAAACTATCAAATAAAGAATATCGTGTTAAATCTCAATTTGCACCCGGAGATTATGGTTTTAATGTGATAAAACTTTCAGTGCCACAAAAAGGAGAAAAAGTTGAAATAATATTCAATGGGTTGACAGATGAGACTGATTCAGACTCCAATGCCGGCTGGCGATATGGCTTTGTAGGGATTGACGCTGATGGGAAGTCAATAAAAGGTGAAATAAATAGGAATAACAAAGGGGAAGCTTCCTTTTCGGTTAATGATGATTTGTCACACCTTTGGTTTGTGGTTATGGGAGCTCCTGTTGCTTATGCAAGAGGTTCTAATTCGCAATGGCCATACATAATTAATATACATGGCTCTGCGGTTTTGTAATGATTGTCTATTTTAACAATAGTATAATATGTGATATCAGTAAAAACATTTTTTATGAAGAAGAAAAATTTTATTCATGTTAAAAGAAGTTTAGGTATGGCTGATAAAAGTCTATTTAAAGTATTTTTAGTAACCTGCCTTTTCTTTTATTCTCTCTTAGGTGTTGCACAGACACGAAGTGTTTCCGGTACCGTTAGGTATGCAGACGGAGAAGAAATTATTGGAGCAACTGTGCAGATTAAAGGTACCACTAAAGGAACAATCACGGACATTTTTGGGAAATACACAATAAGTGTTGAACCCAATCAGACTCTGGTGTTCTCATATGTTGGCATGCAAACCCAAGAAGTTTCAGTACAAGATTCGAGGACTATTGATGTTGTTTTGGAATCAGATATTGCAGAACTTGACGAGGTTGTAATAGTTGCTTATGGTGTTCAAAAGAAAGCATCAGTAGTAGGAGCTATTTCACAAGTTTCAGGTGATGTTATTCGTAAAGTACGAACAGGTGGTAGTGTGGAAAACACTCTTCAGGGAAGAATTCCGGGTCTTAATATAATCGGAAAAGATGCCACACCTGGAGAAGAGGCAATCAGCTACTATGGATCTGAAGGTTTACAGATGAATATTCGCGGTATGACAGCGATGGGAGGGAACTCACCATTGTTGATAGTTGACGGTGTTGAACGCCCGTTTTCCAACTTGGATCCTAACGAAATAGCAGATATTTCTGTTCTGAAAGATGCATCTGCCACTGCTGTATATGGAGTGAAAGGAGCCAATGGAGTGATTATAGTTACTACCAAACGAGGTCGTTCAGGAGCTATTCAGTTAGAGTTTTCTTCAGACTTTTCTATAAAAACTCCAACTGTCTTGCCCACTTATCTAAATGCTTATGAAACATTATTACTAAAGAATGTTGCCAGTCGTAATGATCAAAAATGGGAATATATCGTACCCGACAATGAGTTGCAAAAATACAAAGACCAATCAGAGCCATATTTGTATCGTGATTTTGATTGGATGGATTTTTACTTTAAACCCGCTTTTGATCAATCCTATAATCTTAATGCCAGAGGAGGAAATGACTTTGTTAGATAT
>CAYFSV010000156.1:0-4352 GCA_964345815.1 uncultured Proteiniphilum sp. | reverse complement strand
AGCTGATTATAATAAAAAAAGGATGCCCAAAACTTATTGGACACCCCCTTTTTGTATCTAATTAAATAGTGTTTAAATAGTATTCAAACACTGTTTAAATATCGTTTTATTACTCAGCAAATGCGTGACGATAGCCTTGTACTTTGTCCCAAGCACCACGAGTGAAATCAGGTACTGCAACAGGTGCACTATTGTTCTTAATTGAGATGCTACCAAGTTCAGCCAAGCAGCTCCACTCAGCCAAGTCATATACGTCCATATCTAGTGGCAATCCATTTTGCAAGCAATATACTAAACGATAGTCCATGATAAAGTCCATACCACCATGTCCACCTACTTGCTTAGCTTTCTCCTCAAGCTCCACATGAATTGGGTGCTTATATTTGTCCATTAGTGCTTGTCTTACGTCCGCAGGTACGAATCCGTGTGAGTTTAAGTCCTCATGATTTGGAGTGATAGACTCATCCACTTGCGATGCCTCAAGAGCATATCCAGGAGTTGGGTATTTGTTAGCAAAACCTTTAGTTCCCGATAGTTGATACATACGGCTGTATGGACGTGGCGATGCAACGTCGTGTTGGATATGAATAGTCTTTCCTTTCTCTGTGCGAATCATAGTCATAGTGTGCTGACCATTCTCAAAATCGTAAGCCTCTTCTTTTGATACTCCACGTTTCTCGATTAGATACTCAGGAATGCTCACAGGCTTAGTATCCATAGCTACAAGTACGTTCATTTTGTCACCACGGTGAATATCTAGTGCTTGACAAGCAGGTCCCATTCCGTGAGTAGCATATACGTCGCCACGGAACTCTTTATTGTATGCCAATCTCCAATCGCCTTCATAGGCATTCCAGAAATCCTCTAGATTGTGGATATATGCACCTTCAGCGTGTAAGATTTCGCCAAACACACCATGTTGAGCCATATTCAAAGAAGTAAGCTCGAAGAAGTCATACACACAGTTCTCAAGCATCATACAGTGCTTGCGAGTTCTTTCCGAAGTGTCAATTAGTTGCCAAATTTCGTCCATTGTCATAGCACCTGGAACCTCTACAGCAACGTGTTTACCTTGCTCCATAGCATAAGTAGCCATTTCTGCGTGGGTTTTCCAATCAGTAACGATATACACTAAGTCGATATCGTCGCGCTCGCACAGCTCTTTCCAAGCATCATTGCTACCGCTGTATCCAGCTGCTTCTGGAAAACCAGCTTTAGTAAGAATACCTTGAACTCTTTCTACTCTGTCTTCGTGTAAATCGCAAAGAGCATTAATTTCAACACCAGGAATGTGTGTGAAGCGCTGAACTGCACCTGGACCACGCATACCTAAGCCAATGAAGCCTACGCGTACTACATCCATTTTTGGAGCAGCAAATGCAACCATGTCCTCTTGTCCTGCAGGACGAGTAGGAACTTTAGTTTCAATAACCTTCGAAGAAGTATTTTGTCCTTCTCCATTTCCACCTGTGCATGCTACAGAAAGTAACATCAAGGCTACAATTAAAAAATTGGTAATTTTAGTCATGATTTTTATTTATAATTAATTGATTTTTAATTTCTTATTGGATCATCATATTTCACTTGAAGCTCTTTCAATTGCTCTTTTAAGTTGGCAACCACAGTTTCATACTCTGGATTTGCATAAATATTATTCATCTCTTGTATGTCATTTTGCAAATCATATAGCTCCCACTCATCCACGTCATCATAAAAATGAATAAGCTTGTAGCGCTCAGTTCTAATGCCGTAGTGTTTTTTCACCATATGTTCTGCAGGATATTCGTAGTAGTGATAATACAATGATTCTCTCCAATTTGCTGGTGATTTATCATCCTTCAAAAGTGGAAGCAACGAAATACCTTGTATATCTTCTGGAATTTCAACTCCAGCAATATCGAGCATTGTGGGTGCGAAGTCAATATTTTGAACCATCTCCTCAATTTTGCCTTTTCTCTTAAACTGCGATGGCAGACGCATTACTAATGGGGTGCTAAATGATTCTTCATACATAAATCGTTTGTCGAACCAACCATGCTCGCCCATATAGAAGCCCTGATCAGAGGTATATATAATAATGGTGTTTTCCATCATATCGTTCTCCTCTAGATAATCAAGCACCCTTCCTACGTTCTCATCTAACGAATGCACTGTTTTGGCATAATCGGTCATATATCTTTGATATTTCCATAAAGCCAACTCTTTGCCCTCTAGATTATCATCATAAAACTTGTCGATAATGGGTTGATATTGTTCATCCCACAGTTCGCGCTGGCGAGGAGTCATACGTGCGTATTCACCATGCTCATAGGCTGCCGACAATCTAGTTTTCACTCCTGGGCGAATCATCTTTAAGTCGTTCACAAGGTCCATGTCGTGGTCGCTTGCAATGCTCATCTCCTGCTGAGCAGCAGCCACTCTACCTTCATAATCATCAAAGAAATTGCTAGGTACCTCAAAATCCTTGTCCTCATACATATCTAGATGTAGCGTGTCTGCCATCCAGTTTCTATGTATAGCCTTGTGATGTAGGAAAAGGCAGAAGGGTTTGTTTTTGTTCCTATCTTTTTCTAGCCAATCCAAACTCAAATCGGTTATAATGTTTGTCACATAGCCATCATATTTTACATTGCCATCAGGTGTAATAAAATCGGGGTTATAGTAGCTACCTTGCCCTGGAAGAATTTCCCAGTGGTCAAAGTGTGTTGGCTTGCTATCCAAGTGCCATTTGCCAATCATAGCGGTTTCGTATCCAGCACCTTGCAATAGTTCTTGCACAGTTTGCTGGCTACCATCAAATTGTGTGAAATTGTCTAGTTTGCCATTTTTGTGGCTATGCTTTCCAGTAAGCAAACAAGCGCGACTGGGACCAGAAATTGAATTTGCAACAAATGCATTTGAAAACAAAACACCTTCGTTAGCAATTCTGTCCAAGTTGGGGGTTTGCATATGTCGCTGATCATAGCTACTCATCATCTGCCTGGTGTGATCATCAGTCATTATATAGATGATATTTAAAGGCTTCGAATTGTCTTGTTGTGCGGCTTTAGGGCTACATGCTGCAAGAGCAGTTGCTCCAATTAGTGGTAGTGTAACTTTAGATGAAAAATGTTGGAATTTCATTTTTATTATTATGATGTGTGGAAAGATTCTGCACAAACATATTGCATCTACATTATTGAAAATAAATCTGTGCTTAGTCTTTAGTTTTTTTAATTATTGCCAAAATCAATGATTGTTTATAAAACACATCGCAAAGTTACAGAAAATTATTGTTTTACCTAACTGCAAGTGTCGTTTTAACAGCTTTTTATTTATAATGCGTGTGTTTTGTTTCATCTGGTGCATTTCCAGCATAATTTTGTTAGGTTTATGTCTATTATTCTATACTTTGTCTGACACTTAAGTGCGACACATCTGCTTGCTCACAGATTGCGAATATAACTACTTTGAGGTTTTGATTGACAATTAGGTGCTAAAGGATATTTTGACTCGCTAAGTGTTAAAAATCAAAAGATTCGATTTGTGTCAAAATCGGCTTAGTTTGTAAATCCTATGTGAACAATACTGAGCGGTCTTTCCCTGTTAACATAAATTCGTTATCTCAATTAGGACGTGATGCTGGCTAAGTCATGATATAAACAAAAATGCTATATCTTTGTTGAAATTCAATAGTAGAAACAAACTAGAAATATTTATAATAACTAAAACAACTAATTTATGAAATTAAAAAACCTATTATTAGCAGGAGTCTTGACTCTGTCAGGACTATTTTCAACATTATCGGCGCAAGACTATAAAGATGCTTTCGGACTTAGATTGGGATATGATAGTGGATTGACATTAAAACATTTTATCTCTCATTCAAATGCTCTTGAAGGTATTTTGAGCTTTTCGCCCCATTCTTTTCAGATTACAGGATTGTATGAATATCAGCAACCATTCCAAAATGCTCCAGGACTTGATTGGTTTGTGGGCTTGGGTGCTCACCTTGGTGGTGTTCATGATAAGAATCATGATGATGGCCGTTTCTTGGCTGGTGTAGATTTGATTGGTGGTGTCGAATACACATTTCCTGCAGCGCCATTCAATGTAACACTTGACTGGAAGCCTAGCTTCAATATGAGCAATTCATACAACGACTATTGGTTTGCAGGATTGGCGCTAAGTCTCCGATATACGTTTAGATAGACAACCAATATTTATAAAACAAAAGTCGCATCTACACAAGATGTGACTTTTTTTGTATGTTGAGCATGGTAATAATCTAGAAATATTCAAGATACCGCTGTGCTATAAGTGCTTAATTTGCCAATTTAGCCTTTCTTCAAGTGAAGTAAGGGTCAAATTTG
>CAYFSV010000155.1:1536-4408 GCA_964345815.1 uncultured Proteiniphilum sp. | reverse complement strand
TTTCGCTATATTCCTACTTTTAAATGGATTTTCTTACATCGAACTCACGTTATTGAATTAAATATAAAACTATGGGAATTCATTGGCTGGACATTTTGATTTTTCTGATCTTTACTGCCGGAACCGTTCTTTTCGGAATCTCTTTTGTGAAAAAGAACAAGAACGTTTCAGATTATACGAAGGGTGGTGGTGCAATTCCCGGCTTTGTGGTGGGGATGTCAATTTTTGCCACATATGTGAGCAGCATCAGCTTTTTGGCTTTGCCCGGAAATGCTTATCTGGGCAACTGGAATTCCTTTGTTTTTAGCCTCTCCATACCCATTGCTTCTATAATTGCCGCCAAATATTTTGTGCCATTTTACCGAAATATTCAAAGTGTATCGGCTTATAGCTTTTTGGAAGAACGATTTGGATATTGGGCAAGGGCTTATGCAGCCACTTGTTATTTGCTGACCCAAATTGCTCGCATTGGTTCTGTGCTGTTTCTTTTGGCATTGGCCCTGCATTTTATGCTTGGCTGGAGTATCGCTTCAATTATTGTGATAACCGGCCTGGCAGTGATTGTATATTCAGTGATGGGCGGCATCAAAGCGGTGATATGGACCGATGCGGTGCAAGGCATAATACTCATTGTGGGTGCATTAGTGAGTGTGATTGTTTTGTTGGTCTCGTTACCGGGTGGTCTAAATCAGTTTTTTGAAGTAGGAGCTGAATACCATAAATTTTCGCTCGGTTCTTTTGGGCCTGAGCTTGGCATCCCTACTTTTTGGATAACGCTGTTTTATGGTTTGTTTATCAACCTTCAAAACTATGGAATCGATCAGAATTACATTCAGCGTTACAAAAGTGCTAAAGATGAGCGAAGTGCAAGAAATTCAGCGCTTTTTGGCGGAATGCTTTATCTGCCCGTAAGCTTTTTCTTTTTTATTATCGGCACCGCACTTTTTGTATATTATAAAGTTCAACCCGATCTCCTGCCGGCGGGAATCGATGGCGATCAGGTGTTCCCATATTTTATTGTAAACGGACTGCCCATAGGTGTGACAGGATTACTCATTGCAGCAATTTTTTCTGCGGGAATGAGCACCATCTCAACCAGCATCAACAGCGCCGCAACAATTATTCTCACCGATTTCTTTGAGCATAAAAGAAAAAATCTCTCCGAAAAGGAAAAGATGAATATGCTTTACCTGTTTTCATTTTTGCTCGGTGTTTTAGGTATCGGTGTTGGTCTGGCAATGATGTCGGTGCGAAGTGCACTGGATGCATGGTGGGCTTTGGCAGGAATATTCAGTGGAGGAATGTTGGGTCTTTTCCTTTTGGGCTACCTGTCGAAAAGAACTTCCAAATTGCCCGCCCTCGTTGGTGTGCTTTTTGGTGTCGCCTTAATCTCGTGGATGACCTTAAGCAATCAATCCATTCTCCACAATTATCTGACCATCGTATTGGGCACCATCACAATATTTATAGTGGGGTTTTTGGTTGGATTGGTGGTGAAGGGGGAATATGGTTAGAAAGAATAACAGAAGAGAATTCATATTAAAAGTTCTTAGACAAAAAACGGGGGTTAATCATGTGTTCTATGCTTGTTAGTGTTACATTATGCTATATAACATGTTAACTTTTTTAAAATATCCGTTTTAAATGCTTAGCTTTGTCAGACTTATTGTATAGCTTACGTTATATGGAGAATCAAAAATACAAATACAATCCGCATGTTTCTGTTGACTGCGTGGTTTTTGGTTTCAATGGAGAAAAATTAAATGTGTTGCTGATTGAGCGCACCATTGATGAGGAGCAGGGCTTTTACAGCGATAAAAAGTTGCCGGGAAGTATCATTTACGAAGAGGAAGACCTGGATACCGCTGCTGCGCGCATCCTCAGGGAACTGACAGGTTTAAAGAATGTGTTTTTAAGCCAGTTTCACAGTTTTGGAAATCCGGATCGTACTTCCAATCCTCGGGACATCAATTGGTTGGAGATGACTACCAAAATGAAAATCGGCAGAATTGTTACCGTCGGATATGTTGCATTGATTAAAATCAGCCGGAAAATTATTTTTGAATCTGAAAATACTACTGCCCGATGGTACGATATCGGCGAACTTTCCAAAATGAATCTCGCATTTGATCACAATCAAATTGCTCAAGAAGCACTTAAGTTTATGCGAAAACAAATTACCTTGGAGCCAAATATCCTTTTTGAGCTTTTACCTCAAAAATTCACGATGACCGAGCTCAGAAATTTACATGATATAGTGGTTGGCGTAAAATCAGATGTCAGAAATTTTCAAAAAAAAATGTTGCAGTTTGATGGGTTGATTCCATTGGATGAAGTGAAGAAAAATGTACCTCATCGTGCTCCAAAATTGTATCGTTTTGATAAGAGAAAAGCCAATTGATAATCTGAATCATCATTTGCAATAATAATTATTAACACAAAAATAATCATCCATGGCAAGAACAGTTACATTATACTCTCTCCAGTGGGGAGATTTATCTTTGGAAACAGTTTGCGAAAAAGCAAAATCATTTGGCTATGACGGTCTCGAACTGGGATTGCCGGATCATCTGGATGTGCATCAGACAGATTCGGCTTATTATCAGGGAATCAAAGATTTGTTGAACAAATATGACCTCCAACTGCATACCATTTCCTCCCATATCATTGGACAGGCGGTGTGCGATCGTATCGATGAAAGACATCAATCTATTTTGCCCGACTACATCTGGGGAGACGGAAATCCGGAAGGCGTACGTCAGCGTGCCGCAGAAGAGTTAATCCTTACTGCAAAAGCGGCTAAGATGCTGGGTGTGGATACGGTTGTCGGCTTCACCGGAAGTCCGATCTGGCATTTGTTGTATGCATTTCC
>CAYFSV010000155.1:0-1436 GCA_964345815.1 uncultured Proteiniphilum sp. | reverse complement strand
GAAGAGATCATTCGTGCATTAAATGCAATCGGTTATCAAGGACCGCTTTCTATCGAATGGGAAGATAGTGCAATGAACCGAGAGCACGGTGCTCGCGAATCCTGCGAGTTTACAAAAAAAATTGACTTCGAAATGAGTGATCATGCATTTGATGCTTTTTTCGCAAAAGATTGACAAGCTAATTCTAAAAACCAAGATATAATGAAAGGAAATCGTTTGAAAATGGGCATGGTTGGAGGAGGTGTAACCGGCTTTATTGGTGCTGTTCACTTGCGCGCCGCATTGATGGAAAACCGAGTAGAACTTGTTTGCGGTTGTTTCAGTTCCAATCCCGACGTTTCAAAGAAATCGGGTGAAGCCTATTTAGTGCCCGAAAATCGGGTATATGCTACTTATCAAGAGATGTTCGAGAAAGAGATGCTGCTACCGAAGCATGAGCGAATGGATTTTGTTGCAATTGTTACCCCCAACAACCTTCATTTCGAGCCCGCCATGATGGCATTGGAAAGAGGAATACACGTGGTTTTGGACAAACCAATCACTTTTTCGCTGGAAGAGGCGAAGCAACTTCAACAGAAAGTGGAGGAAACCGGACTTGTTTTGGCTCTAACACATACTTATGCCGGCTATCCGGCTGTAAAAGAGATGAAACAGCGCATTGCTGCCGGTGAATTGGGTAAGTTGCGCAGAGTGTATGTTGAATATCCGCAAGGATGGCTCTCGGAGCGCATCGAAGTATTGGGTGGCAACAATGCAGGATGGAGAACAGACCCCACACTCACAGGCAAAGCGGGATGTATTGGTGACATTGGCGTTCATGCTTGGCATCTTACAGAATATGTCACCGGACTCAAAGTGCAGGAAATTTGTGCTGAGTTAAACACTTTTGTTCCTGGTCGTTTGAATGACGACGACGGTACCGCCATGATGAGAATGGAGGAAGGCGTGAAAGCACTATTATCTGCAAGTCAGATAGCCAATGGCGAAGCCAACGATGTTAATATTCGTGTTTATGGCGAAAAGGGCAGCTTTCGCTGGTTTCAACAAGATCCCAACAAGCTTTTTTATAAAAGCAACGGTCAGCCCGATCAGACTTTTCATATTGGCAACAATTACCCCTATTTGGGTAGTCTGGCTCACTGGAATGTTCGCACGCCAGGCGGGCATCCGGAGGGATTGATTGAGGCTTTTGCCAATATTTACCGCAATTTTACGCTCACTGTTTTTGCTCATCAAAATGGAGAGGAGCCAACCGAAGAGATGCTGGACTTCCCGAATGTGGTTGATGGTGTCAGAGGAATGCAGTTTATTGAAACGATGGTTGCATCGGGTTGGCAAGATGAAGAGAAGTGGACTAAATGGATTGAATGATTACACAAAATAATTGAGCTAAATGAAACGAAGAGATTTTTTGTCTAAATCGGCTTTAATAGGAG
>CAYFSV010000154.1:0-4417 GCA_964345815.1 uncultured Proteiniphilum sp. | reverse complement strand
CAAGGAGGTCTTTGAGGAGCTGTTTAAGAAGTATGGGATTGAGGGGTTGGAGGTGATGGAAGATAATCAACATTAAGTTTATCAGGTAAGATAATCATTATTTAAAATCTTAAAGAAATGCTTTTATCTTAAAAAGTTCCACATTTTCATTAACTTTGAAGCCATGATTCAATAATAACAAATAGCAATCACTATATAAATCTTAATTTGAATACTCTGTATGAACATATAGACAATATATACCGTTCTTATCACGGGCTATCTGTGGACGAGAAGGAATGTTATAATCATCTACAAGGGAAAGTAAAGAACAGCTTATTAGATCGTGAGGAAACAGAATACACAATAGATAGACTGAAAGCATTACAGCAGGAGACAGGCTTTAATGCGAACAAAGAGCTTATTGCAGATATTCAAGCTTTAGAAAACCAACACATAGACGTACAACAATTCCGTATTGGTGAGGCTTATGCAGAAGCCATCTTAGAAGAATCGTTTATGTGTAGATTTCATTGGAATGAAAATAGAGACTCAAGAAACCCTAAAGGAAATAAAACTGGTGCAGATCTAGTTGGATTTATAGAAATAGAAGAGCAAGTATTATTTTTGTTCGGAGAGGTAAAAACCTCCTCAGAAATAGTAAACAGACCTCCACAGGTAATGACCAACAAAGATGGCATCGAAAAGCAGCTAAAAGATTTATATAATGATAAAGGGAAGAGGCAAATACTCATCTCCTACCTACAAAGCAAGTCTAGACATTATCCCAAAGAGCATCCGTTTAAAATAGACTTTAACGCAAGCTTAAGAACATATTATTCCAGCGACTGCAAGTTCCAGTTAATAGGTGTTCTGGTGCGAGATGTACCTCATGATATTAGAGATATTTCATTAAGTTATAATAGATTGTCTCAACATATAATACAGCATAACGGTATAAAGCTTATAGCATTATATCTCCCTATACCGAAAGAGAAATGGCAAACAATTATAAATGAGTCTGTAGAATGAGCATACAAGTAAAATACAATTACTTAGAGCAAGCGTTTCCTGACATGCTTGAAGGGATTGGTATGCTGATTCAAAAGGCAAAACTATCAAGTCGCTTTGACAGCATACAACTCAGTAATGAAGAAATAGACAAACTTTATAAAGCCAAAGAACTGTGTGAAATAAAAATTGTAGAACTCTGGAGTGACAGGGATAATAAAGAATTCAAAGGTCTTTGCTCTGCCTATTTTGATATAGCCACGCAGACACCCATACAATGGGATAATGAACTATTCGTTTATGAACAGATCAAAATAATTTCTTTCGGCTATCTGGGCGAACACTGGCACTTTGTAAAACAGTATCTTAAGAAAAACAGCAATCAATTGGACAATATCCAATTTGATGAAAATTGGAACGAACGTATTTTAGTTACCGCTTTTAAAGCAATAGTCTGCCTAATAAAGCGAGAAAACTGGGAGGAGATTAGCAAAGCAGTAGAGCTGATAAATCAACTCCGCAATGAACAGTTTGACTTCGAAAACACATTCCTTAATCAAGTGAGTGAAGAAAGTCGCCCTTATGGAGCAGCAGAGTTAGTATCACTATATCACTTTGCTAAATGTATTGATATTTTGGGTGGTTTTCTTATAGAAGGACGACCATTCGAGCCAGAGACAGAAATAAAATATCATACAACAATAGCATCGGAATATGCTCAAAAGTCAGGAAATATAAGCCTCGAGTTATTATATCAGTTCTTTGAAGCATTTGCAATAAAAATGGTTCGCAATACCATATGGTACACGACACGAGGCATTAACAACTGGGTTACACGTTTCAATCAATTTATATCTCATCGAGATAATAATGGTCTTTACGAGCTGTTGTATCCTCAAAGAGAATCCATTATAAAAGGTGAGTTGTTAAATCCTGCACACAGAGCTATTGTTATTAACCTGCCAACTTCAAGTGGAAAAACCTTGATAGCAGAATACAGAATACTGCAGGCACTCAACCAATTCAAAGAACAAGGTGGATGGGTAGCCTATGTTGTTCCCACAAAAGCTTTAGTTAATCAGATTTACATCCAACTTAAAAGAGACCTATCAGACATAGGATTACGAATAGAAAAAGCAAGCGGAGCGATTGAACTGGATGGTTTTGAACAGCACTTGACAGAAGAAAGTGGCAATTATACAGACTTCGACATTCTAATAACAACTTATGAAAAAATGAATTTGCTTGTCCGTCAAGGTTTGGGCACAACTGCTGAAAGGCCGTTGGTATTAGCTGTTGTTGACGAGGCTCACAATATCGAAGATTCCTCAAGAGGTTTAAATTTAGAGTTTTTACTCTCAACTATTAAAAATGACTGTGCAGAAGCCAACTTTTTGTTGATGACACCAGATATTCCTAACTCGGATGAAGTATCAAAATGGCTTGCAGGTGACAGAGGTAAAGTTATCAACTTAGAACTTGATTGGTGGCAACCTAATGAAAGAATCGTAGGCGCTATAGAAATTAAGGGAAGAGGAAGAAAGTATGATTACACTTTACGAACACTCCACACAGACAAGGGAACTTATGATATTGGCACTACTCTACCATTAAGCAGTGTTGAGAATGCTGAACAAACAGCATCTCAGGCAAGGAATTCAAAAGTTAATATAGCATCTAAAGTTGCAGCAGATATTCTAAGTTTAGATTCACCCATTATAGTGCTTGCGTCAAATCCAGGAGAAACTTATAAAATAGCTGACATATTATATCAAAGTGTAGAAAATGATATAGAATACGATGAAGATGTAGAGTTAGTTATCAAACTCATCAAAAGTGAAATGGGTGAAAACTTTCCATTGAGCAGATATTTGCGAAAAAGAATAGCTGTGCACAGCTCTGCTCTGCCAGACGAGATACGCTTCATGATCGAAGACTTAATGTCTAACGAGAAGCTTCAAGCTTTAGTTGCCACAACAACTATAGCACAGGGCATCAACTTCCCTGTTTCGTCAGTCATTATGGGTGCGTATAACTATCCTTTTGTGGGTGCAATGCCTGTGCGTGATTTTTGGAACCTGGCAGGAAGGGTTGGGCGTGCAGGACAAGACAATATGGGTTGGGTAGGAATAGCTGTTAAAGATGATACAGACCTTTTGAAATTAGGAAATTATGTAAAAAAAGCATCCGAAGACTTACACTCTCAGCTGGTTAATGCTATTGAAAATGTTATAAATCATTCTGAAGAAGATTTTTCAAGATGGCTTTTTGTTGATGATAAATGGTCAGCTATTTTACAGTATATTTCACATTTGAGAAGACAAACTCAACAACAGGATACCTTTATTGCACAACTTGAGCTAAAATTACAAGCGACTTTTGGCTACAATCAGATTACTAATGAAAATAAAAGATTTTTACGAGATAACTTACGTAGATATGTTGATACTTTATCTTTAGTTGATGCAAAAATGGCAGATGAAACAGGATTTTCCTCAGTTTCTGTACGTCAAATGATAGGTAAACTAGCCTATTCTAACATTAATCCCCAAGATTGGCAACGGAATCAGCTATTTTCAGAAAATAACCATACGATGCAAAACCTTGTGGGAATAATGTTAAATACATACGAAATTAAAAAATCAATTCAAGAATTAAATGAGGGTGGGCGACCATTAGATCGAGCTAGTATATCTAGATTAATTATTGACTGGGTAAATGGTAGCAATTTAGCTGATATAGCATCTAGATTTTATCCTGGTATAGAAGCTACAGTCGCTATTCAAAAAACGACAAAGGCACTATATAAAATTGTAGCCAACTCAGCCGCCTGGGGGCTTGCCGCATTACAAAAGATGCCAACAAGTGGTGTTGACTGGGAAAACATGTCAGACATAGAAAAGAAGAGAATGGCAAATCTCCCTGCCTATTTACATTATGGAGTCAATACAGATGAGGGCGTCTTGATGAGAAAAAACAATGTTCCCAGAAGCATAGCCAATCGCTTAGGTGAGCTATATAGTGATTCTGTAAATGGAGAAATTTTTAGTCAGCACTCTGAAGCTGTTAACAATTGGTTGACTCAGCAAACATCGGATATATGGAATGAAGTTAAACCGATTGATTCACCATTAACAGGGAATGAATATAAGCGTATCTGGGAAAAATTAAATGGTACTTATTAGATGCTTAACAAAAAATCCCGTATACCCTAAACACACAGACCATAATATGCTAAACTATTACTATTCTGATACCATATCGGACTTTCTAGCAAAGCCACTTGAAACCATAATTGGCGAAATTTCAGTAAATGCGAGACTTGGACATATACACACGGAGCTTTCAGCGTGGGAATTTCAAATCAAATTGCTAAAAGAGGTTCTTAGTGAATACGAAGGACATCTTGTTTTTGAGTTCTCTATTC
>CAYFSV010000153.1:0-4433 GCA_964345815.1 uncultured Proteiniphilum sp. | reverse complement strand
CCTTTAGTATCATTTCCTGTAGACACGCCCTGTGTTCCATCACCCTCAGTATTGCCTCTATTACCAGAAGACTCACCAAACAGAACACTCATTTGTTGGTTTATCTCATTACGTCTTCTTTCCTCTTCTTCACGTTCCTTCCGCGCCACTTCTTCTTGTCTGCGTCTTTCTTCTGCAAGACGTTGCTGCTCTAATTTAGCTTGTGCCTGTCGTTGCTGCTCTGCAACTTGTTGAGCTCTTCTACGCTCCTCCTCTCTTTTAGCTGCAACATCAATTGTAGGCTCATTTTCCTGCGTAATCAACGGAGGTTCAGGAGAGGGCTCTGCAATTTGTGGCTCCTCAATAAGTGGTGTGGGCACTATCTCATTCATTGGAGGCTCGGTTTCTCCAAACGAATTGTCAACATTGCCAAACATAACAGGAATTCCCTCAAGCTCATCGGGGGGAGTCATTATTTTAAAATAAGAGAATATAAGAATCAGCAGAAGCAGCACCGCAAACACAGCTGTTCCGATAATTCCAACTATTTCTTCTCTTGTTATATTCATATATTATCTATACTTGGTTTTTATTCTTAACTAGGCCTAGTCATAAGCACCAGCTTGAATTTGTTTTGATTTGCAATATCTAAAATCCTTACAATTTCACGATAAGGCACATCCTCATCAGCATATAGTGCTACAAAGATATCTGGCTCTGCGGTGTACACCATTTGCAGAAACGGAGTTAGCTCATCAAATGAGACTTCTTGTTCTCTTTCATTAGCGTTTGCCACATAATATCTCAAGTCCTTATCAATCGTAACTCTAGTGATAGGTTTAGCTTGTGCTTGTTGTTGTGATTTTGGCAACAAAACCTTAATAGAGTTTGGAACGACAATAGTCGAAGTAATCATAAAAAATATAAGCAACAGAAATATAACATCAGTCATTGATGCCATACTAAAGTTAGCTTCTAGGTTGAATCGTTGTTTTAATGCCATTTGTTTGAGATAAATAGTTTAATTTATTCGATAATAAGCATATTGCTTATGCTGCTGGTTCATTTAAAATATCCATGAACTCCATAATTCTCATCTCCAGCTTATTCACAATTCCCTTTATTCGTGTAGCAAGATAGTTGTAAGCAAATAGTGCGATAATTCCAACTACTAGACCTCCAACTGTAGTCACTAATGCTTCATAAATACCAGTTGACAAGATATTGACATCAACATTTGCCCCAGCACCTGCCATACTCATAAATGCTTTAACCATCCCAGTTACTGTCCCCAAAAAACCAATCATGGGAGCACCCGAAGCTGCTGTGGCTAGAACAGGCAATCCCTTTTCAAGTTTTGAGACTTCAATATTTCCTTGATTTTCAATTGCTGACATAACATCTGTGGTTGGACGTCCCAAACGCGTAATGCCTTTTTCAACCATTCTTGCAGACGGAGTATTTGTACTTTTGCATAGCGAGAGAGCTGTATCTATCTTTCCATCAAGTATATAATCTTTTATTCGATTCATAAACGAATCATCTTCTTTACTGGCTTTGTTGATAACCAATGTTCTTTCTATAAGAACAAAAACAGATAGCAACAAAAGAATGAGAAGAACAATCATTATCCAGCCACCCTTAAAAGCTAGGTCAAAAGCACTCAATCCAACTTGTGCCTCCATTTCCGTGGCTATTTGGCCCATGTGCTGTGCAGTATCTTGAACTGTTGTAATTTGTAACAATGTCATTGTGTAAGATATTTTTGTTGTCAGTTATTTATTTGAAATTTAAAAAGAGTCGTCAATTTAACCATTTCCCTCCACAGTTAAGCACTTTTTATATGCTGCAATAGTTTTCTCCAAACCGTAATACAAAGCATCACTGATGAGAGAATGACCAATTGATACCTCTTTAAGCCAAGGTATATTCTTATAGATGTAATTTAGGTTGTCAAGGTTTAAATCATGCCCAGCATTTACACCCAATCCTAGTTTTTTTGCAAGAGTTGCAGCCTCAATATATGGAGCTATAGCATCTTCTCGATTTTTATAGTAATTCTCAGCATAAGGACCTGTGTATAGTTCTATTCTATCAGCTCCTATCTCCGAAACCATCTTAATCATATCCATATTAGGATCTACAAATATGGACGTTCTTATGCCTAAGGATTGAAACTCCCCAACCACTTCAGTCAAAAACTCTTTGTTGGAGATTGTATCCCATCCTGCGTCCGATGTCAGTGTATCTTCAGCGTCAGGAACAAGAGTTACTTGATTTGGTCTAATTTTTTCTATTAGAGAAATGAATTTGGGTGTAGGATTGCCCTCTATGTTGAACTCAGTCTTTATACGAGGTTGCAAATCATACACATCTGCATATCTAATATGTCTTTCATCTGGGCGAGGATGAATTGTGATACCTTCGGCACCAAACTTTTGACAATCAATAGCCACTTGCAACAAGTCAGGAATATTTCCACCTCTAGAATTTCGTATTGTTGCTACTTTATTAATATTTACACTAAGTTTAGTCATTATTTTATTTAAATAAGTGTTGTAAGTAATATTATACTCTTTAGAATTACGATAATGGGCTAATATTAAACAATAAACAAATCAAATCTGTTTTTTCCGCAAAATATTTAGCATCTTTGTAATTCAATACAAAAATAGCACGAAATAACGGTATTGCCTAAAAATAGATGAAAGATTTTATTGAAGAACAAATACAAAAACAGTTAGTATCGTTCACTGCAGAAAACTTTTTAGAGCTTTCGGACATTGAGAATTCGATGGTGGTGATTGAGAGCCAATTAATAGATTACTCACTTACTGATATTGCTCGAATTGTTGAAAGCAATAATGGCCGAGTTATGAATTTATCTGTTCTTCCCGTTGCTGATGGCAACACTCTTATGATATCTATAAAGCTGAATCTTATAGATATTTCCCCAGTTCTAATGAGCTTTGAGAGATTTAATTATAAAGTTCTCTATTATAAAATGAAAGAAGGAACCGTCACTGATACTCACAAGGAGCGACTCGACGAGCTACTTCATTATCTAGACATGTAATGCAAAATAGCTTATCGCATACAGTATAGTCATCTTATAGAATCTATAATTAAGGCAACACATCAAATCCAACTTTAAGCACCATATAGTATGAAATTTGCATTATACGGAAGCTCATTCACCAGCCAGCCACCGCAGTCTGAGGCTCAAATTATTGACATTTGCAATATATTAAATAAGCATTCCGCTGAAATTTATATCAACAAATCTTTATTTTATTCACTTTCAACGCTCGGTCAATCAATGATAAGTGATTTCTGCATTCACTTTGACAATTTACCAAAAGTTGATATAGTTCTAAGTATTGGGGGTGACGGAACATTTTTGAGAACCGCTGGTGCAGTTGGCTCAACTGGACTTCCTATATTAGGAATAAACACTGGCAGATTAGGATTCTTAGCTGACATCAATATAAATGATTTAGAGGACACCATTAACGAGCTATTCTCAAGAGATTATCTAGTGGAAGAAAGAAGCATTTTGAAGGTTTCACATATCAAAAACAACAAAGAGGAGGCTCAATACGCACTAAATGAAGTGGCTATCCTAAAACAAGACACATCATCCATGCTAACACTGCATACATTTATCGACGAAGACTTTTTGACTTCATATGAAGCGGATGGATTAATTATTGCCACCCCAACTGGTTCCACAGCATATTCGCTTAGTGTTGGCGGCCCTATATTAATGCCAAAGTCGTCAAGTATAGTGCTTGCACCTATAGCTCCACACAACCTTACATCTCGTCCTCTGGTCGTTAATCAAGACGTAAGCATTAGGGTGAGAACAGAGAGCAGAAGTAACACCTTCTTGGTTTCAACTGATGGAAAATCTATAGTCTTTGACACTCCTACTGAAATAAACATATCTAAAGCCGAATATACGCTAAAAGTAATCAAGAGAAAAGGACACACATTTTATGAAACACTCAGAGACAAATTACTTTGGGGTGTAGATGTAAGACGACCTTAAACAACTATTCTATCAACTCCTTGGTAACAAATATAGCATTTGCAGTAGCAAAATTATTACCATCAGTGAGGTTTATTGGTGTTCCATTTTTCCAATATTTAGCAATAAACACCTCATTATTATACTCATAACCAGCAACATAAACGTCGCCATCAAGAACAAATACAGAATTGCCATTTGTTCCTCCTGAAAGCACGTTTCGAGTACCATTTTTCCATAATATTGCTTTATCAGACTCGAATCCTGCAACATAAGCATCTCCATTATAATAAAAAACAGAATACGCCGTAGCTTCTACTCCACTCATACTTAGAGTTGAGGATGCAGAATTTTTCCAATATTTAGCAATATCTATACTTCCATTACTATCTCGTCCTGCCAAATAAACATCATTGTTATTAAC
>CAYFSV010000152.1:0-4508 GCA_964345815.1 uncultured Proteiniphilum sp. | reverse complement strand
GTTGTTTTCAATTAGTTCTGTTTCTTTTTCTTCGATTCCTGTTATGTTGTGATGAAGCTTATGTGTTTCATCTCTACGTGCGTTGAGGTAGTTGAGATATTGGATATGGCTGTGCTTTGTGAAGGCAACTGTCAGAGCATCCATTGCATGATGACGGTGATCGTTTCGCTTGGTCCAATCCTTTATAACTTCCACTTGTTGTCCATGTCGTCGCTCTTCCATCTCGGTAAGTCCCAGTGCTCTATATTTTGGTAGGTTGAGCTCTTTCATTGTGTTTATCAAACCCCAATCTTCTCTGAGTCGGTCGGTAATGCTCCCTGTAGTGGTAAGAACACGAGGCGTTATTTCAAATAATATTTCCTTCGCCTTTTTGGCTATATATTGACTCTCCCGTAAATCACGCTCAATAAATCCATCTCCTATTTCGCTTTCTTTCTTTAATAGCTTTAGATATTTGGCTCTGGATATTCCATCTTCATTATTCCTACGTCCTAACTGATATAGGTTTTCAACACGCTTTTCGTATTCCTCTACTCCTTTTATGCTTTGTGATGATGTAATGTAGTCGTAGGCTGTTTGATTGCCTTTAGCCAAATTGTCTTTACGATATGTAACAGTTTTATTGGAAAAGCTATCGTCGAACAGTTTTGATTGTGGTATTATGTGTTCTATATCTATTTCTTTGCTGAACAGCTTTTCGCGTGGTATATATGTGTCTGTGTAAAGATCTTTATATCCATTGTTTTTTAATTCTTCGTACAATCGATAGCGAACAATGTCATTGCGTGTTGGGTTTTTAATGCCAAACTCCTTTTGGAGTAATTGATGGATATTTTCGTTCAATGCTTTAGCGCGGTTAATGCCTGTTGTCATTTCTTCGCGCTCTTTGGCATTCTTTTTTAACTCTCTTGCAAGTTCGATACGTATTTCGTCGAAACGAAAGCTGGGCTCAGCTCCGGCTCTTATGAGCTTATCATTCTCTGTGTCAATAATTGTATTTACAACATTAATCATTTGATTGAGAATCTTTTCAACAACAGGCTGTCGCAAGCTATTTTTCTTAAGCAATTCAAGTCGTGGCTTTAGTTCTCTTTGTTCAAGTTCTTCAGTAGTTAAAGAGTGCTTGGAGTGTCTGTAACCTGCCAATTCGCATGCGGTGCTGTATTGATTTTCTTGAATATATGGATATATCTTGCGTATAGCTTTAGAGGATAAGTTGCCGTAATCATCTATAAAAGCAATATTTGCTAATATCTGTGCTTGTTCTCTGTTGAAACCAAATTTTTTATTTAATAATCGATATAGGTGTTCATTTCCACTTGGTGAGTTATCTTCTTCGTAGGAATACAGCAGATGCCAAAGTTGATAAGAAGCTTGTTGTTGGAATTCTTTGTCTTCTAATTCTGCATCGAAATTAAGAATTTGAGAGTTGATATTGAGTGACTCGAATACGTCACGTATCATATCAGTAATCTTATTAGCCGGGACTTTGATATCTGATAGGGTTATGTCATCCTTATTGCTCCTTACATGAAGTAGCTCTTTGGTGTCATATCCTGATATCTCAACAATTTGTAGATAAGCGTTGTAAAGAGTTTGATTGGTCTTGTTCCCTTCCAGTTCAGTGTAGTTTATATCCCAGTTGGATGGTTTCAATTCTAAAAGTTCAAGTACTGTTTTGGCATTTAAATTGCCTTTTATGTTTAGTTCATTGAATAATTTTATTTTGTCATCAATATTAAGACGTTCCCATCCATTTGAGCTAGACTTGGGTTTAATTTCAACGTTGTTAAGAATCTGCCAAATCTTAAATTCTTGGAATAGCGGTGAAGAACGTGGTGCTACACGTGAACCAATAGTTTTTACTGCTTTTTTGCCTTCTCTCACTATTTCTATCTGCTTGCTTTCGAACTCGCAAAAACTTATAAGTCCTTTCTGTGATTTTAGTTTTCTCTGATAGAATATAATGGTGTCTCGTATTTCTTCTTTAAGTTGTTTTGTCAGCTGGGGATAGTATTGTGACTGTGTTTCCCAAATTTGTTCAAATTCATCTAAGTAGTCTTGTCTGTAGAATACTTGATTTTTCAGACTGGTGTGAAAGTTAATTTGAAGCTGTTTGTATAGATACTGACCTATGGTAAGCTTGTTGAAATATAGTTCTTTGCTTCTGTCTGATATAGCTCCCAGATATCCACTTGAGTTGTTAAGGTTATTTCTGATATCAGTGATAACGTAGGCCATTACCTCTTTATCCAACTGTTGAGATAGAGCTTGTGTACGCCATTTATATGCTTGAAGTTTTTTGCGATCACGCAAGTTGTACTTTACAGTTTTCAGTGTAATTAAGTCATCGTCTATCTCTTTTATGTCTGCAGTATTGAAACTATGTGTTTTCCAAAAAAGTGCGGAAGTGGCTCGTTGTCCCTTACCTTCAAGTTCTTGATAAAACTCATTAGTTAAGATATTGGGATAATATTGTTTTTGGTAATCCCAAACTTGGTCATATTCGGCTTGAAGGTCAGAACGATAAAAATCAGGTGTGTATTTATTTCCCGATTTGAGAAGTTGAAAAACAAATTGCCCGGGTGTGAGGTTTTCTTCATATAGTTTTTTGGCAATTGCCATTCCATCAATAAGTTGACCTTCATCTTCACTTTTTGCTTTACGACTACTTTTGTAACCCCTTTTTTTATTGATAGCTATTAATACTCTTGCAAATTCGTTTAATGAAATCTTTTCACTGGCAGCCTGAGCACGTAGTTTCCAAGTTGAGTGTGTTGTGTTCTTTCCTTCTTCGGCAAGCAAAGAGTCTTCGCCAATTATATTGTTAGAAGTAAGTATGTCAATAAGATTTTGCCTTCTGTCTTTATATCGGTCTAAATTTCTTCGAGCTCCTCTTTTAAGTGTTCTTTCCTGATTTACTGAAAAAGACTTACCTTTCTCAAAATTAATCTGTTCATCCACAGTAAGTGGGTTAACTCTTACTCCTACGTTTACGATTGATGATGTTTCGTGTTCTTCCGTAGCTTCTTTCACCAACGCCCAGCCGATACTGCTGGTGCCCAAATCTAATCCCAGGATTGTTTTCATAATATAAAAAATAATTACTATGTGTATTGTTTGAATTCTTTGTATATTAGTCTGTTAGCAAATGTGACGTGTAAAGATAGAAATTTATTTAGAAATATTATTGTTTTTATGGTAAAATGTTGTATGTTTGCCGTACCAATTAAAAAGCAATTCACAATAAGGATTATTCCGTTGTGAAAACATTTGGATTGCTCCTTGTCCATATAATCAGGGAGCTTTTTTATTTTTAATCAATTCTGTTACCGACAAAATGAATCCAACTAAGCAAGCGAAAGTCTAAGTTGCTTGCTCAAATTCCATTATAATTTCCTATCAATAGTAGTCTCAGACTATATGATAATCGAAAGAAAACCGAAAAAATCAACCGCTACTTCCACTTCACCCCCGAAGAGATTGAGTTTTTGGGCAACTACGACCTAAAAGCATTTCAAAAGAAATTTCCCGCCGAAGCTGAGGAGTTTATGTCGTGGTAGGGGAGAGAGGGTGGTGGCTAAGAGGTTCGAGATTGATGTGATGCCGAATTGAGAGATTGGTTTGGTGGGGGGAGGAGTGTAGTTTTGTTTTTTACTTCCTGTTTATCATTGAGGATATATTTTCCACTTGTGGGTTCCTTTCCTCTAGAAACTGCGCCAGACTTTGATACGCAAAATCCTGCAATGATGTATAATTTGCATTGAGAACACGAATGTATGCAGGATTCAGTATTACTTTTTCTTCTTCTATTGCGTAGATGCAGTTATTGAGATAAAGCTGAGACAGCTTTGCAACTTCGCTTTTATTTGTAAACCTTATCCATGGAGATAGAAAACGGTAGGGTACATTCTCGTAGAAAATCTTTAAACTATTCATTACTCGCTCTCGTTCTGCATTTTTTAAAATAATTTCAATCACTGTTTCTTTATCTGCATTGGCAGGGATGTTTAGATATTTCCTCAGGTTATCTATCTCACGTCTCATTGAATCATGATGCCCGAAAGAAAGCTCTGTGTTGTTAACAGTACGCCACGCCAGACCCATCATATTTGCAATCATTTCTGCGAATGATACAGACTTACGTTTGTTTTTCACAACATTATCCAACAATGCGAGCGACCAATAATACTTATAGGTTGCTGATGTGTTCTCGAAGATTTTTGATAATCGCTCTAAATCTAAGTTGTTGTTATCGGTACTGGACATAATTTCTGAATTTGAAGTGTGATTGAGTTCGGTAAAGGTAGTAAGAGTTTTTGTGGGGTGCAATAATTTATATATATACTGAGAGGGTTTGTATTGAATTTGTTTGCAATTAATCCTTTACTTACTGTCTTTGTAATTAATTAATCAATATCTAATTTTAACATCATGGACACAGTTATTGTAGTGTTGATTATAACAAAGAATATTATGAAAAGCTATAGTTTATATAAATCCTATAA
>CAYFSV010000151.1:0-4590 GCA_964345815.1 uncultured Proteiniphilum sp. | reverse complement strand
ACATTGTGGATCAAAATATTGTGTCGGTTGCTTAGGTCGAACTCACGTTATTTAACTCTATATGGAGTACACTTCAATATCTATCTCAGGATTTTTTGGATAATAGTGTCTTCTGAAAATTCCAATATCAGCGGGTATTCCAAAGTGCCACCTTCATAATCTTGGGTTTATGCTTCTTGATATCCATGGACTCAACACTTTTAATGACTGCATCCCGAGACACCTATAAGTATCGGATACCGGAAGGTTGAAATCGATTAGTTTTCTGGAACAGAAGTTCAGTAGCCTTTCAACTTTGTAGTTAAAGACGTTCAATTTGTGCAATCTACAAAGTAGAAAATAAGCATCATTGACGCCATTCATGTCATCCGTATTCAGGAGCAGATGCTCCATCCAATCTATCAGGTAAATGAGATATTCTTTCAATTTCAACACAACAATGTTATTGTCATCAGTATTGCGCTCTTTCAGGCGATGGTATAGGTAGTATCCAACTCCACAAATACCATTTTTAAAATCAAGCAGATGTAGAGAACGCAAATCAATTACATTTTTGACAACTGCATCTATTTCAGAGAGAACATCATCACCGTCAGCATCAACAAACCCATTGTTGATCAGGTATTGAAAGCCACATCCGATTCCCGAAAGTCCATATTCAAAACTTACAGGTGTTAGAACTGATATATTCTCATAAGCTTCATCTATAAGTTCGAAGGCTGCTTTTTTGTATAAATCATCCTTCAATATCAAATTAAGGTGAAACAAACAAATAGCAATACCCAACTTGCCGTTACATATACCAACATCAGGAAAACACTTTCCTTTTTCTATTAAGCGAGCACCATATTCTTTAAGAAAAATATAATCTTTCTCCATTTTATTGTTGATTTTTTAAAAGTTTTTTTACCGGCATAAAAAAGCGTTCTATTAGTCGCAAATCTTCAGTAATGATATCTGCCACACCTTGCATTTGCTGCGTAATGGGCAGTGTTTGCCCATAGTTGGTTTGCATTCCATTAGGAAAATTCACCTCCACTACATACACACCATCCGCAGTAGGCACACTGGATATGCTCTCTACCTGCCCGATCAGATAACCAAATTCCTGATCAGGAAAATTATTGAGACGTACATTAACTCTTTGTCCTCTCTTTACTTTACCGGCACCTTGAACAGGAAGTAATGCCTTTCCTTTAGGAGTGTCCTGTATTGAAGGAATAACAGTAAAAACAGTTTCTCCTACATTTATATTTTGATTTTTACTCCATACGCCCATCTGAGTAACGATTCCTTTGATTGGACTTACTAACAGGTAGCTTTGTGCCCATGCGTTAAGCTGAGCTATCAGTTCTTCCGAAGTGCTATGAAGTGCCAATTGATATTTTCGTTCCATTTCAGCAGCTTGCTGTTGCAGGTCAAGCAGGCTTTCTTCTCCCTGTATCAATTGCAGTTCCGATTGTTTAAGTGAAGCATCAAAGGAGAGATAGGTTTGCTTGCTTTGCAAAAAGGCACTTCTAGAAATATCATATTCATTCCCTGAAATAACACTCTTTGATAACAGTATCGAGTCTCTTTCGAATATGTTTTTTGAAGTTAAAAGTTGCTCATTCACAACCGGTGCTTGTTTTAGGATACGGTTGTAATATTCCTTTTGTGTGAGCAACTGTTCTTTTTGAGATGCTATTTTTTGTGGATAATAATTCAACATCCTGTAATTTTGGTAATCACTCATACTACTCAAAAAAGAGGCGTAAACCGTCTGTACATTTCCCAAAGACATGGACTCACCATCAAAGAAATTATTAATAATCTCATCCGAGAACCTATTGCTGTTCCAATTCTTCATCATCTCGATCAGTATTAGCATATCTTCCGTCTTTGCCGGATTTTGAATAACAGCAAGCGGAGTCTGAGGTTCAACAGTATCATTGTTCTTTACAAATATTTCATCTATTTTGCCTGTTGATCGCGCAAGAATACTTGCCGGTGGTTCAAGAGAGGTCACCGTTATTTCTGCTATGATGGTATCGGGATATTTGAAAAACCAACTACCTATTAACAATGCCAATACGATAATAAAAATCGAGGTAATTCCGCGGCGAAGTATCCATGATGGAATTTCGCTCATTACTTCCTGAACTTCTTCGCTGCGAAGTTCTATGGGCTTGTATATCTTCTCTTTGTTTTCCATTATCCCTATATTTAATTACCCAGTTCCAACTGATTTTTCACCAATTCATAATATTTTCCTCGTAAAGCTGTTAACTCGTCATGAGTACCCTCTTCGGCTACCTTGCCGCCATCCAACACTACAATATTGTCAGCATCTTTTACAGTACTCAATCTGTGCGCAACAACAACAACTGTCTTTCCTTTATAGAATTCGTGCAAGTGCTTCATAATCTCTTTTTCGTTGTTGGCATCCAACGCATTGGTAGCTTCATCCAAAAAGATAAACTCCGGATTTTTATACACAGCACGGGCAATCAAAATTCGTTGTCGTTGTCCCTGACTAATTCCACTCCCTTCCATTCCAATTTTTGTATTGTAACCCAAAGGCAGGGAATCGATAAAATCCCGGATATTGGCAACAGTTACGGCATGACGAAGTTTTTCAATATCCACATGGTCGTCACCTACACCAATATTTTGCGCTATTGTGTCTGAGAATATAAACCCGTCTTGCATCACTGAGCCTGATTTGCTACGCCACAGGTGCGGATTAATAATATTCAGAGGTGTCTCACCCACTTTAATCGTACCTTTATTGGGTTCATAGAATCCCAGCAGCAATTTAATCAGCGTTGTCTTCCCGCTTCCGCTTGCACCCACTATTGCAGTTACTTTTTCCTGAGGAATGGTTAGATTGATATTATCTAACACATAGTCACGATCTGCACCATCATAGCTAAAGGATAGATTCTCGATAGACACATCTTTCCTGTCCGGTAAAACGGTTAGCTTATTTTCGATGGTTTCTTCCTCGTCTTCTTTGCCGTGTACTTCGTTAAGTCTTTCCAGGCTGATTTGAGCATCCTGAAAAGCTCGAGCGAACCCTATAAACTGTTCAACAGGAGATGCTAGTTGTCCGATGATATAGGTCAAAGACATCATCATTCCCAGTGTCATCTGACCATCCACCACTGCCTTTGCGGCAATAAATGAAACGATGATGTTGGTGGTCTGGCTGAAGAATACCGAACCCACCTGTTGGAGTTGTCCCAGAATCAAACCCTTTATGCCTATCTTAAATAATTTCACTTGAATACGCTCCCATTGCCACCTCTTCTGTTTCTCGCAATTATTCAGTTTTATTTCCTGCATTCCGGTTATTAGTTGGATAATATTGCTCTGTTCTCCGGCGGATTGTGCAAATCTTCTATGGTCCAGTTCCCGACGATATTTCATAAAGAAAAGAATCCATGCCACATACAAAGCATTTCCCGCAAGGAATATTCCGAGAATTACCATATTATAATAGGCAAGCACGAAAGCGAAGACAAAGAAATTAACAAAGGAGAAAAGCGTACTGATTGAGTTGCCGGTTAGGAACGACTCAATACGTCCGTGGTCGCCTATGCGCTGCATAATATCTCCCGTCATTTTTGTGTCGAAATAACGGAGCGGTAGCTTCATCAACTTTGTCAAGAAATCGGAAATAAGGGCGATATTTATCCGTGTGTTCATGTGGAGTAATATCCAGCTGCGGATAAACTCTACAGAAAGTCGGGCGACAAAAATCACCAATTGAGCAACAAGTATGAGCGTGATAAAGCTTAGGTTGCCATCGCGGATACCCACATCCACCAACGATTGAGTTAAAAACGGAAAAATCAGTTGTAGAATACTCACGACCAACATTCCTAACACCAATTGTACCAACTGACTTTTATAGGGTGCCAAGTAGCGGAGAAAGTAGCGGAGGCTGCGATTCTTATTTTCTTTTTCGTCATCACGATCGAAAAATTCCGGTCCGGGTTGTAGGAGCAGTGCTGCACCTTTATCTTCACTTTCTTTTTTTGTGCTCAGCCAGCACTTTTTAAAATCAGCTTCATCATACGTTACCAACCCCAATGCAGGATCAGCCACAGATATGCGGTAACCTTTTCTTTTGTGTTTCTTGATATTATAAACCACAACAAAATGATTTTGCTTCCAGTGCACGATACAAGGTAAGGGAACATCCTTCACCAACTGCTCAAACGATATCATTACTCCTGATGTACGGAATCCAATATGCTCGGCAGCATCGCTAATACCCAACATGGAAACGCCCTCACGAGTGATAAATGAGTGTTGGCGAAGGGTCTCAAGACTGTAATGCCTGCCGTAATGTTTGGCAATCATGCGGAGGCAGGTGGGACCACAATCCATGGCGTCAAGTTGGGTATAAATGGGAAAAGATTTCTTTTTCATTACAGCCTATTTATTAGTTCTTTATACCCATCTTTCATATATCGGATATGGAATCTGCTTTCATAGGTCACTCTTGCATTCAAGCTCAGCCTCTCACACGATTTGGGAGAGGTTAATAGTTTAATAATGGCATTTGCTAGATTATTCTGATATTCTGCAGGTTTGCTCCTA
>CAYFSV010000150.1:0-4720 GCA_964345815.1 uncultured Proteiniphilum sp. | reverse complement strand
ACGACCCCGAGATTACAAATCACGTGCTCTGGCCAACTGAGCTAAAGAGGCTTTTTTGTTTTAGCAACCGTTCCTCAATACAATGATTGGTGAGAAACGGTCGCAAAGGTAGGGATTATTTTGATACCACCAAAATATTTCGAAGAAAAATTCAATTATCTTGTAATTTTTTCCTTTGTTCTAATAATTTGTTTCTCTATTGCCTCCACACATAGGTCAATTGCCTCTTCAAATGTGTCTGCGGTTTTGGCTGCAAATGCTTCGCCATTTCTCATATGAATCTTAAGTGCAGCCTCTTTGTTTTTAACTGCTTCTGGTTTCACCACCTTCATTACTACCTCAGATTCGATAATGTTATCGTTGAATCTTTCAAGTTTGCTTACTTTTTTCTCGATAAAAGCTTTCAGTTGCTCTGAAGCCTCAAAGTTGATAGATTTAATTCTCAATTCCATATTATATCCTCCTTTATTTTTTTGCCCTTGGATGGGCTTTGTTATATGCTTTTTTTAGCTCTTCAAATGTAACGTGAGTATAAATTTCTGTGGATGATAGGCTAGAGTGCCCTAGTAGTTCTTTTACAGCAGTAATGTCTGCTCCATTATTTAGCATCTCCGTTGCAAATGAGTGGCGCAGTGTGTGCGGGCTCTTTTGTGTTAACGTCGGAATGCTGTCTAGATGCCTGTTAATTATGATATACATTGCTTCTGGATTTAATGGTTCTCCATCTATTCTAACAAATAAGTTAGTGGATTTGTTTTCCACTTCTAGGTCTCTTGTTTCAATATATTTTTCTAGTTTCGAATACGTGTTGTCCGATAATGGTATAATCCTTTGCTTATTTCGTTTCCCATTTATCAGAATCTCTTTCTTTGAATGATTTATATCTTCATTCTTCAGGTTTGATAGCTCAGATCGCCTAGCGCCAGTTGCATAAAATAGTTCTATTAAGAATTTATCTCGTTTTCCTTCAAAGTTTTTGGGAAATGCTAACTCGTTATCCAATATTTTTACCAAATCGTCGTGACTAACAAATTGAGGTAGGTTTTTGGGTGTCTTAAGTCCAGTTATATTTGTGGCTGGATTTTTTGTGATGCCCCCTTTTTTTAAAACAAACTGAAAGAATGCTTTTATGGTGCTCAGTTTTCTGTTAATTGATCTTGGCTTTAGCCCTTTTAGGTTTAGTTCATAAATCCAATTTCTAATAATATCTGTGTCGATATTCGTAGGATCAAATTCTTGAATCTCGTTTTCCACATATTCTTCGAATTGTGTAAGGTCGCTTAAATAAGAAATCTCCGTATGAGATGAATAATTCTTCTCATTACGGAGATACTCTATGAATCGTTCTTTCCACATATTCGCAATTTGGTTTGTTTGAATAGCGAAGTTAGGAAAAATATTCTATTTATGAAAGACTAGTCTTCTTTTTCTTGCAATTTCTGAACGTAAACTGCGTGTTGCTTGTCTTTGCGCTTTTGAACCGAAGGCTTAACAAATGCTTGACGCTTTCTTAGTTGCTTTACGATGCCAGTTCTTTCATATTTTCTTTTGAATCTTCTTAGGGCTCTTTCTATATTTTCGCCCTCTTTTACTTGTACTACAATCATTTTGTAATTTTATTTTTAAAGTATTATTGAATATTTCGTTGTTGTGTATGTATATAACTCTATATAATATAATGTATATATACAAAATAAATAGCTTATTTCAAAATCTATCACCTAGATTTTGTTTGTAATAATATATGTTTTATAATTTATTTTCTAGTAAACGGATATATCAATAACCTCCTCTCTATAATAACTTGGTTTTTTGAGACCGCAAAGATAATACTTATTTTTAAATACCAATGCTTTAAGCCTCACTAATTTATAATTATTTTGAGCGATGATTATTTGGATTTATCTCAACGAGTCTAAAAGTTTTTCTAATGTATATTCATCTTGCACATACACATCTCTTGGCTTGCTTCCCTGGGCTGGACCCACAACTCCCGTTGCTTCCAATTGATCCATTAGTCTGCCAGCTCTGTTGTATCCTACCGAAAACTTGCGTTGAATGAGCGAAGTGGAGCCCTGTTGATGAATTACAATTAAGCGGGCAGCCTCTTCAAACAGCACGTCCCTTTCTGCCGCATCTCCGGCTCCTTGCTTTCCTTCCACCTCATTAGTTATAACTTCGGGGAGCTCAAATGCAGATTCATATCCTCTTTGATTGCCAATATATTGTGTAATATCTTCAACCTCAGGAGTGTCAACAAATGCACACTGAATGCGCACTAGGTGGCTTCCTTGCGAAAATAGCATATCACCACGACCAATAAGTTGATTAGCACCCGTAGAATCCAAAATGGTTCGCGAATCAATCTGCGAGGTCACTCTGAAAGCCATTCTAGCAGGGAAGTTAGCTTTAATGGTACCTGTGATTATGTTTGTTGTAGGTCTTTGTGTGGCTATAACCATGTGCATACCAACAGCTCTTGCTTTTTGGGCAATTCTTGCAATGGGCATTTCTATCTCCTTACCTGCCGTCATAATCAAATCTCCAAACTCATCTATCACCACCACAATGTAGGGTAAATATCTGTGTCCGTTATTAGGATTAAGACGCCTTTTCACAAACTTCTCGTTATATTCTTTTATTGTTCTTACTTTTGCACGCATCAGTAGCTCATATCTATCGTCCATTTCTTGGGTTAGTGAGTTAAGCGTTTGTGTAACCTTTGTAACGTCTGTGATAATTGCTTTTTCGTGATCGGGTAGTTTTGCCAAGTAGTGCTTTTCGATTGTTGAGTATATATTAAACTCTACCATTTTGGGGTCGATAAGCACCATCTTTAATTCTGACGGGTGTTTTTTGTATAATAAAGATGTGATAATCGCATTTAGCCCCACCGATTTTCCTTGCCCCGTGGCACCAGCAACAAGCAAGTGAGGCATTTTGGCTAAATCGAATATAAACACCTCATTAGTAATGGTTTTGCCTAGTGCGACGGGTAGGTCGTATGTGCATTCCTTAAATCTTTTGGATGCAATAACCGATTGCATAGACACAATTTGTGGATCCTTATTGGGCACCTCAATCCCAATAGTTCCCTTACCTGGCATTGGTGCAATAATTCTGATACCCAGTGCCGAGAGGCTCAATGCTATGTCATCCTCTAAGTTTCTGATTTTTGAAATTCTCACTCCCGCCTGAGGGATTATCTCATATAGCGTGATTGTGGGACCCACGGTAGCTTTAATAGAAGTTATTTCAATTCCATAGTTTCTAAGTGTTGTTATAATTCTATTTTTATTCTCATTTTGCTCCTCCATGTTCACTGCTTTGTTGCTAGCGTTGTAAACCTTTAGCAGGTTCATTGTTGGAAACTCAAATGACGATAGGTCTTTCTTGGGGTCATAATCCTCCATCTCTTCAATAGATGTTGCCTCGCCTTGATTTGCTTGTGGCTCATTTGGGCTTATGGCTGTTTCCGAAGCAGACTCCTCCTCGGGAACTATAATCTCAAAATCATCATCAAACTCTGCATCTGTGTTCGTTCTTTGCTCTTGTTGGTCCAAATCGGCTTCATTGGTTTCTATTGTAGGCATCTCTTCCACAATATTGTCCATATCAGATTCAGTTTCTTCTTCAATATCCTCGTGATTGTTATCTCTTTTTCTTTTCCAAAAGAATAGAATGTTTTTCATTTTCCCCATCACCGATGGTTCTCTTTCATCAAGCTCACTTTCAATTTCCTCGGTTTGCAATGGCTGATCTATTTCCATTTCTAGCTCTATCTCAGCTGCTTCATAAACACTGTCTGTCTTCTCGCTGCTTGCAAAGCTTGGCTTATTATTGATAATCGTTTCCTGAATTTTATGCATCGAGCTCTTTTTAAGAACTACAAATGCGATTGTAACAAAAAGTAGAATTAGCAATATCATTCCAACCAATCCTATGCTCGAATATAGCATTCCCGACAATTCAGACCCATGAGTGCCACCCCACTTGATGTGGCTCAACGAAAAGATGTTGCCAAAAATAAATGCCTCAGTTATTGACCCCATAATAAGCCCTATTGCGGTTACGAAGAACACTTTTGGCGATTTTAGTTTCGACACTTTCATAATCTTCAACCCCATCAACACTAAAAAAACAGGAACAAGAATTGATGTCACCCCAAACGAGTTATTTACCAAACTATTTGAAACATATGCACCTGCATTTCCCATCCAGTTGCTTATTTCGGGTTTGGGCGAATCGTTTGATTCGTATTTTATGTACTCTTTATACGATAAACTATTTACTATTGAATTATCGGACGAACCTGTGAAGAAGAATGATAATATTGTGAGGAAAATATATACTCCTGCGAAAGCAACGAGCACTCCAAATATAAATTGTGCTCTCTCGTTTTTCAAAAATAGTTTTGTTGAGCTATATATTTGTTTCCAATCAATCTTATTCGACTTCTTGGTCTTTCTTTTTGTATTTCTTTTTCTGCTTTTAGCCATGATGTTTGTTTGGATGCATGTGTTGGCAATACTAATGTACTCCTATTATAATAAATTTGCTTTCGAAGTAAGCCACATTTATATACAAAAGTAATAAAAATTGGCATATGTAGCAATAAACAAAATCAAACTTAGTGGAGGTCGTTTCATTGTTGTCAATTATTTTATTAGAAGTTATATTTCTAATCTTCAAAGGATTGATTAGGCTCTTAATATTGATG
>CAYFSV010000149.1:0-4770 GCA_964345815.1 uncultured Proteiniphilum sp. | reverse complement strand
GAACAGAATCGTTCTCTATTGACCAATCCCGATGGCACCTATACCGAACGGGGAAACGATGTGATTAGACAAACACCATTTGGCAGATTTGGACGACCCGAAGAATTGGCGGGTACCGTTCGATATCTGATCAGCGATGCCTCTTCATTTGTAACGGGTACCGTTGCAGTCGTTGATGGCGGATTCAATTGTTTTGCAATGTAATCATTTAATTTTATTGTTATGTATCTATTAGGTTATGATATAGGAAGTTCATCGGTAAAAGCAAGTCTGGTTGATGCCATGAGCGGACAAATAGTAGCATCAGATTATTTCCCGAAAACAGAAATGTCTATGTATGCTGCGCAACCCGGATGGGCTGAGCAAGATCCGGAGATGTGGTGGGATAATTTGAAATTGGCTAACGCATCTATACTGAAACAAACCGGTGTAAATCCAAAAGATATCAAAGGCATCGGAATTTCCTGGCAAATGCACGGTTTGGTTGCAGTTGATAAAGACCAAAATGTGTTGCGTGCATCTATTATATGGTGTGATAGCAGAGCTGTCTCAATTGGTGATCAGGCATTTGCATCAATCGGAACAGAGTTCGCGTTGTCGCATTTGTTAAACTCGCCAGGCAATTTTACTGCCTCCAAATTGGCTTGGGTAAAAGAAAATGAGCCCCATCTTTTTGAAAAGATAGATAAGATCATGCTCCCCGGTGACTATATAGCGATGAAACTTACCGGTACAATATCCACAACTATTGAAGGACTTTCCGAAGGGATTTTCTGGGATTTCAAACGCAATAAAGTCTCTGATGAGGTGATGGACTATTTCGGTTTTCGGAATGAACTGATTCCCGATATAGTCCCAACATTTGGTGCTCAAGGAGAAGTATCCGAAAGTGCCGCAAAAGAATTGGGCTTAACTGCCGGTATTCCGATCGGATATCGCGCAGGTGATCAACCCAACAATGCTGCATCGCTCAATGTGTTTAATCCCGGTGAAATAGCATCCACTGCAGGAACATCGGGTGTAGTTTACGGCGTTTTAGATGAAATCAATTACGATCCGCTTTCGCGGGTAAATACTTTTGCGCATGTCAATCATTCAGCAGAAAATATCCGATTAGGGGTATTGCTGTGCATAAATGGCACCGGAATTCTAAATTCCTGGATAAAGAAAAACATGATTCAAAAGGAACTGAGCTATGACGATATGAATGCACTTGCTGCACAATCGGTTATCGGCGCAAAAGGAATTTCAGTGAGTCCGTTTGGAAATGGTGCCGAAAGAGTATTGGTAAATAAAGAACCGGGTGCCTCATTTCATGGTATTAACTTTAATATCCACACCATTTCAGATATTGTCAGAGCTTCGCAGGAAGGAATCGTCTATTCGTTTAAATATGGAATGGAGGTGATGGAGACGATGGGTATCGATATCAAAGTTATCAGAGCAGGAAATGCAAATATGTTTTTGAGTCCAATTTTCAGAGACACGCTTGCCGGTATCACTGGTGCAACCATAGAACTGTTTGATACAGATGGTGCTGCCGGTGCTGCAAAAGCAGCCGGTATGGGAGTAGGAATTTATGCATCAAATGATGAAGCGTTTGCCTCACTCAAAAAAATCAAAACCATAGAACCGGATGCAAAAGATACAGAACAGTATCAGTCTGCCTATTTAAGATGGAAATCTCATTTACAAAACATACAATAATTATTAAAAAAATAAGAATATGAACACAAAGAAAGAATTTTTCCCCGGAATCGGAAAGATAAAATTTGAAGGCAAAGAAAGTAAAAATCCCTTAGCTTTCCGTTATTATGATCCAGAAAAGGTGGTTTATGGTCGTAAAATGAAAGATTGGTTTAAGTTTTCAATGGCATGGTGGCACACACTTTGCGCCGAAGGTGGCGATCCCTTTGGTCCTGGAACGAAAACATTCCCGTGGACACAAGCAGATTCTGCGCTGCAAGTTGCGAAAGACAAAATGGATGCAGGTTTTGAATTTATGCAGAAAGTGGGCATTGAGTATTATTGCTTCCACGATGTGGATCTGATTGATGAGGGAAACTCAATTGAGGAATACGAAGATAATCTGAAGGCGATTGTGGCATACGCCAAACAAAAGCAGGCGGAAACGGGTATCAAACTGCTTTGGGGAACGGCCAATGTGTTTAGCAACAAACGTTATATGAACGGTGCTGCCACCAATCCCGATTTTGATGTAGTGGCACGCGCGGCAGTTCAGATTAAAAATGCGCTTGACGCAACTATTGAGTTGGGTGGTGAAAATTATGTGTTTTGGGGTGGTCGTGAAGGCTATATGTCTTTGCTCAATACCCAGATGAAGCGCGAAAAAGAGCACTTGGCTATGATGCTGGGCAAAGCACGTGATTATGCCCGTTCAAAAGGTTTCAAAGGTACGTTCCTGATTGAGCCTAAACCGATGGAGCCGACCAAGCATCAATATGATTATGATGTGGAAACGGTGATCGGATTCTTGAAAGCCTACAATCTGGACAAGGATTTCAAAATCAATATCGAAGTGAATCATGCCACGCTGGCAGGACACACATTCGAACATGAATTGCAATGCGCGGTTGATGCCGGAATGCTTGGTTCGATTGATGCAAATCGTGGTGATTATCAGAACGGATGGGATACCGACCAGTTTCCGATCGACAATTTTGAGTTGACCCAGGCAATGCTGATAATCCTGAAAGGGGGAGGATTGCAGGGAGGCGGCACCAACTTCGATGCCAAAACTCGCAGAAACTCCACTGATTTGGAGGATATTTTTATTGCACATATAGCCGGAATGGACGCCTTTGCCCGTGCATTGGAATCGGCGGCGGCAATTTTGGAGGAATCTCCTTATGCAGATATGTTGAAAAATCGTTATTCTTCATTCGATTCAGGTAAAGGAAAGGAATTTGAAGCTGGCAATCTTTCATTGGAAGAGCTTGTCGCTTATGCAAAATCAAAAGGTGAGCCGACTCAAACGAGTGGAAAACAGGAGCTCTACGAAGCCATCATTAATATGTATATATAAAAATAAAACAAGCACAATGTGGCAATAAACCACATTGTGCTTAAAAACATTATTGAATGAATGTAGTAAAAACAAATAAGATTTACCTCTTTGGTATTACTTTGGTTGCCACATTAGGCGGACTGCTCTTTGGATACGACACTGCGGTAATATCCGGTGCCGAAAAATCTATTCAGTTCTATTTGGTAGATTCGCTCGGCTTAAGCACATTTGTACATGGAGCTACAGTATCCAGTGCTCTAATCGGATGTATTTTCGGGGGAGTTCTATCTGGATTTCTATCTAATCGTTTGGGACGTAAAAACACACTGCTTTTTGCAGCATTTCTGTTTTTTGTATCAGCCCTAGGGTCAGGATTTCCAGAAGCTTTTTTCTTTACAAGAGGAAATCCAACCATCGGACTTCTTTGGATGTTTAATTTATACCGGGTCATTGGTGGAATTGGTGTAGGTTTGGCATCAGCTGTTTCTCCGATGTATATCAGTGAAATTTCTCCAGCTCATATTCGTGGAAGATTAGTCTCGTTCAATCAGTTTGCTATTATCTTCGGAATGCTAGTGGTTTATTTTGTAAATTGGGGCATAGCACGTGGACAAACCATAGAATGGATTAATGATATAGGTTGGCGTTATATGTTTCTTTCAGAAGCAATTCCGGCAGCACTGTTTGGTATCTTGTTGCTGTTTGTTCCTGAAACCCCTCGTTTTTTGGCACTTTCGAATCACGATGAGAAAGCTCTTGCTGTACTTTCAAAAGTAAATGGGAGCAAAGAAAAAGCCCAAACCATTTTGCAGGAGATTAAATCCACAGTTGATCAGAAAATCAAAGCTAAACTCTTTTCATATGGAAAAACAGTTATTGTAATAGGGATTCTCCTATCCGTTTTTCAACAGTTTGTAGGAATAAACGTAGCACTCTATTATGCTCCCCGTATTTTTGAAAGTATGGGTGCAGGTAAAGATGCTTCGATGATGCAAACAGTTATCATGGGACTTGTGAATGTAATATTCACCGTAGTAGCAATTTTAACTGTAGATAGATGGGGAAGAAAACCGTTGCTGATTACCGGATCAATAGGAATGGCAATCGGCATGTTTGCCATTTCCATACTTTCGTTCAATAACATCATCGGAGTCAGTACACTGGTATTTATAATTATTTACACCGCATCCTTTATGATGTCGTGGGGTCCCATTTGTTGGGTGCTTATCTCTGAGATTTTTCCCAATAAAATTCGGGGACAGGCAGTAGCCATTGCAGTAGCTGCACAATGGGCATCCAACTATTTAATCTCATCCACCTATCCTGCCATGATGGAATTCAGCGGGGGAATAACCTACGGTTTCTATGGGTTGATGGCACTTTTATCAGCTCTGTTTGTATGGAAAATGATTCCCGAAACAAAAGGAAAATCATTGGAAGAGATGGAGTTACTTTGGAGATAACAATTCTCAATTGAAATTCATCACTTTAAATTCAGTAATTTAAAATAATGAACATACCCCTATATACTTATTATTTTGTTTACTAAATCAATATATGTCTTATAACATCTAAGTTTTATTATAGCCATATAATGCTTGAATAGAAAGCGTTAAACGATTTATAATAAAAACACTTCATGATAATAGTTTTATAGTAGTAGGGTCATTCTCTTAAATAAAGCACCATCCCATTGCAACAAGCATGCAATGAGGTGGTGCTTTTAGTTTTATGTGCAACTT
>CAYFSV010000148.1:0-4798 GCA_964345815.1 uncultured Proteiniphilum sp. | reverse complement strand
TAATAGTGACATCATTCGTTTTTGTTATTATTTAAAATATAATCCCACTTTCTAGATGATTGATATAAATAAAATTCGTTCCGATTTTCCAATTTTATCACGTAAGGTATATGATAGGCCATTAATCTATTTTGATAATGGAGCTACAACACAAAAGCCTAAATCTGTAATTGATAAAATTACAGAGATGTATTATACGATTAATTCAAATGTGCATAGAGGTGTACACTATCTGAGCCAGGAGGCAACTCAAGCACATGAGAATTCTCGAAAAGTTGCGCAACATTTTATCAATGCCAAGGCAAGTAATGAAATAGTTTTTACGCGCGGAACCACTGATGCGATAAATCTAGTGGCGTCATCATTCTGCCGTGAGTTTTGCAAAGAGGGTGATGAGATATTGATTACTGAAATGGAGCACCACTCCAATATTGTGCCTTGGCAACTTCAAGGTGAGATAAGCGGAGTAAAGTTGAAAGTTGCTCCTATTAATGACAATGGAGAAATAATAATAGAAGAGTTTGTAAATAAAATTACAGACCGTACAAAATTAATATCTCTAATTCATATATCGAATGTTTTGGGTACAATCAATCCTATAAAGCAGATAATTGAAATTGCTCATCAAAGGAATATTCCTGTGCTAATAGATGCAGCGCAGTCTATTCAACATGCGTCTATCGATGTTCAGGAGCTAGATTGTGACTTTTTGGTATTTTCTTCTCATAAAGTGTATGGTCCAACAGGGATTGGGGTTTTATATGGTAAGGAAAAATGGCTTGACAAGATGCCTCCTTATCAAGGAGGAGGTGAAATGATTTCAAGTGTATCCTTCGAAAAGACAACATTTAATGAGCTTCCATATAAGTTTGAAGCAGGAACGCCCGACTTTATTGGCTCAAGTGGCTTGGCTATGGCGTTGAATTATGTTTCAGATATTGGAATTGAGAACATCTATAATTACGAAGCACATCTGCTTAGGCATGCAACAGATAGGCTTTTGGAAATTGAAGGCTTGTCTATAGTTGGAAATGCTAATCAAAAAAGTAGTGTCATATCATACCTAATCGAAAATGTTCACCCTTATGACATGGGGACTCTTTTGGATAGAATGGGAATTGCCATAAGAACCGGACATCATTGCGCTGAGCCATTAATGCATCGTCTTGGCATCGAAGGCACGATGAGAGCTTCATTCGCACTATATAATACGATTGAAGAGATTGATATGTTTGTGGATGCGGTCAAGAAAATTGAAAATATGTTTTGATTAAGAACATATCTTGCATAAACTATTTACTTTTTGTAAATGCTTAAAACTAAAGAATTGAGTATGATTAATACATTAATTTCTAAATCTCTCAACATTGCCGGCAGAAGTGTTGATGCCGCTGTAAAGTTGTTAAATGAGGGGGCTACAATTCCCTTTATCAGTAGATACAGAAAAGAGGCTACAGGTGGACTGGATGAGGTTCAAATCTCAAAAATTAAGAACGAGCTTGACAAATACACAGAGCTAGTTAAGCGCAAAGAATTTATTCTAAAGTCAATTTCAGAACAAGAAAAACTAACCCCAGAGCTTGAAAAGGCAATTGAAGATTGTTGGGATTCAACACAGCTAGAGGATATTTATTTGCCATATAAACCAAAGAGACAAACGCGAGCCGAAATCGCCAGGAAGCGCGGCTTAGAGCCATTAGCTACTTGGATTATGATGCAATTGGATGAGAATGTTGGAGATAAAGCTAATGGATACATAAATGATGAGGTTCTTGAAACAGAGGACGCCATAAAAGGAGCCAAGGATATTATTGCAGAATGGGTAAACGAGAGTGCTGATGCTAGGCAAATTACTCGTCGCTTCTTTGATAGAGAAGGAACTATCTCATCTAAGGTTATAAAAGGAAAAGAAAAAGAGGGAGAGAAGTACAGTGATTACTTTGACTTTTCTGCATTATTGTCAAAATGTCCGTCACATAGAATTCTAGCAATTAGGCGTGGCGAGTCTGAAGGTTTCTTAAGAGTATCCATCTCGCCCGATGATGATAATTGTTTGGATAGACTTGTGCCACATTTTGCAAAAAACAATACTGAGGCTGCCGACTTAGTAGAAGAGGCAGTTGAAGATTCGTATAAGCGATTACTAAAGCCATCTATTGAAACAGAATATGCCAACCTATCTAAACAGATGGCTGATGAGGCAGCTATTGAAATTTTTGCAGAAAACCTGCGTCAATTATTGCTTGCACCTCCTCTTGGGCAGCAACGTATTCTTGCAATTGACCCTGGCTATAGAACTGGATGTAAGGTTGTGTGTTTAGACGAGCAAGGAAATCTATTGCACAATGAGACTATTTATCCGCATCCTCCGCAAAAGGAGTTTTCTAAGGCTGCAAGCAAAGTTGTAAAGCTTGTTTCTGCATATAAAATTGATGCAATAGCCATTGGAAATGGAACTGCAAGTCGAGAAACAGAGAGGTTTATCTCTAATTTGCGATATGAAAAGGAGGTAAAGGTATTTGTAGTTAGCGAAAGTGGTGCTTCCATTTATTCCGCTTCTAAGGTTGCTCGTGAAGAGTTTCCAGATTATGATGTTACTGTTCGTGGTGCTGTTTCGATAGGTAGAAGGCTAGGTGACCCCTTGGCAGAATTGGTCAAGATTGATGCTAAGTCAATTGGGGTGGGACAGTATCAGCACGACGTTGATCAAACGATGCTGAAAAAGACTTTAGACCAAACGGTAGAGAGTTGTGTGAATCAGGTTGGGGTTAATTTGAATACAGCTAGCAAGCATTTGTTGATGTATATTTCGGGCTTAGGTGAATCGCTAGCTCAAAATATTGTAAATTACAGAACAGAGAATGGTGCTTTTGTTTCGCGCAATCAATTAAGGAAAGTACCACGTCTTGGTCCAAAAGCTTTTGAGCAGTGTGCAGGTTTTCTACGCATTCCTGGTGCCAAAAATCCTTTAGACAATTCAGCGGTCCATCCCGAGAGTTATGGGGTGGTAGAACGTATTGCTAAAGACCTTAAATGCTCTGTTGCAGAGCTAGTATCAAATAAAGAGCTTATCGAGACAATTGATATTAATCAGTATAAAACGGAAACAATAGGACTAGAAACACTTGGTGATATTGTAGAGGAATTAGAGAAGCCTGGGCGTGACCCTCGCACAAAAGTTCAGCTTTTGGAGTTTGATCCTGATGTTCGAACTATAGATGATGTGAAAGAGGGTATGATATTGCCTGGCATTGTGACAAATATTACTAATTTTGGATGTTTTGTTGATTTTGGGATAAAAGAAAATGGCTTAGTACATATTTCAGAACTTGCCAATCGTTTTGTGTCAAACCCTACAGATGTTGTTTCCCTTCATCAGCATGTTAAGGTTAAGGTTATATCCGTTGATTATGACAGAAAACGCATTCAATTATCTATGAAAGATATTTGAGTGTTGAAAATAATTGAATGAAGTTTCGTAACTTAAAAAGAAAATAGTATCTTTGTGGTCGCATTTGCAAAAGGTACCTTGACCGAGTGGTTAGGTAGCGGTCTGCAAAACCGTGTACGGCGGTTCGAATCCGCCAGGTACCTCAAATAATAGTTTAGAAAGGTGTGGAGATTAGTCTTCACACCTTTTTTTGTATGTTCCATAAGCGCTTGATCTGATTATTTAGGCTTATTCCATGTTCCGAGAGGCTCAAATACTAAAGTCATACCATTTTCTCAGGTCCGAGGGTGGGGAAGTACTCTCCCTACATACTTTATTTTCACTTGTTCTGAAATGTAAGAGATGCGGCTATTATCTAGTATTTATTACCATACTTTGCTGTCTAAATTCTGTACACTCAAGAGTCATATTCATGTTATTATTACTTTTATCTGTCATTTCTGCGTACATCACAATACCTGTCTCTGAGCTATTGAATATCTCTTTCATATTAGACGGAACTTTGGCATGTTTGTTCTTGAAAACTTGATCTAAAGAAACACCAGTGCTCGTGTCAATATACACTTTCATTCTGTGTAAATCGTTTTCAATCAATCTTCCTATACAATCTCTTCCAAGAAAACTTTTGTTAGGTAGTTTGGTGATGGTATAGTCTTGCAACTCTTTGTCTGATGTGTCGCTGTCATCATCATAATTGATATTTGTTGCGAATGTCTTGTCTCCCATCTTTGTTATTAAAGCCTTGTTCTGTTCGTCAAATATCAACATTATATCATCAGATAAATTTATTTTTATGCCCAAGTATGGCTCTGACTTGTTTAAATAATAATCCACAAGCATCTCGCCACCTTCAGTTATATTCATTTTGACACTATATAGATAATCGAAATTATATTCAGCAGGGAGTGTTTCAATATCTTTTATGGAGCCTAATGCTGGAATCATTCCTTCATAGCCAGCAGCTACAGCACTATTTATAGCTCCTGCTACTTGGTCAGATACTTTGTCAGAAATATCATCTGCAACCTTATTTGCAGTTTTGTCAATAATTGCTTCCTTGGTGCGATCAACTACCTGTTTTTTAAGCTGTTTCAAAAACTGGGCTTCCGCATTAAATGAAATACCACATAGAAGCAGTGAAAGGAGAATTAGTTTTACTTTGTTCATTGCGATTTGTTATATTAAAATGTTAAACATATATGATGCACAATCAATTAGATGTGCACAATTTTTCTTAGATGATTATTATTGTAACATCATTTATAAAGTAATTGTTTAGACTTTACTACAAAACAAAAAGGGGGTGTCCAATAAGTTTTGGGCATCCTTTTTTTATTATAATCAGCT
>CAYFSV010000147.1:0-5014 GCA_964345815.1 uncultured Proteiniphilum sp. | reverse complement strand
TCATAAATCATATGAGCAAAACATTAGTACAATTTTTGAACGAGGCGGTTGACAATTTCTCAGATCGCCCATTTTTATATGAAGCACGCGAAGGAGTAAAATATACCTCTCTATCATACAAAGAGGTGCAAACAAAATCGCGTGAGTTTGCTGCTGGACTAATAGCCTTGGGTGTGCAGCCAGGCGACAGAGTGGCACTACTATCCGAAGGCAAAAACAATTGGATTGTGGGCGAGCTGGGTGTTTTGCATGCAGGTGCTATTTGTGTGCCACTATCGGTGAAGCTTGACACAGAGCATGATATAGGTTTCCGTCTCAATCACTCGGAGAGCACCGTAGTGATAGCCTCCGACCAGCAAATTGCCAAAATAAGACCTATGAAAAAGGCATTTGAAACAGTGAAGCAATATATCCTTATCGATCCCGAAGAGAATATTCAGAAGGATGAAGTGCTGTTTGACACTGTGCTAGAAAATGGAAAAAGGCTTCTGAATATGAACAGCGCTTCTCTTGAGGAGCGAATTGCTGCGCTGACGTCCGACACATTGGCAAATATATCATACACCTCGGGCACCACTGCCAACCCTAAGGGTATCATGCTATCGCATGGCAACTATGTGTGCAACGCCGAACAGGCTGTGGAGCATCTTGATGGCATTCCATCATATTTCCGTCAATTGCTTATTTTGCCGTGGGACCACTCTTTTGGACACACAGCAGGAATATACGCATTTATGAAATGTGGAGCATCGATAGCCTCAGTGGCAATGGGCAAATCGCCAATGGAAGTGTTGCGCAATGTGCCAAAGAGCTTGAAGGAGATCAATCCACACCTAATAATGAGTGTGCCAGCACTTGCCACTAATTTCCGCAAAAAAATTGAGTCGGGAATCGAAAAGCAAGGGGCAAAAGCGAGCAAACTATTCAAGAATGCACTAAAAGTGGCATATGAATATAACAAAGAGGGCTTCAACAAAGGTGGAGGCGCTAAGTTTTGGCTCAAACCTCTATACGCATTCTACGACAAGGTACTATTCTCGAAAGTGCGCCAATCATTTGCCAGCAACATGCAGTTTTTTATTGGAGGAGGCGCACTGCTCGACATCGAGTTGCAACGTTTCTTCTATGCCATTGGCATACCTATGTATCAAGGATATGGCCTGTCGGAAGCCACACCAATCATTTCGGCAAACAGTCCACACGCCCACAAGTTGGGTTCGTCGGGCAAACCTGTTCCCAATATGGATATCAAGATTGTGAACGAAGATTTGAAAGAGGTGCCCATTGGCGAGAAAGGCGAAATAATAATACGCGGAGGCAACGTGATGAAGGGCTATTGGAAAAATCCCGAAGCCACAGCCGAAGCTATTGTGGATGGCTGGCTGCGCACCGAGGATATGGGATATATCGATAATGATGGTTTTCTTTATGTGCTGGGGCGTACCAAATCATTATTAATTAGCGATGATGGTGAAAAGTTTTCGCCCGAAGGCATAGAAGAATCAATAATGGCAAAGTCAACATTCATAGACCAAATAGTGTTATACAACAACCAGAAGCCCTACACCACAGCACTGATTGTGCCAAACGCTGCTGAACTGAAAAAAGTGACAACCGACCCTGCCGAAGCTGCAAAACTAATTGAGAGCGAAGTGGCTAGATACTTGAAAGGTGGCGAATTTGAAACAATGTTTCCACACCGTTGGATTCCATCAGGCTTGGCAATCATAGAAGAGCCATTTACCGAACAAAACGGCATGGTGAACTCAACAATGAAAATTGTGAAGCACAAAGTGTATGAGGCGTATGATGATAGAATTCAATCGCTATACACGCCAGAAGGGAAAAAAGTGACGTCGTCAGGCAATATTGAAGCACTGACAAAATTAATAACAAAATAGTTTGTAAAGCAAGTGTTTCTACCATAATTTCGGTGCTCTGCACCTTGCATTGCTTCGATTATTATGCAATGAGGTAGATATTATCATGCGTAAGCAAATTCATAATTCATAATTCAGAAATCAGAAATCAGAAATCAATTAAAATGTCAATAATAAAAAGCATACTCGACACCGATTTGTACAAGTTCACAACCAGCTACGCCTACTCGAAATTGTTTCCGAGAGCCTACGGCGAGTTTGAATTTGTGGATCGAAGTAATTTAGACTATCCTGAGGGATTTGATAAACTACTTATCAAAGAGCTACAAAACATGTCGCAGCTATGTCTAACAAAAGGAGAAGAGGAGTTTGTGAAAAACAAAATGCCATATCTCCCACCCATCTATATCGACTTTTTGAAGGGCTACAGATTTGACCCCTCAGAGGTGGAGGTGCAACTTGAAGATAAAAAACTGAAAATAAATGCAACAGGACTGCTATATCGTATCACGTTGTGGGAGACGCCAATATTGGCAACCGTATCGGAACTCTATTATATGGAAACGGGCAAAAAGCCCAACCTAGATTATCTTGAAAAGACAGCTATTGAAAAAGCAAACAAGATGAAGGAGAACAATATCGTGTTTTCGCTATTTGGCATGCGTCGCCGCTTTAGCTTTGATGTGGAAGACAGAATAACTGCACTGATGAAAGAGCATGCGGGTGATTCTTTTTTTGGAACCAGCAACGTGTATCTGGCTTATAAGCACAACCTGAATGTGTCGGGCACTCACCCACACGAATGGGTGCAATTTCATGGCTCGATATATGGATATAAGATGGCAAACTTTATGTCGATGGAAAACTGGATAAACGTATATGACGGCGACTTAGGAACCGTTCTAACCGACACCTATACCACCGACGTGTTTTTGACTAACTTTAGCAAGAAGCATGCTGCACTATTCACCAGTTTGAGGCAAGACAGTGGCGATGCCCTCGTTTTTGTGGACAAAGCAATAAAGAGATACGAAGAGCTGCGCATCAATCCAAAACTAAAGTATATTGTGTTTTCGGACAGTTTGAATGTTGACAAAGCAATAGAAATTAAGAACTATTGTGGCGACCGCATTGGCGCCACCTTTGGCATTGGAACCAACCTTACAAACGATGTGGGAAATGGAATCACCGGCATGAACATTGTGATGAAACTATTCCGTTGCAAAATGACCCAAAAGGAGCAGTGGCACGAGTGCGTGAAGCTTTCGGATGTAACTGGCAAACACACGGGCAGTGCTCACGAAATTGAGTTGGCACAGCGAACATTAGGACTAAAATAACTATCAACGTCCTCCTACTCCATCATGTATTCATATTGCGACTCATTGCCAGCGCCATCAGTTGCTGTGAATACAAGATGGAGTTTGCCACTTGTGGGCAATCTCTCATTATCAAACTGATAGGTGTAAACAGGCGATTTCATATCGTGAGTGAACAGCACATATTTGCCATTGATAGTGCCTCTAAAGTGAGCAACTCCACTCATGTTGTCATTCAATCGGATTTGGATGCGGCGATTGGCTTTCCAACTTGCAGGATTGATGGGGGTGATGACGGGCGATATGTCGTCGCATAAAACAGCATAGCGACGACCAAGCTCGCGAATATTTACCTCCATTCCTCCATTTTTGTAGGTTCCACCCACCCAGCTTGTGCGCCCAGTGATGTCCACCACGCCATATTGCTTTTTGTTAGACAGGGTGTCAGCATCAATCTTAATCCACATTTTGGCACTGCCATGAAGTGGGACCGGCTTATTATGAACCTGAAATATATCTGAGAAATAGGATTCGCTCTTTGTGCGAGAATGTGTAAATCGAATATCTTCGTAGAGATTAGCACGAGGAATATCAAGCACAAAATCGGTATCCACAAAAGTGTTGTGAAAATTGTGCGACATAAAGTTGGTGCTATCCGTCATCAAATCTATATCCTGCCTTTGCCCCACCACCACAAACGAATAGGTGAGCACATTGCCGTGATGATCCTCAAGCTCATAGCGCATGCGATAATTGCGCTCTTCGTTAATATCGATAAAACCATTATTTACAGTGTTGTAGAACTTCAACTTATTGCCTGGCGTAACAAACGAACGCATATAAAAAGAGTTTCGTTGTCGCCAATCTTCATAATCAACTAAAGTGTTGAGCATTCGTGTGTCGGCAAATGAATACCTATCAATTGATTGACTAAACACTCGCTCCTCATCCACAAATAGGCGTACATGCTTAACTCCGTAAATATTGTGCTGACCATTCATCTTATCATAAGCCTTAACTCCCACTCCAATGCGACCCCAAGCTCGGATGGATTGCCCCAATGCCAAAGGCACGCCCTGTGCATTTTTTGCAACATCCATGCGCAACGGATTGGCACTACCATTGACACTGCCCCTACCCTTGATGGGATAAAAAGCGATACCACGCAAATCAGGCTTTTGAGTGTCCACTACCGAATGAGCAAAGAAGTTGAGCGGATCGATAGGCTCCTCAGTTTTTGTGTCGCGCACCTCGAAATGCAAGTGTGGTCCACCCGAACTACCGGTGTTGCCACTCAAAGCAATCTGCTCGCCCTTGCGCACAGGCAGCAACCCCTTTTCGGGAAACAAATCAACCCTAAAGCTCTCCTTTTCATACTGTTGATTTTTTACATATTCGGCAATATCTTTTGCAAAGCTGTTGAGGTGACCATACACAGTGGTGTGTCCCGTCTCTTCGTGAGTAATATATAGCGCCAAACCATAACCACCTGGCGACACGCTAATGCGCGACACATAGCCATCAGCAACCGACAAAATGGGCTTATTGACCACCTGCTGAGTTTTATAGTCGAGTCCCGAGTGAAAGTGATTGGCACGCAACTCTCCAAAATTGGCGCTCAATGCCACTGGCACATCCACAGGGTTGACGTAATTTTGAGCGTAAGACTTGGAGCCAAAGCAAGCGATAATTAAAGCTACTGTTATTATTATATTTCTTTTATTATAGTTCATCATACGTAGTATAAAAGTCTGTTTCAATATCATTGTTCGATATGCAAATTTAAGGCATTTATTAGAAAGAGCAAAATGGAAG
>CAYFSV010000146.1:0-5041 GCA_964345815.1 uncultured Proteiniphilum sp. | reverse complement strand
AAGGTGCTGATTTTGGATCAAATCATGAGGTCGCTCTTCAATATGTGTTTGATTTGGATTTGTTTAGACCAAAACCGAAGCCTCACAAGAGTATAAGGCTACTATAATGACGATGATGAGTAATTACAAAGATATAGACGCTTATGAAATTTAAAAATATAATTATCCTGTTAGTGCTTTTCACCACTCTTTTTTCGTGTGGAAGAGGAGGCATTGGGAGGGTTGGTGGCGAACTTACTGGGGTGCCTATGGGAAAGGCATGGAGTGAGCCCACTCCATATAATATGGTTTTGATATCTCGTGGTTCAATTGTGATGGGACCTGGTGAGCTTGATTCGCTTTGGGGTATCACAATTCCTACTCGTGGTGTGTCTGTTGATAACTTCTGGATGGATGAAACTGAGATAACAAATTCTCAATATTTGCAGTTTGTATATTGGGTGCGCGATTCCATTATTCGTGAGAGACTAGCAGACCCAGCATATGCAGGTGACGATTTCTATAAGATAACCGAGGACGAGTATGGTGATCCTATAACTCCGCGTCTTGATTGGACAATTCCTATTCCATGGACTAGGAATACCGAAGAGGAGGAGGCAGCTATTAACAGTGTTTACACTACGCATCCAATCACTGGACAAAAGATGCTTGATGCTAGTCAAATGAACTTCAGGTATGAATGGTTTGACGAAACTGAGGCTGCAAAACGACATAATAGGCTAAATCCTAATGAGAGAGTGTTGAATACTGATTATAGGAATAGAAACGATGAGTTGATTGTTGAAAATATAATAATATCAAAAGATACTGCTTATATCGACGATGAAGGCAGAATTATTAATGAGACTATTACAAGACCACTGAGTAGCCTTTATGATTTTGTGCACACCAAGATTGTAAATATTTATCCTGATACGACTTGTTGGGTGAATGATTTTGAAAATGCTCACAACGAGCCTTATATGCGTAACTATTTTTCGCATCCTTCGTATGCTCATCATCCTGTGGTGGGTGTGTCGTGGGAGGCGGCAACCGCCTTTTGTGAGTGGCGAACAATGTATCTACGCAAAAGTTTGCAACGAAATAATGTAAAGATTGAGAAGTATCGTTTGCCAACGGAGGCTGAATGGGAAATTGCAGCTAGAAGTGGTAATACCGATAATATTTATCCTTGGGGCGCTGGTTCAGCCGAAATAGATGATGATTGTTTTATGGCTAACTTTAAGCCAGGCGAAGGTGCTTATGCTGCTGACAATAATTTGATTCCGGCAAAAGTGAGAACTTACCAACCAAATGACATGGGGCTATATGATATGGCGGGTAATGTGGCTGAATGGACTTCAACAGCTTTTACCGAATCGGGCAATGAGATGATGAGTGATGTGAACCCCGAGTATAGATATAATGCGGCTATTGAAGATCCATATGCTTTGAAGAAAAAAGTAGTGAAAGGTGGTTCGTGGAAAGATATTTCCACTTTCATACGTTCTGATATGCGTGATATGGAGTATCAAAATGTGGGTAGATCATATATTGGTTTTAGATGTGTGAGAACTCAAATGGGATCAGGATCGTCGCGCAGATAATTAACATGAAAAGAATAATGAGATGAATAGAGCAATAAGAAGAATAGAAGGTTTTTTGCAAACTGATGGTGGTCAGCGTCTTTTGCAATATGGATATAGCTTTGGTGCTGCCATCGTAATTTTGGGTGCTTTGGTTAAGGTGTTACATCTTTGGGGTATTTGGGGAAATATAATATTTGGTACGGGTATGGCTGTTGAAGTTGTAGTATTTATATTATATGGATTTGACCGCCCGCCTCAAGTATCAAATCAAGTGCAGCAAGGTTATATGCCTTTGCAGCCACAACAACCACAGGCACAACAGTCGATACATTCTCAATCGAAGCATAATGTGCAACCACAATATCACTCAGAGAATATCGGTTATCAGGGTGAAGATAGTGTAGAGCAGTTGTCGTCGGTGTCGAGCAACGTAGCTAGATTTGCTCACGCAGTGGATACTCTCACAAATATTTCTGAATCACTACAAGAGTCATATAAATATATAATAGATAATTCGCAAAATATTAGTCAAAACTCACTGGGCTACGTGCAACAGATGGAGGCGTTGAACCGAAATATTTCTGGACTAAATACTATTTATGAGATTCAGTTGAAAGGTATAAGTGGGCAAATAGATACTTTGGAGCAAATCAACAAAGGCTTATCAAATATCAAAAATATGTATAGCGATAGTGTGCCCGATAGCTCCTCTTTCAGGGATGAAACCGAAAAGATGACTCGTCAGATTCAGGAGCTAAATGAAATATATGGTCGCTTGATACAGGCTATGACTGCAAATAAATAAAAGGATGGCAAGCAGATTTTCAAATTCTCCACGTCAGAAGATGATTAACCTCATGTATTTGGTTTTCATCGCTATGTTGGCACTCAATGTTTCGGTTGAAGTGCTCAACGGTTTTGATATTGTGGAGAGTAGCCTGAGTGATTCGTTTGACAATATGCAAACTCGAAATAGCTTGATAATGGCTGAGTTGGAGGAGTATAACACACAAAACAGAGAAAAGGCTGGTGAGTGGTACGACAAAGGCTTACTAATAAAGGAGAAGAGCGATTCTTTGATTCATAATATTGATATTCTTAAAGATAAGATGGTGAAGATTGCTGATGGCAAAAAGGGAGATGTGAAGAACATAAAGAATAAAGAAAATCTTGATGCTGCTTCAATTGTTATGCTGTCATCATCAAATAATGAGGGGCTGAAGCTTAGGGAGAATATAATTGATTTCAGAAACTTGCTTACCGAGATGGTAGCTGATGAAAATAGACGAAATATAATTGAGAACAGCTTGAGTGTTGACCCACAAAATAAAGCTGGAGATAATAAGAATTGGGAGGAGTCGCTATTTTATAATATGCCAATATCGGCCGCGATAACAATCCTTACAAAGCTGCAGAATGATATTCGTTTGTCGGAGGGTGAGGCGTTGAACTCATTGCTCAATTATGTGGATATTGGTGATTTTAGAGTAAATAGGGTGAATGCTTACGTAATTCCCGAGTCGCGTGTGCTGATACAGGGTGCTCCATATAATGCTCGAATAGTACTATCGGCAGAGGATTCTACTCAAGTACAATCAATATATGTGAACGGAAAGAGATTGGATGGGGCTGTTGATGGACAATTTTCGGCTGCATCATCAAGTGTGGGCACATTCCCTGTGGAGGGATATATTGAGATGAGGGGTGGTGATGGAAGTGTGATGCGTCGTGAGTTTTCGGATAATTACACCGTGATAGAACCAATGGCTACAATTGCTCCTACTCTTATGAATGTGCTATATGCTGGTATTGATAATGAGATAAGTATTTCAGTGCCTGGTGTTGCAACGAGTGCCGTTGAAGCTACAATGACTAACGGTACATTGTCGAGAAAAGGAAATATGTGGGTTGCTAAACCAAATAGGGTGGGCGAGGATGCTGAAATATCTATATCGGCACGCTCGGGCTCGCAAACGGTAAGAATGGCTACAAAGAATTTTAGAGTTCGTGCATTGCCCGATCCTACTCCATATATTGAATATAGTGATGCTAATGGAAATCCAGTTATGTTTAAGGGTGGTGGTTTATCGAAAGGGGTGCTGATGAATAGTGATGGAATAAAAGCTGCAATTGATGATGGTATTTTAAATATACCTTTCAGAGTGGTTAGCTTTCGCACAATATTTTTCGACTCAATGGGCAATGCTATTCCAGAAGTGTCGGATGGTAGTCGGTTTTCTTCGCGACAAAAAGAGCAGATACGCAGATTGCAGCGTGGCGCTTATTTCTATATTTCGGGAGTAAAGGCTGTGGGTCCTGATGGTGGCGAAAGAGAAATTGCTGTGATAGAGGTTAGAGTGGGTTAGAAAAGTGTTTAAAGACAAAAATATACAATATGCAAATTAGAATATTCAATTTGATTATAGCCTTGTTGATGGTTAGTTTTGTAGGGGATGCTATGGCACAACAAACTGCAAGGGAGAGACTAGAGCAAAGACAAAGCGGAGAAACAGGGGAAAGAAGTTCTGCCATGTCGGTTAGGGCTTTGCAAGCCGCTCGTTCTCAATCGACAGATGTTGAAAACGCAAGATGGTCGCGTACGATATATCGTTATCTTGATTTGAATAAGGAGGCAAATGCTCCGTTATATTACCCTACAGTTCCTGAGAATGGGAAAATGAATTTATTCACAATGATTTTTAGACTCATTGCGAGTGATAAGATTGCAGCATATGAATATTTGGATGGTCGTGAGCTGTTTGCTGATGAGTATAGGATTGACTTCATGGAGTTTTTGGATAGATTTGATGTTTATTATCAGACAGAAGGTGAGAGCTTTGTGATTGATGATGTGGATATTCCTAGCAATGAAGTGCAGGGATATTATGTGAAAGAGGTTTATTATCTTGATAGTCGCACTACGGATTTCAAAACGGAAGTGGTAGCTATTTGCCCCATTATTCATCGTCAGGGCGATTATGATGCTGTATCAACCAGATATCCATTGTTTTGGATTCCATATGCCGAAATTAAGCCTTATGCATTGGGTATGCCAATTATGTCTTCTGGTTTGAACAACTCGATGTTGGGAACGGTGGATGATTATTTTAGAAAGCAGATTTATGATGGTGAGATATATAAAGCTGCAAATCCTCGGAATTTAGCAATTGCTCAATATGCGGTAACTCCCGAAGAGATTGAAAAGGAGCAGGAAAGAATCGAGCAAGAAATAAAAGACTTTAGAACAGGACTTTGGAGTGAATATACAGATTCCACAAAAGTGAGAGTGGATAAGAAGAGAAAAACAAAACGAATTTCAAGAATATCTTCTTCGTCTGTCTCTAAATCTTCGGGGAATACTATGAGAGAACGTAGGTATTAGTAAAACAAAGACATTAGAAACAAAAATGCAGAAGTTAGAAACGTATTCTACTTCTGCATTTTTTATAATAGTATATTTATGTACTTAATTA
>CAYFSV010000145.1:0-5042 GCA_964345815.1 uncultured Proteiniphilum sp. | reverse complement strand
GAAACAGCCCTTTTTTCATTTTATCAAAAAAGTTTTATCGGACAGCAATGATATTAAAACTGTATTATCACGATAATTGCAGTTTATTAAGCAAATACATACTAATTGGCACGTTTAAAAATATTATTTTTGCCAAAAACAAATTTCAAAAAATTTATATCAAAATTAATACAATGACCACTAGAAGAGACTTTCTGAAAACTTTAGGAGGAGTATCACTCCTAACCATCGTTCCCCGCAATGTTTTGGGTAGAGGCATGATTGCCCCAAGCGATGAGCTAACAAAAGGTATTATTGGCGTTGGAAGTATGGGAAGAGGACATATCTCGTACGACAACACCAGAGTTGTAGCCATGTGTGATGTGGATAAAAACCATCTTAATCAGGCTGCGTCATTGGTGAAGGATAATATCAACCTTTATCACGACTTCCGCGATCTTATTCTTGACAAAGATGTGGATATAGTGCACATTGCTACTCCACCCCATTGGCACGGCATTATGGCTGTGGAAGCTGCTAAGGCTGGCAAGGACATATTTTGTGAGAAACCAATGACTCGCACCATTGGTGAGGGCAAAAGGGTGATGGAAGCTGTGAAACAACATGGCAATATTTTTAGACTTAACACTTGGTTTAGATTTAAAGACCCTTTCTACGGTCTTGGAACTCCTGTGAAACCACTTAAAAAACTTATTGATAGTGGCATGTTGGGATGGCCCCTAAAAGTTACAATCAGTAAGCACACAGGTTTCGACTGGAAGTTTTACTGGGTAGGAAAAGATCATCTTGAGCCTCAGCAAGTACCCGAGGAGTTAGACTATGATATGTGGTTGGGACCTGCTCCTTACAAGCCATATAATGCGCATCGTGTTCACTCCACCTTCCGTGGATATTGGGATTATGATGGTGGTGGATTGGGAGATATGGGACAACACTATATTGACCCCGTTCAGTATTTACTAGGCAAAGACAACACTAGCCCCGTTAAAGTGGAGGTGGATGCACCACAGCAACACCCTGATGCGGTGGGCACATGGAGATCTATCACATATACCTACGAGGATGGATGTCAGATTGTGTTGTGGGGTGGCGATTACGGAACACCTGGCACTCCCTATATTGCAGGTCCGAAAGGAAATGTATATAAAAACTTTGTTTGTGATATTCCTAATTGGGAAAAGAAATTGGCTGACTATCCTGAGCCAAAACCACAAAACACAGATTTCATTGAGTCGATTCGCACTCGTCAAAAGTTTGCTCTTAACGAGATTAATGGTCACCACTCGTGCACAGTTGTTAACATGGGTCTTGTGGCATTGCAACTCAACAGAACATTACACTTCGACCCTGTGAAACAAGAATTTATCAATGACCCAGAGGCTAACAGATTGGTTTATCAAACAGCTCGTGCACCTTGGAATATATAATCTTCAAACACTGAAATAATAAAATGAAACATATAAATAGATATATTACAACGTTGTTGGCTCTCCTTTTGGTGGTGAGCTTGGCGGTGGCACAAACTCCACAGAATAGGAGTAGTTCCACAATAATTGCCGATGTTTTGGCACAACTACCTGCCCAAACACAACCTGAATATAATAAAATGATGACAGACCTTACCTCTACTGGAGAAGAGGGATTGTTATATTTAATTGGACAACTTAATGCTCCTGGCAATAAAACTAACGAAACTCTTGATTATGCTATTAGTGGCTGGACTAATTTTGTGGCAAATGACGACGCAAAGCGCAAAGAGGCTTTAACTGCATACGAAAAGGCTTTGACACAACCATTACACGAAGAAAACAAGGCTATGATTATCCGTCAAATAGAAAAAATTGGCGATAACAGCAATGTACCTGCACTTTCGGCTTTTATTGCTGACGCTCGTCTTTCGGGTCCTGCATCACAAGCCTTAGCTCAAATTGGTAGTGAAGATGCGAAGCAACTTCTTTTGTCGGAGCTAACAAAGGCTGATACAGAAGAGATGAAAATAAAACTTGCGAATGCGGTTGTACAAACAAAATACCCACAAGCGGAGAACGTTTTCATCAATTTGCTTAGCAACAATCCATCTGAGAACTTAAAGAAAGTTGCATACAATGGTTTGGCTGCAGTTGGAACAAAAAATGCTCTTTCGTTATTAAAGAAAGATGCTCAAAAGGATAATTGGGCATATGGTAAAGCAAATGCTACATCTGCCTATATTTCTGTGCTAAATAATTTATCGGCAACCGACTCAAAACTAGCTACAAAAGAGGCTATGTCTTTATTAAAAGTTGCAGACAAAGCCAACAAGCAAGATTTGAAAATTGCAGCTGCAGAAATTGCTATGGCATCGGGGTCAACTAAAAATGCTGATAAGTTGCTCAAAAGCGCACTCAAAGGTGGTGATGTAAACTTGCTGAATAATGTATTAGCCATGCACAATTTTGGGAGAAGCCCTAAAGCAACGGCAACTATACTTAAATCATTGAAACCCAAATCGTCTCCCGCCATTCAGGCTGCCATCTTGTATTGGATTGGAAAGCAAAAGATGGACTCTGCAACTTCACTGGTATCTGGCTTCTTGAAATCAAACAACAGTGAGGTTCAAAAAGCAGCTGTGAGCTCTCTTATCAATATTGGAACTGAGGATGCGATGCTGCCACTTGCAGGAATGCTAAAAAGCGGTGATGCAAACTCCATAAGCATGGCACAGGAGGCATTAAACTCATACAACGGCGATATGTCATACACATTGGCTTCCGTTTTTGATAGCTCTGACAATGCTGGCAAGATTGCTGCACTTCAATTGATGTCTAACAGAAAAATGAATAGCCAATACAACCTTGTTTACAATCAGATGTTTAACGACAATGATGTGGTGAAAGCTGAGGCTGCAAAAACACTGAAAGATGTGGCATCTACTGACAACTTAGATGATTTGTTTAATCTTCTTGAGCAATCGCAAGATGAGTACGTAGGCTCTATTCAAACAGCCATCAACTCTGTTCTATCAACAATGGATCAGGCAAATCAAATGAAGGTGGTGGCTGCGAAGATGATTAATTCTGATAAGAAGCATTTGTATTACCCTGCTTTGGCAAACAGCCAGTCGGAAGAGGCAAAAGATGCTTTGATTGCTGCATACAACTCAGAAACCGGAGCTAACAAAAAGGCTGCATTTGATGCCTTGAAGCAATGGAAAACTTTTGACGGCGTTTATACACTATTGGATATTGCTCGCAGCAGTAGCGACAATAGTATAGTATCAGAGTCTGTTGATGCTATTGTTCAAAAAATTGCATCATCAAATCAAACTGGTGCTGTGAAGTATCTATACCTACGTGAGGCAATGGAGCTAGCAAAGAATGATACTCAAAAAAATAACATTATTCGCCTAATTGGCAATACAGGATTATATCAAGCAATGCTTTATGTAACTCCTTTTATGGATAATGCGGCATTGAGTGAAAGTGCAGCACAAGCGGCTATGAATATTGGAACCAACAATCCACAATTTGCTGGCGCGGAGACCACGAAAATATTGAACAAAGTGAGCAAAACACTTAACAACCCTGATGCAGGATATCAGCGTCAGAATATTGCTAAATTCTTAGCGGAAAATCCTCAGGACGGTGGTTTTGTTTCAATTTTTAATGGCAAAAACCTTGATGGATGGAAAGGACTTGTTGCAAACCCAATTGCAAGGGCTAAGATGTCTGCAAAGCAATTGGCTACAGCTCAAGTGAAAGCTGATGAGCAAATGAATCTTGACTGGAAAGTGGAAGACGGACTGATTGTATTTGATGGAAAGGGTTATGACAACTTGTGCACCGAGAAACAATATGGTGACTTTGAAATGCTTGTTGACTGGAAACTTTATCCAGGACCAGAACCTGATGCTGGCATCTATTTGCGTGGCACACCACAAGTGCAAATTTGGGATACTGCTCGTGTAGAAGTTGGTGCTCAAGTTGGCTCTGGAGGGTTATATAACAACCAGAAGAATCCAAGCAAACCACTTAAAGTAGCTGATCAAAAGGTGGGTGAATGGAACACATTCCGCATCAAGATGATTGGTGACAGAGTGTGGGTGTGGCTAAACGATGAGCTAGTAACCGACAACGTGATGCTCGAAAACTTCTGGGACCGCAAGCAACCAATATTCCCTGTTGAGCAAATAGAGCTTCAAGCACATGGTAGCAAAGTGGCTTATCGTGACATCTTCATCAAAGAGATTGAGCGCACAGAGCCGTTTGAACTATCTGCTGAAGAGAAGAAAGAGGGCTACAAAGTTTTGTTTGATGGAACAAATATGCACTCATGGACTGGAAATACAGAAGAGTATATTCTTGAAGAGGGAAATATTGTGATGCGCCCAACCAAAAGCTTTGGCGGCAACCTATACACCAAAGATGAGTTTGACAACTTCGTTTTCCGCTTTGAATTTATGTTAACACCTGGTGCTAACAATGGATTGGGAATCCGCACACCAATGGAAGGCGATGCTGCTTATGTGGGAATGGAACTACAAATATTAGACGACGATGCACCTATCTACAAAGATTTAGAGGTGTATCAATATCATGGTTCTGTTTATGGCGTTATTCCTGCCAAACGTGGGCATCTTAAACCTATGGGTGAATGGAACTATCAGGAAGTTGTTGCTAATGGTGACAACATTAAAATCACTCTTAACGGTGAGGTTATTGTTGACGGCAATTTGAAAGAGGCTTCTAAAAACGGTACTGTTGATGGTAAAGATCATCCAGGACTACTTAACAAGTCGGGACACATTGGTTTCCTTGGACATGGCTCGGTAGTTAAATTTAGAAATGTGAGAGTTAAAGAGCTATAGTAAAAAACTCATAATCATAAAATCTAAAAGAGAGCGACAAATCAAATGTCGCTCTCTTTTTTATTCTCTAGTATCAAATCATTATTGAGGTTGATAAGTGCCCGCTTCAGCTCTAAAGCTAATACCAAGTCTGTTCCATCCATTAATAGCTACAATAGCCATAGTTAGAGTTACAAGCTCTTCGTCGGTAAAGTGC
>CAYFSV010000144.1:0-5070 GCA_964345815.1 uncultured Proteiniphilum sp. | reverse complement strand
AAGATACGTTGGTTCTAACTCTAGCTATAAATAAATTAATTAAAAAACTTTTTTTATGAGGCAAAAAACTATTTTAAAAAGATCTTCACTAGCAAAAATATCTATGTTGTTGCTAGTGTGGATTATTACTGGTATTGCTTTTGCACAGATATCCATAAATGTGCAAAACAAAACACTTAGACAAGTTTTGAGTGAGATCGAAAAGGTGAGCGACTACAAGTTCTTCTACAATGAAGCTCTTCCAGGACTTGACAATTTGGTATCTCTAAACCTTGCTAACTCTGACATCGATACTGCAATGAAACAACTGCTAGCAGGACTAGATATAGAGTATCAAAAAAATGACAACAACATTGTTGCCTTGGTTGAAAAGGGAACATTAGCAAAACAAGCAAGTGCTAATGATACTCGCCAAGCACAAAAAGTTACCATCAAGGGAAATGTTGTTGATGCTTTAGGTGAAGCAATCATTGGTGCAACAATCATTGAAAAAGGAAATCCTTCTAATGGAACGATAACGGATTTTGATGGAAACTTCTCTCTAGAGATTAATTCGGGAGCACTACTACAAATCTCCTATATTGGTTTCTCAGAAGTGGAAGTTGCAACAGTGGGACAAACATCTGTAAACGTAACATTGGTAGAAGACACCAAGCAGTTGGAGGAGTTAGTGGTTGTAGGATATATGACTCAACGAAAAGAGAGCTTGACCGGATCGTTACAGTCAATATCTAGCGAAAAACTTAAGAATGTTACAACTCCTTCGGTTGAAAACATGTTGAACTCTAAAGCACCAGGGGTATATGTTGCACCAGGCTCGGGACAACCAGGTTCGGTTGGTACAGTAGTTATTCGTGGTAAGTCAACAATTAATGGTAGCACCGACCCACTTTGGGTTATTGATGGTGTTATTGTTGGTAGCAGCTCTGGCTCACTAAATCCACAAGATATCGAAACGATGACAATTCTTAAGGATGCAGCTTCCACTGCCATTTATGGTTCACAAGGAGCTAATGGTGTGATTGTGGTTACAACAAAAAATCCTAAACTTGATAAACTGAAAATAGACTTTTCTGCAAAAGCTGGTGTAACTAGTCTTAATAGAGGTAACCTAAAGGTGATGAATGGTGAAGAACTATATGATTACTATAAGTCGTTTACTAATCAAGAGTCGATTGTTTTCCCACGTTGGAACTCTAGTTTGCGTGATAGCAACTTTAGCTGGTGGGATTTAGCATCTCAAACGGGTCATGTACAAGAGTATAATCTTTCACTTTCAGGGGGAACTGAAAAAATGCGCTCTTTAATCTCGATTGGAGTATATGATGAAACTGGAGCTGTAAAAGGATATGACTTCACACGCTACAATATGCTTTATAAAACTGATTATCGTCCAACGGATTGGTTAACAATCAAACCTTTCATCTCGGGCTCGAGACGTGACATTGATAATCGTCAATATTCTGTGTCGGCTATGTATTCTAACCTACCATGGGATAGTCCATTTGACGAAAATGGAGATATTGTTGGACACAGATCCTCAAAATGGGTGAACAGTAATAGCACAAACTATATTTATGACCTTCAATATAACTTCAGTGAGTCAACTACCTATGAGTTTATGGGTAACTTAGACTTTGATATCAAATTTACAGATTGGCTTACTTTCTCATCTGTAAATAACATCAAAGCACAGCTTTATGCTTCTAAGAGTTATTCAGATCCAAGATCTTCTTCAGCCGAAGGTGTTAAAGGAAGAATTTCTGAATATAGATCAGAAATGACGCGTCGTTACACCAACCAAATGTTGCGTTTCAATAAGTATTTTGACAAACACTCAATTAATGCAATCTTAGCATATGAGTTTAATGATTATTCATCAAAAGCTGTAACTGCAACTGGAACAGGATTTGTGCCAGGATTTGAAATTCTTGATGTTGCTGCAAAACCTGAGGGAACAAAAGGTGGCATTTCGGAATGGGCAGTTCAGTCGGTATTTTCTAATATCAACTATGCTTATGATGGCAAATACTTAGGACAACTTTCACTTCGTCGTGATGGTGCTTCAAACTTTGGAGATAATGCTAAGTATGGAAACTTCTTCTCAATAAGTGGTGGATGGAATATTCATCGTGAAGAGTTTTTCAATAGCGAAATATTTGATGAGCTTAAGTTAAGAGCATCATACGGTTCGGTAGGTAATCGTCCAAGTTCGCTTTATCCACAATATGATTTGTATTCAGTATCATCATCTGTAAGTTATAATGAAAACTCAGGAGCTCTGATTTCTCAAATTGGAAATAGAGACTTAACATGGGAGAAGACATATACTACAGGTGTAGGACTAGATGTTGCTTTGCTTGACAGATTAAGACTAACTTTTGATTACTATGACAAAAACACAAGCGACCTACTTTATCAGGTTCCAATTCCAGGATTGACAGGTGTTACCCGTATTTGGCGTAATATTGGAGCTGTACGAAATAAAGGATTTGAAGCAACAGCAAGTGTTGATGTTGTTAAAAACAAAGAGCTTCTTTGGACAATTGATGGAAACATCGGACTAAACCGAAATAAAGTAACAGAACTTTATGGTATTCCTGATCCAAATACAGGTGAGGTTGCTCCAATTATTATTGGTGATGGTGTTGGTATTGCAGGTTCTGCAAACAGAATATTACGTGTAGGTGCAGACTCTGACACTTGGTATATTCGCGAGTGGGCAGGAGTTAATCCTGATAACGGAGCTGCACAATGGTATAAAACAGTAGGTGAGAATAGAGAACTTACTGAAGTTTATGCTGAAGCAGATGAGGTGGAGAATGGAGCTTATACACCAAAATTCTTTGGTGGATTGTCAACTTCGCTTTATTGGAAAAACTTTGATTTGAATGCAGTATTTGGATATTCAGTTGGAGGTAAGATTTATAACTATAGCCGTGCCGAATATGACTCTGATGGAGCATACACCGACCGTAATCAAATGCGACTAATGCCATCTTGGAGCCGTTGGGAGAAAAAAGGAGATATTGCAACTCACCCAGTTGCTAGCTACAACAACTCTTCAAACTCCAACAAGGTTTCTTCTCGCTACCTTGAGGATGGATCATACTTTAAAATGAGAACTCTATCTTTAGGTTACAACTTTGTGTTGCCACAATACAATTTTGAAAACATAAGACTGTTTGTAACAGGTGAGAACTTATTTACTATCTCAAAGTACTCAGGAGTTGATCCAGAGCTTCCATCATATGATGGAAAGGTTGTGGGAGTAACAACCACTGTATATCCAACTACACGTAAGTTTATGTTTGGAATAAATCTAACATTTTAAAAAGGAATAAATCATATGAAAAAAATAATTTTATATAGTCTTCTGATTGCTGGTCTGTTCTTTACAGCATGTGATATTGATAGATTGCCATATGGCTCAATGCCTGATGAGCAAATCAAAAATGATCCTGATGCATCTCTAGAAACTCTTTTGAATGGAGCATATGCTCAACTCAAAGGCTGGTCGGATGTGATGCACAGATGTGGTGAATATGCGGGTGATAATATGATGATTCGTGGAACCTCAACAGATGCTTTCTATGAATTTATATCATATTCCAGAACACCTAATAATTATAGACTTCAAAGCTTTTGGGATAATAGTTATAAGGCAATTGCTCAAACTTCAAACATTATAAATATGATTGAAGAGGGACAATCAAAAGAGGTCGACAATTCATTGGGAGAGTCATATTTTTTACGCGGAATGATGTATTTTTACCTCACGCGTGCATATGGCCGTCCATATTATCAAAATCCGGAAAAAAACTTAGGTGTTCCTATCGTTAATGGAACTCCCGAAGATGTTTTCGGACAATTGCCCGATCGTGCTACAGTGAAAGCGTCTTATGAACAAGCAATAAGCGACTTGAAAAAGGCTGCTGAGCTTCTAACTATTGATAGAGGCCCTATTTACGCTTCAAAAGGTGCTGCTCAAGCTCTATTGTCCCGTATCTATCTTTACATGAGTGGAACTTATGAGAATCCAAACAATGAGTATGCTACACTCTCGATACAATATGCCAATGATGTTATAAATTCAGGAGCATATAGTATGCTTCCACGTGAGAGTTTTATGAAATATAACACCTTTACACCAGAGAATAATGAAGAGACGATTTTTGCTATTAAGCGAGTTGCTTCTGAGTTTTCTGGTTTTGATCACTATTATGGTATTGGTGGTATGTATGGAAATATTGGCGGAATGGGCTGGGGCGAAATGTATGCCAGTGGCAAATATTTGAGCTTGTTGGATGAAACAGGACGCAATGATTGGTACAACAACAAGATTGTGGATGCTCGTGCAGCATTTATTGAGCCGCAATATGAAGGAGAAGATAAAATAAAAGATGTGTTTCGTTTTGTAAAAAATGTGTATAACACAAACGGAGAACAGGTGAACTATGATTACGTGCAAGCGCCAATATCAGATACCGGGAATGGCATTAGTTGTACGGAAGGCGATGATACTTACATGCTCACCCCGGTTGATGTAGCACAAGGCATCTATTCTATTGATTATAAGGATGGAAAAACCTACACCGGTGTGCTTGACAAATTGATGAAGCTCAACCGTGCATATCCCATGTTCTACATTGTGAAATGCTCGCGTGAAGGAGAAGATTCTCATTTGCACTCTCCGGTAATTTCCCGTCTTGCCGAAATGTATTTGAATATTGCAGAAGCCGAAGCTAAGAAAGGTAATTATCCCGCTGCGCTCATCGCATTAAACAAAGTGAGAGAGCGTTCGCTTCCGGGTGAAGGATATACTTCTTTGACAGCTGAAAATGCAAAATATCGCATTGATAAAGAACGCCAATTGGAACTTGCTTATCAAGCTGAAAGAAGTTATGATGTTTTTAGAAATGGGGAGCCATTGACAAGACATTATCCCGGTCCGCATAAAGCAATGGAAGAGGTTCAGTCAACTGACTACAGAGTTGTTTATTTCATTCCTCAAGATGCAATTAATGCATACAGAGGCTCGGGAAGTACATTGACTCAAAATCCGACGTC
>CAYFSV010000143.1:0-5073 GCA_964345815.1 uncultured Proteiniphilum sp. | reverse complement strand
TAGCCCCTAATTACCAATAGCATCCATAAAGGTTTTTCTGTAAGTATCGCCAATCGGTATTTGATGCTCGTTAATCAAAATTCTGTTTTTGTCGATACTCGTTATCTTGCTTCGGCTGATGATATACGACCTGTGCACGCGAATGAAACGCCCAGCGGGCAATTCATCCTCCATCGATTTGAGGCTCATCAATGTTATTATGGGTCTTCTCTCTTTCAGGGTATATATCTTGATGTAATCCTTAAGCCCCTCGATAAACAAAATATCGTTAAACAAAATGTGCACAAGCTTGTAGTCGGCTCTCACAAACAGCCCCTCAACAACACTCTCTTTGCTCTCTTCGGCACTCAGCCTCATCTCATGCCAGTTGAGCGCACGTTTTGCAGCATTCAAAAAGTCGGTATACGAAAAGGGCTTCAGCAGATAGTCCAAAGCATTCACTCGATATCCATCAAGTGCATATTCGCTAAAAGCCGTTGTGAAAATAATTCGTGTATCCTCATCAATCATCTGAGCAAACTCCATCCCATTCACCTCAGGCATCTGAATATCCAGAAAGATAATATCAATTCTGTCTTTTTTCATGTTCTCCATTGCCTTCACGGAGCTCGAGTATTTGCCCGTTAGGTTCAAAAAAGGTGTTCGCTGCACATATGAGTTAAGCAATTCCAGCGCAAGCGGCTCATCATCCACAATCCAGCAATTTAGTTTCATTTTGGCTTTCCTTTCGTATATATGATTAATGATGTAGAGTATATCCCATTTTCGTTTTCAATCTCCCAATCATATAGATTAGGATAAATAAAGTCGAGTCTCCGTTTCACAAGCTCCAAACCAATGCCACTCCCACTTTTGTCGGAGGTAGATTTTGGATAGCTACTATTTTTTGAAACAAATTCGATAATGCCACCCGGCTTTTCCGAAATCCTAAATGCAATAAACGAAGGCTTGCTACTACTAATGCCATGCTTAAATGCATTTTCGATAAGCGAAATATATATCAGCGGTGCGATAGGCGTGGTGCTGTTTGCGTCAGCATCTATTTGAGCATCAAGCGCCACATTGTCCGATAAACGCAATCGCATTAGCTCGATATAATTTTTCACAAAGCTAATTTCTTGATGTAAAGGTACGTATGTTTTTTCGTTATCATATAGCATATGTCTCAATAGTTTGCTCAAATCTAGCACCGCCTGCTGTGCTTTGTCTGGATCAAAAGCAATCAATGCATATATATTATTGAGAGTGTTGAGCAAGAAATGAGGGCTGATTTGATTCTTAAGGTTCTTCAGCTCGGCATCCGTTTTAGCTTTTTCAAGCTCCTTGCGCTCATTTTCGGCAATAAACCACTGAAACGACATCTTCAGCGCCACACTCAGCCCCACCATAGTGATAAGCGTGGTGGCATTGCGAATAACAAATAGCCATGGCGAAACCCTCATTTTGCGCCTACGCATTGGTTGATGATTGAGCATTCTAATCCATTCGTTGCCATAATGCATTAGAGCCAACATAGCAACTAGCAAAACAACGTTGTAGAATATAAACTGATATGGCTTGCCCTTAAACAAAAGCTTATCAATAAGCACAAAATAGTTGATATAAAATATCAGCAACAAGCCCACCATATCGGGAATCGAGCGCATAAACATATCCCATTGAAATATTCTTTCTCGATCCATAAAGAAATATGGTGCAACCAATATCATGCTCCACAACAGAATGTGCACTATTACGACAGTGTATGTGTTTTTGAAATTCTTTTTGAAAGGTATGTCCATTTTGTCAAATCTTGGTTATATTAATTGGTCTGTATTATTTAAAACTATAGCTCAACACAAATTATTGTGTCAAGCTATACTTCTTTTTTCAATTTCTACATCATTCTACGCCCAGGCCCATGTCCAGGTCCTCTTCGCTGCATCATATCATCTTGCGTGGCACCACCTTTAAATATATTGAAACGATACACAAAGTGGAACATGAAATAGGAAGTCAAAGTGTTTGTGGTTGTATCTCTAATATAGTTTGATGTCACCGACCTATTAATATTGCTTCGCTGTTGCAGTATGTCATATATTTTGAAACGAATAGTTCCATTTTTTTGTTTAAATATCTGTTTCGATAGCGATGCATTCCACAACCACTCGTCTTGAGTGAAACCATCAGCATAGCCCGAGTTGGTGCTGTAGTTGATATCGCTCTCTATCGAAAAATCGTAAGGCAAATAGATTGTTGTGCTGGCATTTCCACCATAATTAAAATACTCCTGATCGCGCTGCCCCTCCAATGTGTTTCTCACATTGTTGTAGCTCAGGTTTCCACGCACCGCAAAGTCAAACTCGTCCGAGCGATAGTTCAATCCAAGCGTTTCGCCCAGGTTCACTCTCTTGCTCAAGTTTTTTTCTATATTCACAACCTCGTCCTCAATGGTATTCGAAAATCCATTTGACTGATTGTAGCTAGCAAACGACATCGAGAATACCGAGAATTTAATATTTCTCAATGGAACGTTAAGCATCATACGCCCGTTTGCGTTCCAGTTGCCCGATACGTTTTGGTAGGTAGTGCTTTTTGCGCCCGAAGAAAGATCGGTAGTAGTTGCCGAGACAATATCATTTGTCAAATAGCTTATATTTCCAAACAGCCCCATGTGGCGATTCTTTTCGGGATTAAAGTTTTGATATCTCACATTCAATCTATGCTGAAACGATGGTTTCAAGTCGGGATTACCCACGGTGATATTTAGCGGATTAGACACATCCTCCACTGGCGACAATTGATTGACAGATGGTTGCGACGTCCAGCCATTATATCTCAATCGGATATTGTGCTGACGGGTCCATCTATAGTTAAATTGAGCAGTAGGAGCATAATTAATCACACTTCTTTTGAAATCATTTTCAAGACTCTCGCCAATAAATGTTTTGCTAGCCGATGACGAAGGCTGCACCGTGAAACCAAACATATAGTCATAATCCTTGCGAACCGACTGAAAGTTAAGCTCCATTTCCTGATTGCTAAAGCTGTTTTCTAGCCTCTTGCTATATCTCTCGTCAAGAATGGTGTAGTTGCCATTTTCATCCTTTATTCTTGTATCTCTGTCCGACTCCGAATCATTTTGGCGATACGAATATGCAAGCTGAATGGCATTGTTGTTGCCAATGGGCTCCACGTATGACACATATGCACGCCAGTTTTTAGAGTCGTTTATGTTTTTAAGTTTTTGATCAATAATATCATCAGGTCGCGAACCATGATAAAGCGTGTTCGACAAGTTGTTGCCATTGCTTTCCGATGTTGACAAGCCCCCACTAAGTTGAGCACTCAATATTCTGCCCTTTTTGCCAAGCGTACGGCTCACGTCAAGACGAGCCGAAAGATTTTTGCCATCACCCTCCGAAAAGTAGTCCGAATTTCCACTATTGATGGTGTCGGTCATGTTTTCCAATGTGGTCACAAAGTCGCCCACTTGGCTTTGTCTGTTTCTATAAACCGAAGCATTCGGGCTAAAAATCACTCTGGTGAGCGTGTCGGGAGTCCACTCCATGCGCAAGTCCATACCAAAGTTTTGGCTCCAATTGTTCGAGTTGTTATTCTCGTTCTCAAGCCTGTTTCCACTGCTCAATAGGTTTTGAGTGTGCATTTTGGAGATAGTATTGTTGTCCCTATTTCCAAATCTTAGGTTACCACCCAGCTTCAAGTCCGACGTAAATTGATTGCTAAAGTTGAAGCCCGCATTTCCCGATTTGGTAATACCATTGTTGGGTCCTCTCCACATACCTCTTCCGCCACCTCCGCCGCCCATGGCAGCCCCAAGGTCCGAAAAGCCAGCATTGTTGGTGTTATTAAATCCACCCAACGCCGTATATTGATTTTTATCCTTCATATAGTTCACCATGGCATTACCCTCGTATCTATCTTGCGAACCATATCCAGCAAAAGCATTTCCAAAAAGCCCCTCCTTCATGCCAGGGCGCACCGTTAGGTTGATCACCGTTTCTTCATCGCCATCATCAAATCCAGTCATCATCGACATATCGCTACGTCGGTCGTGCACCTGAATTTTGTCAACCATCTTTGCTGGCAAGTTTTTAGAAGCCACCTTTGGGTCGGAGCTAAAAAACTCCTCACCATCAACCATAATTTTTTTCACCTCGCGACCATTGACAGTAATTTTTCCATCCTCATCAATCTCCACGCCAGGCATTTTCTTAAACAAATCCTCCAAGATAGCACTCTCGGTCACTTTATACGAGTCTGCGTTATACTCTGTTGTGTCGCCCTTCACCACAATTTCGGCAGCCTTGGCAGTTGCCACCACCGCATCCAGCAAAATATTGTCGGCACCAAGCTCAATGGTTCCCAAGTTAGAATTTTGATTGGCATTGCTCAATGTCACATTCTTATACACATCATTGTTTCCTACATAAGTAATGTGCACAATGTAGGCACCAAAAGGCAAGTTGATTGAAAACCTACCATCCCTGTTTGTTGCCACACCATTGACGTAAGTACTATCCTTTTGCTGCAAAACCCTAACGTTAGCCTCCTGAATGGGCTCATTAAATTCGGCATCCATAACCCTGCCCGTAATTTGCCCTTTGCTTTGCGCAAAGCCTGCAATGCTAATCGAGATAATACTAAAGAGTATAAATAATCTTTTCATAAAGTTGTTTTCTAAGTTGTTTCTTTTTCTGTTCTTTTTTTAAATGTCATTAGGCTGTTATCCAGCCACGTCTCAACACACTAATTTAATTTCACTACAAAAATATATCTAAACTCCGCGCGTATCAAATATTTTAGATTAACCCTATCAAAATGTCGATGAAGCGGAATAGTGTGACTATAAAAAAAGACGCAGCAATGGCGAGGGAGTGTCATACTTGCGCAACATTCTTTAACATCGCATCGAGGCTGGATGGCACTTGCACCGTCGCACAAGCCATCGCATTTAATGCGAAAGGGGCATGCCGCGTGTTTCATAGCACAAATCTCGAGGATGTATCACTAAAACCACCAAAATCATAGCTTCACAAGTATGCGTTTAGCTTTGTTTAACCATAAATGGAC